>CAYYMH010000003.1:0-60797 GCA_964472785.1 uncultured Cytophagia bacterium | reverse complement strand
TAATAAAAAAGCAACGAACCGTATAAAACTGTTTTCCATTCGCTGCTTTTATTGATTTTTGGTATTAATAAAATTTAATTCATACCTCAAATCGGCGAAATAATCGGCTCATCCACGAACATTTTATTAAATGCATGCATTGCCTGATTGAATTGATCATTCGGAACAATGCAGGTTATGCCTTCGATGGCTAACGAAATTGAATCAAATTCCACATTATATTGACTAAACGCCCGTAACACATCCGATGCAAATTCGGGTAGATTTTTAATTTTCTCTCCCCAGATAAAAACTAATGCTAAATCTTTACGCACTGTCAGGTCTTTCGCACCAATTTCCTTTAAATTTTTCTTCATTAAATCAATCGTCTTATCTGCATCTTCGCTTTTAACCGTAAACGCAAAATCACCCGTCTCTTTGGAATGTACCGAATGTTTTATCGTGAGAATATTGATATTGTTTTTCGCTACGAATGTCAATATTTTTGCTGCAACACCCGGTTTCTCCGGGATTTCATGCAGAATGATTTTAACATAATTCCCGCTGTGTAAAAATTGATATGTGCTCATAACACCTCCTGATTTATTTTTATCAAATATAAAGAATTAATTGATATTTTGCAAGAAAATTTCTTGCATTTTTTCTGGAAATACCTTATTATTATGCACCGCTTTTTAAAGCTTGATAGTGGAATTATCCGAAATTCAATTCATTATCGAAAAAAATTCATGGAACCAATTGTTAGCGTCATTATTCCCACATTTAATCGAGCTACATGGCTCACATCTGCCATTGAATCGATTTTGAATCAAAGTTATCAGAATTTCGAACTTCTGGTCGTTGATGATGGTTCGACGGATAACACACGGGAAATAATTGCTCAATACAGCGGAAAAATAGACTATTTTTACCAAACCAACCGGGGACCCGCCGCTGCCAGAAATCTCGGTATTAAAAATGCACAGGGAAAAACTATTTGCTTTCTCGATTCGGATGATCAATGGGAGAAACAAAAGCTGGAACAACAAATGGTATTGATGATGAATCAGCCGGAAACAAAAATATGCTATACTGATGAAATCTGGATTCGAAACGGTGTCCGGGTGAATCCCAAAAAAATTCATCGGAAATATTCCGGTTGGATTTACCAGCACTGTCTGCCGTTGTGCATCATTAGCCCGTCGTCGGTAATGATTCATCGTGACGTTTTTGACAAAACAGGGGTGTTTGATGAAGAAATGAAAGTGTGCGAAGATTACGACCTCTGGCTGCGTGTAAGCCATTTTTATCCGATTCATTTTATCAAAGAACTGCTCATTATAAAATACGGCGGACACGAAGATCAACTCTCGAGAAAATATTGGGGCATGGATATTTACCGGATTAAGGCGATGCAAAAAATGTTGGAACATTATCACCTATCTCCCGAAGATCGGAAGGCTACCATTCTGATGCTCCACAAGAAATGCGATATTTTGATTCACGGCTTTCGTAAACGGAATAAGCCTGATCAAGCCAAGAGATTTTTAGAAATTAAAAATAAGTACGCAATTTAAACTTTTTGAATTTTTTGGAGTGAACATTTTGATGGAAATTTCAGATAAGTTTGCAATAGTAACATCCGATCAGATCGATTTGGACGACCGGAGATATATTTTCACCTATGAGCCGCTCATTTCTCCAATGATCACTTCGATCAAAAATGTCGGTCTGCTGAATCCGCCGATTCTGGAAAAAACGCGTGCAAACAAATATCGGATTGTCACCGGACTCAAGCGGATTCTGGCACTAAAGCATTTGAATATGAACAAATTTCAGGCAAAAATAGCTCACATCCAAAGGGATGAGGAGTCGCTCCGATTATTCTTGATTAATCTGTACGAAAATATCACGACAAGGCCACTCAATAAGATTGAAAAAGCCATTATTCTCGATAAGCTCACGAATCAATTTTGTATTGACAAGGAGTACGTGATTAAAAGCTATCTTCCGCTGCTTGGACTTGGTCAAAATCCCGAAGTGTTGAGACGCTACCTGCAATTGGTCAAATTAGAAGACTACCTGAAAATTGCACTCATCGAAGACACGATTTCCATTGACATGGCGCTGAAAATGTTTAAAATGACCCCAACCGCCCGGAGAAAAATCTTCCAGCTTTTTAGCGACTTAAATTTCGGTAAAAACCGCCAAAAGGAATTTATCAATCTTATTCAGGATATCTCAAAAATCCAAAATCAATCCATTGATTCAATTCTGCAACATCCGGACATACAAAAAATTATCAAAGATGAATCACTCACATCACCGGTCAAAATTAATCGCATCAAACAGCTGTTGCTAAAAATGCGGTATCCGAAATTTACTGCAATCGAGCATGATTTTGAGAACATCAAAAGAGAACTAAAATTGCCTCCGACCATAAGTCTGCACGAGCCCGCTTTTTTTGAAACAAATAAGTATCGGCTCGAGTTAGTTTTTCAATCCAATCAGGAATTCGGGGAGCAACTTGCCCGATTGAACGAAATATATAATAAAGCACAGATAAAAAAATTGGAAGATTTAATATAATATGCCGTATCAGTTTTACGAACCATCAACTGTTTTTGTTGAGCAGTCCGTCTCAAATCATGCGAACACTCAGTATATTTTGGGCAAACTCCCCGGACTCAAGCCGGAGTTCATTACTGATTTGCCGGAATTTCTCCAGCGAAGCCCACATCATCCGCAGCCAGAGTCTCGAAAAAAGCCGCTTATTTTGGCGCGTCAAAAGAGCGATTTTTTTAAAAAATGCCCGGGGACGCAGAACTACATTTGCTGTGGGTATCAGATACTCAACCTGGTCAACAATTGCGAGATCAATTGCAGTTATTGCATTTTACAGGGATATTTGAACAGCCCTTTCATTATCGTTTATGTCAATATTGAAGATTTGTTTGTCGAGCTCGATGAGAAATTAAATAAATATCCGAACAAAAAATTTCGTATCGGCACCGGCGAGCTCGCGGATAGTTTGAGCACAGACCATTTAACAGGTTACAGTCGTCAATTGGTTTCCTTTTTCAACGACAAAATAAACGCCATCATTGAGCTGAAAACAAAAACCACTTTGATCGATAACTTTATCAGCGAACCCCACAACGGGCGAACTGTTGTCGCGTGGTCATTGAACACGCCGAAAATCATCTCGAGCGAAGAATCGTTCGCACCGACTCTGGAGCAGCGGCTATTGGCCGCCCGAAAATGTCAGGACGCGGGATTCAGATTAGCGTTCCACTTTGATCCGATGATTTATTATGATCAGTGGGAAACGGATTATCAAAAAACAGTGGAGATGCTGTTTGAAAAAATTGATGTTGAAAATATCATTTGGATCAGCCTGGGAGCGTTGCGCTACCCGCCGTATCTGGATGGTATCATTCGACGCAACCATCCTGCCTCCAAAATTGTTTACGGCGAATTATTTCCCGGAATCGACGGCAAAATGAGATACTTTAAACCGCTGCGCATCGACATGTTCAAAAAAATGCATCAGTGGATTAAAACGGTTGCCCCGGATGTTTTTGTTTATTTGTGCATGGAAAGTTTAGAAGTGTGGGAAAAGGCGTTCGGCTGGACGCCCAAAACCAGCGCCGGTTTGAAGCGGTTGATGGATGATTTGATCTGAATTCGATAATTTAAAAATCATAAAATCAGTAGAAATTTTTTACCTGATAAAATTTATCATTATGAATTTTCACAATTTCATTTCGTTGCTCGGATGGATTTGGTTCTTTGCCATGGCAGGTGCTTTTGCCATCTTTATTTTTGCATTTTTACGTGAACGGGAATGGCGAGGTTTATTCAGAAGTATTTTAATATTTATTCCGCTGTTTGCGGTTCTGCAATTTCTTCTTGTATCGAATTTTCAGGGAAGGGATTCGATCCTGCTCATATTCAGTCTCGCCACTGCGATCATTATCTTTTTGATAATCAGACCAGCAAGAAAGACAGCTTTAATCAAAATTACAGACTCGCAATCCAGAGTGGATGAACGCGACGCCATTTTTCATCGGTTTTACAAATTAAAACCAGGCACCAAAGAATTTGCAAAATATTATGAAAATTATCCGGATAAAAAGGAGATCGACGCCAAAATCCGCCAGCTACCAGATTTGGGCATGCCCGGATCGATGAGCTATCACGAGATTGCATCATTATTTCAGATGGCGACCTTTGACGTCATCGGAAAATTGAATCAGGACGTTGAATCCTCGCCGGATCCGGTTGGCGGAGAAAAAATTCACACATCGCCCGGGGAATTTACCAAACGGATAAAAGGTTTCGGACGGCATCTGGGTGCTGATTTGATTGGGATAACAAAATTGAATCCGGCGTATGTTTACAGTCACATCGGTCGCTCGCCGGGAAAATGGGGAAGTCCGATCGAGCTGGATCACGCCAACGCCATTGCCATCGCTGTGGAAATGAAGCACGACATGATCAGGCACGCACCTGACAGCGCCGTCACCACGGAGAGCTCTTATCAATATTTTGAAGCGGCAAAAGTGGCGCTGATTCTGGCAAAATTCATTAGCAGATTGGGGTACGAAGCCAGAGCCCACATCGACGGAAATTATCGGGTGATGTGTGTCCCCATTTCCGCTGACGCCGGTTTAGGGGAATTGGGTCGACTGGGTTTGCTGATCACACCGGAGTACGGTCCCCGGATTCGGCTGGCAATCGTGACCACGAATCTCCCATTAGTTCAAGATAAACCGATCCGATTCGGCGTCCAGTACTTTTGTTCGATATGTAAAAAATGTGCGACGCACTGTCCCAGTAATTCAATTGAATTCTATGATAAAAAAATTGTTAAAGGTGTGGAAAAATGGCAGAGCCAGCAGGAAAGCTGCTACCGTTTTTGGCGAAAGCAGGGATCGGACTGTTCGGTGTGCATTGATGTGTGTCCGTATTCCAATCCGGACACGCTCATGCATAACATCATCCGCTGGACAGTGCAGCGGAATAATTTCGCGCGTCAGCTCGTTTTTTTGGCAGACCGGTTTTTTTATGGGAAAAGAAGAAAAAAGGTGCATCGACTGCCGGATTGGCATAAAAAATAAAAACGCGGACAGTTGAGCAATTCACTTTAACATGCTCTGCAAATATTCAACACGTTTGGTGTTTTTTTCTTAGCGAGTTGAAAATAATGTATCCACTCAATATTTTATGGCAATACCCTTTCAAAGGTTTTGAACCTTTGAAAGGGTGCATGTTCACCATCTGTTTTTGAATGGATACAAAATAATTGTTACAATTCCAAAGGAATTGAACATTTGTAGCATTTATAAAATTGGGAAAAAATATCCTGCACTAAGTCCTGACTAATGTTTCTATTTTCGTCAGTTTGAGAAAATAATTGTACAGCATGACATGGTACTTCTCGAACAGGAGGCTCAGTTTATCGACATCACCGTTGCTGACCTGTTCCATCAGGTCATTATCGTTTTGTGAATTCACTACTAATTTTCGTCCCTATTTTCGATGTTCACTATAATAAACTTGGATTAACAGGAAAGGTTACAAAATATTTTTTAACTTTATCAAAATTATTTAAAAAAATACTTGCCTTTTAATTATTTTGTTATATCTTATCTACCTTGATTAAATTAGATACACGCTCAAATTGAGTTTAATAAATCTAATTGATATTTATTCACTCCAAAAAATAGGATCGACATTGCTGGAACCTGTAATACATAAAGTTAACTGTTGCGGTGCTTGTCCAGAAATTCGAACTCAACTGAAGCCTGATATTCATACTGAAGCGCTTTCTCTGACTCATAAGAAAATTCTTTCTCAAATACTAGCTATTGTTCCTATTAATTATAAAAAAGTAAATAAACAAATTAAAGATCGAGTTTCTATTTTAAAATTATTAACCCTATAAAAGTATTAGGAGATTTCGATGCAATATTGGCGCAAACCTCTCGATGCGGATAAAATTAAAATTCCTCATGGGGAAATTCACATCGTCCGCGATCGATGCAAGGGATGCGGTTTTTGTGTGGAGTACTGTCCCCGGGATGTTTTGGAATTATCCTCAGATTTTAATATCAAGGGCTATCATCCACCCGAAGCTGTTAATCCTGATGCATGTGTTCATTGTCAATTATGTGAATTACTTTGTCCTGAATTTGCAATCTTTGTCACACTAAAGGAAGAGGAGGAAAGCGTTGAAAGCTGATCCAAAAGGTGTATTAACCGGTGAACATTATTTAGACGGAGATCATGCCTGCACCGAAGGCGCTCTATCTGCCGGATGTCGGTTTTTTGCAGGCTATCCCATTACCCCTTCAACGGAAGTCGCGGAACGGTTTTGCGCGCGAATTCCGTATGTTGGCGGTCTCTTTATTCAAATGGAAGACGAACTGGCTTCAATGGCAGCAATTGTTGGCGCAGCGTGGGGTGGTAAAAAATCTATGACTGTAACGTCGGGTCCCGGATTTTCCCTGATGATGGAAAATATCGGACTGGCTGCCATGATGGAAACTCCCTGCGTTATCGTAAATGTGCAACGCGGTGGTCCATCAACCGGCTTACCAACGATGGTTGGCCAAGCTGATATGATGCAGGCACGCTGGGGTTCTCACGGCGACTACGAAATTATTGCTCTGAGTCCTGCTTCTCCGCAGGAAACCTATGATTATACAATCAAATGTTTTAATCTGGCTGAACGCTATCGTGTGCCGGTTTTCTTGATGATGGACGAATGTGTTGGTCACATGACTGAAAAAGTCGTCGTCCCCAAGCCGGAAGATATTCACATTGAAAATCGGAAGCTAACAAATAAACCACCTGACAAATATCTACCCTATGAAACAAATAAAAGTTTAGTCCCGGAAATGATTGTCGCAGGTGAAGGTTATAAAATTCACTCCACCGGACTGACTCACGATGAAAAAGGTTATCCGGCGATGAAAGCCGATGCCCAAGATAAACTGGTTAGGCGTCTGGTGGATAAAATCAAGTTGAACGCTGATGATATCATCGAACTTGAAGAAGAGCAAGTCGAAGATGCAGATGTGATTGTCATGGCTTATGGCATCACCTCACGCGTCACTGTGCCGGCGATAACCAAGGCCAGAAAACAGGGAATAAAAGTCGGTTATATTAAAATGATCACGGTCTGGCCATTCCCTGAAAAACGGGTCAGGGAATTAGCGAAAAAAGTAAAAGGTTTTGTGATGCCGGAAATTAACCTGGGACAGGTTGTTCTGGAGTTAGAGCGAGTTGTTGCCGGACAGGCAAAAGTGCTCCATGTGCCTCACGCTGGCGGCTGGGTTCATGATCCGGAAGATATTTATAAAGTAATACAGGAGGCAGCAAAATGAGTAAAGGTAAAGATATTGGAAACGTCCCCGAACATCCGATGGAAAAATTGCTCCGTATGGATCGGATTCCGCACATCTGGTGCTCGACCTGCGGGATCGGAACGGCAGTCTCATGTTTCATTCAGGCATTGGGGAATTTTGATTATCCGATGGACAAGGTCAATGTGGTCTCCGGCATCGGCTGCACAGGGCGCGTTGCAGGCTATATTAAGCTGGATTCATTCCACACCACACACGGACGCGCGATTCCTTTTGCCACCGGACTGAAATTATCAAATCCGGAACTGAAGGTAGTCGTTTTCAGCGGTGACGGCGATTTAATTTCAATTGGCGGAAACCATTTTATCCATGCAGCGCGGCGCAATATGGATATCACTGTCATCTGTGTGAACAACTTCATTTACGCGATGACAGGCGGGCAGTGCGCACCGACCACGCCGATTGAGGCGAACAGCTCGACATCGCCGTACGGAAATTCTGATTTGCCGTTCAACATTCCGAGATTAGCTGCATCCTGTGGCGCCGTTTATGTGGCACGCTGGACTGCGTTGCACATCCGGCGGTTGACCAAAGCAATGCAGGAAGCGCTTGAAAAACCCGGATTTTCCGTGGTCGAAATTATTGCCCCCTGTTCTACACTGTACGCACGGCGCAACAGGTTAGGTACCGGACTTGATTTGATGAAATTTTACCATGATAATAGTGTAATCAAACATGGCGCACCGCTGGATACACTGGATATTGCATTCCAGGATAAAATCACAGTCGGTAAATTTGTTGATATTGAGAAACCGACTTTTGTCGATAATTGGAATACTCATTTGAGAACGAGACTGGGCGATAAATTTGTGCCCTATGGTGAAAAATCAAAAGAAGAAAAAAAAGCAGTGGCAGGTTGATAACATACCTGATAAGATAGCAATAACAACTGAAGCCACCTATTAGTATAATGGAGGAAAAGAATGGCAAAAACCGAAATACGTGTCACTGGCTTTGGCGGACAGGGAGTAATTTTGTGCGGATATTTGATTGGAAAATCTGCTGCAATTCATGATAACAAACATTCAACATTGACGCAGAGTTTTGGTCCTGAAGCGCGGGGAAGCGCTTGTAGCGCTCAGGTTATTGTAGATGACGATCAGATTTTGTATCCGTACCTGACTGAAGCTGACATTCTGATTTGTATGTCACAGGAGGCTTATTCAAAATTTGAACCGGAATTAAAAAACACTGGTTTATTACTCGTGGATGAAGACCTTGTCAAGGATGCCAAAGCTCGCGAAAAAGTCAAATTGTACAAAATTCCGGCGACACGTTTTGCAGAGGAGCTCGGACGTAAAATTGTACTGAATATTGTAATGCTTGGTTTCTTTACTGCGATTTCTAAATTGATCAATAAAGAAGCAGTTCGTAAAACCGTGGAAACATCAGTGCCAAAAGGCACTGAAGAACTGAATCTCAAAGCATTCGACAAAGGCTTTGAATACGGACAAGGTTTGTTGAAGAAATAGAATAAAATAGTTTTATCTCATATAAACCACCGGAGGAAACTCGTGGAAAAAGGCGTACTGGTTATCGGCGGCGGGATTGCCGGGATGCAGGCATCGCTTGATCTGGCAAATTCTCAATTCCAGGTTTATTTAGTTGAGAAAAATCCGAGCATTGGCGGGATCATGGCGCGATTAGACAAAACGTTCCCGTCAATGGATTGCGCGATATGAATTCTCGGTCCGAAAATGATGGATGTCGGTCGGCATCCCAATATCAAGCTTTACACAAATAGCGAAGTTCTCGAAGTCAAAGGAAAAAAGGGTGATTTTCGAGTAAAAATTTTACAAAAAGCCCGTTATGTCAATATCGAGGACTGCACGAGTTGCGGCGAGTGTGCCAAAGTTTGCCCGATTATTGTACCCAATGAATTCGAAATCGGTCTCGGCGCCCGGAAGGCGATTTATTCACCCTTTCCTCAGGCAGTTCCCAATGCGTACATCAGAGATGCGGATGATTGTCTCGGAACGTTCCCGCTAGCGTGTTCGCGCTGTGCCGATGTGTGTGAGCGCAATGCGATTGACTACGATGAACAGGACGAAATTGTCGAAGTTCGGGCCGGATCAGTTATTGTCGCGACCGGAGTGGATTACTACGATCCCAGAGAAGCCAGTGAGTTTGGCTACACTCGTTTTGAAAACGTGGTCACCAGTATGGAATTGGAACGGATTCTCTCATCGAGCGGACCGACCCAGGGTGAATTAATAAAATTCACCGATCGCAAACAGCCAAAGCAAATTGCCTTTATTCAGTGCGTTGGCTCGCGAAACATGAAACGGGACATCCCCTATTGCAGCCGGATTTGTTGCATGAATGCAATGAAAGACGCGCTGCTGATCCACGAGCACTTTCCTGAAGCGGATATGAAAATCTTCTACATCGACATCCGCGCATTTGGTAAAGGATTTGAAGAATTCTTCGAACGGGCGGCAAATCTCGACAAACTATCATTCATTCAGGCAAAGCCATCGAAGATTGTCGAAGATCCCAAGACCGGAAAAACGGTCATCACTTACGAAAATATGAAAACCGGAAAAATAGAAAAAGAACTCGTCGATTTGGCAGTGCTGTCCTCGGCTCTGATTCCGCAAAGCAGCAGTAAAAATTTAGCGGAAGCACTCAATATTGAACTGGACAAAGATGGCTTTATTAAACAATTAGATCCCTGTGCTGATCCGCTGGACACATCTAAAGAGGGAATTTACGTATGCGGCTGTGCCATCAGTCCGAAAGATATCACCGACTCGATTGCTGACGCGTCGGGCGCAGCAGTGCGGGCTGCACGGCATGTCATGGAGCATAAAATAGAGCGGGAAGAAGAGGAAATTCCGCAGGTAGATACCAGCGGAGAGCCGCGCATCGGTGTTTTTGTTTGTCACTGCGGCATTAATATCGCCGGCGTGGTGGATGTGAAAGCAGTTGCCGAATATGCGCGTGACCTGCCAAATATCGCGTATTGTGAGGAAACGCAATTTGCCTGTGCCGCCAGTACACAAAATGAAATTCAACAACGCATTCATGAACACAAATTGAACCGCATCGTGGTAGCTGCGTGTACTCCGAAGACACACGAACCGATTTTTCAGGAAACAGTTGCCAAAGCGGGGCTCAATCCGTACTTGTTCGAAATGGTAAATATCCGCGACCAGTGTTCCTGGGTTCATGTCACAGAACCTGAAGCTGCCACTCAAAAAGCAAAAGATCTGGTGCGTATGGCGGTGGCTCGTTCTAAACTATTGCAGCCGCTGCAAACGCGTGAACTTTCCATCGGACATGATGTGCTAATTATTGGCGGTGGTATTACGGGAATTCAAACTGCGACTGATTTGGCCGGTCGTGGTTTCAAAGTGATTCTGATCGAAGAGGAAAAAGAACTGGGCGGCAGAGTCAGTGGATTATCAACCCTTTATCCCAGTTATAAACCGGGCAGTCATTTGATTGATAAAAAGATCAAAAGCCTGGAAAAACTGGGTGTTCAAGTTTTCACAGAGACTGAAATTCAAGCCGTGAACGGTTTCGTCGGTAATTTTGAAGTGACGCTGAAATCACACGCGCATAAAGATAAATTCGCAGAACCATTTAAAGTGGGAGCTATCGTCATCGCGACTGGCGCAGACTTGTATCAACCGGAACGCGGAGAATATGGCTTTGGCAAATTTTCCAATGTATTCTCCAATCACCAGTTTGAAGATTACATCTGGCGGGGCACTGATTTAAAAATAAATGATAAAAAACCGAATACGGTGGTTTACATTCAGTGTGTCGGATCTCGTAATCCAAAGGGGAATACCGGATGTTCTCGCTACTGTTGTCAGGCAGCGATCAAGCAGGCGATTGCGTTGCGAAAAATGGGCATTAATGTGATTATCCTTCACCGGGATATTCGGGTTTACAGCCGTGGCGCTGAGGAAATGTACCGCGAAGCCCGCGGGCTCGGCGTGCTGTTTATTCCTTTTTCGATGGATAAACCGCCCAAATTAGTGGGTAAAAAGAACGTGACATCGATCATGGCAGATCATGCCACCAGAAAAGATCAATTGGAATTCCCGACTGACGTGGTGGTTTTGTCGTTAGGTATGGTTCCCAGAGAACCGGAAAGCACTTACATTTCCGAATTACTTAAAATACCGCGTAGTTCAGATAATTTTTTCATGGAGCGTCATCCCAAACTCGGTCCGGTGGAAACCGCCATTGAAGGTATTTTTGTTGCAGGCTGCGCTCAGGGTCCCAAAGATATTTCCGATTCAGTTGCTCAGGCATCGGCGGTAGCAGCGAAAGTTACTGCAATACTGAGTAGGGATACGATACGATTAGAACCGATTGTTTCCACAGCGCGCGAAAATCTGTGTCGAGCCTGTGGCAAATGTGTGGATATTTGTGAATATCATGCACTGGAACTAAAAGAGAATGAAGCCGGTATTATGACTGTTTTCGTTAATGAAGCGCTCTGCAAAGGTTGCGGGACGTGCGCATCTGTTTGTCCGACCGGTGCGATTGATGTGCGGCATTTCACGTCTGATCAAATTGAAGCGCAAATGGAGGCGTTGTTTTCCGAATAGATGAAAAACTACGGTTATATTTATGATTTCAGAAAAAGATCGATCGAAGATCGTTGAGATAGCTCAAAATATAATGTGACAAGAATACTTCTTTTTGGTTCAAATGCGACTTCAAAGCAACAAGGTCGGGATATTGATTTAGCAGTAGAGGGCATTTCCGCTTCTCAGTTTTATTAATTCTATAGAGAATTGATTTTTGGACTATCAAAACCTGTTGATATGATTGATTTGAATCGTCCATTACGTTTTAAACAAATGGTTGTTGAAGAAGGTGTTCCCATTTATGGTCGATCTGAAAAATAAAATAGAAAACGACATTAGTGAATATTTAGAATAAACGTATGATAAAATAATGGAGCAATAAATGCCTCAAGCGAAAAAGACAAAAACCAAAAACACCTTTGAACCCAAGTTAGTGGCGTTCTGTTGCAACTGGTGCAGTTATCCGGCGGCTGATGGTGCCGGCATCAACCGTCTGCAGTATCCGCCCAATGTCAGAATTATCCGGCTGATGTGCGGTGGACGTGTGAATCCCTCATTCATTTTACGCGCTTTTGAAATGGGGGCGGACGGCGTACTGGTCGCCACGTGACATTTCGAAGATTGCCACTATATGTTTGGCGCCCGCCGGGCGGCGGAGAACTTCGAAAAAGTTGAAAAAATGTTAAACATGGTCGGGTTAGAAAAAGAACGGGTTCGCCGGGAAATGGTATCCGCAGCGGAATCATCTAAATTTGCCAATGTCATTACCGAGATGATCAATCAAGTTAAAAAACTCGGGGCCAGTCCCCTGAAAAACAAAAAATTGAAATCAACGGAAACTGATTCAAAAGCCAATGTAGCCTAAGGAAGTTTGTTTATGAAACCTGTTTCTGAAATCATTCGAGATTCGCGAGCTTATCACTGTTTGGATTGCGGTAAATGTACGTCAATCTGTCCGGTGGCCAGAATTAATCATACATTTTCACCACGTTCGTTACTGATGCGCTGTATTCAAAAAGATTCCGATTCTGTGCTGGTCGATAAAGCTTTGTGGGATTGCCTAACCTGTGGGCTTTGCGAAATTCGGTGTCCGTCACAAATTAAATATATCGATTTTATGCGGGATATCCGGCAGCTTGCCATCAGCGACGGTGTCAAAGCGGAATGCAGCCACGGTGGTGCGTTTCAGTCTCTGAATCGAATTATGACCGCCAGCAATCTGAAACAGAACCGTCTGGAGTGGTTGAGTGAGGATTTAAAAATTTCTAAAAAGAGTGATTATTTGTATTTTGTCGGTTGTGCGCCATACTTTGATGCATTTTTTACCGACTTGAATGTCGAATCTGTCAACTCGGCAAAAGGCGCGATTCGTCTGTTAAACAAAATCGGTATCCAGCCAATGATTCTCGAGGATGAGCGCTGCTGCGGCCACGACATGCTGTGGAGCGGAGACACTGAAAATTACAAAAAATTAGCTGAACATAATTTAAAATCAATTCAAAATTCAGGCGCCAAAACCGTGATTTTTGCCTGCCCGGAAGGGTACCAAACATTTTCACAGAATTACCCGCAATTCTTTGGTAAACTCGGTTTCGATGTCGTTCATATTTCAGAGCTGCTCAAAGATAAAATTGAAGCAAAAGAAATCAAATTTAATGAACATAAAAAATCCGTGACCTTTCAGGATCCGTGTCGTTTAGGAAGGCACACCGGTCTGTACGACGAACCCCGTTCGATCATTCAGGCGATTCCGAATCTTCAATTGAACGAAATGCAAAAAACGCGGCATCGCTCCGTTTGCTGCGGTGTGGGAAATTGGCTGACATGCGGTTCAACCGCAAAAACAATTCAAGCCAATCGCTTTCGGGAAGCTCGGCAGGCAGAAGCGGAAGTCATGATCACAGCCTGTCCAAAATGCGAGATACATTTTAAATGCGCGTTGCAGGACAAAAAATTGAAAGAGGAAGTCAATCTTGAAATCAAAGATTTAATGGCTTTAGCTTCTGAACTTATTTCCTGAAAAGATTGACTGATTTTGAACGGAATATTTTTTTTAACAATAAATTTGAAGGCAAATAATGGAAGAGAAAAAACTCGATTTTGAATTTCGTGAACGACTCAATCAAATCGTTGGCGGAAATCATCATAATTACTGTTATCAATGCGGTTCCTGTGTCGCTGTTTGCCCGGCTGCACGGTTTTCCGATGAGTTTAATCCGAGAGATATTTTACTGAAAACACTGTTAGGTAAAGAAGAGGAACTCATCGGACCGGACTCCATAATCTGGAAATGTACCAACTGCTACAGTTGTTACGAACGATGCCCGCAGGACGTTCGACCCGTTGAAGTCATTATCGCGTTGAAAAACATCTGTGCTGAAGATGAGATGCTACCACCGAATGTGGATAAATTTTCGGAAACCATTGCCAAAACCGGCAGAAGCGTTGTCATTACCAGCACAGTCAACCGACGCAGGAAAGAAATGGGTTTGCCCGAACTTAAAGAACTCGCGACTGATGAAATCGAAAAAATATTAGAATAATTTAGGTGAAAATATGGCAGAAAAGATCCGTGTTGCCCCATTCTGGGGATGTATGATTCCGGTGAAATATCCGCAAATGGAGTTGTCTGTGCGTCAAACCATGAAGCCGCTCAATGTGGAGCTTGTGGATTTGGACGGATTCACCTGCTGTCCCGATCCGATTTATTTCAAATCCCGTGACAAAGTACAATGGCTTACCATCGCAGCGCGTAATCTGTGCGTTGCCGAAGAAGCCGGATTAGACGTCATCACTATGTGCAGCGGCTGCACTTCCACGTTGCAGGAAGCCCGTTTTATTTTAGCAGAAGACAGTGAAACCAAAGACAAAGTCAACGAGCGACTGAGCAGGATTGGCAAAGAATATAAAGGGACCGTAAAAGTGAAACACATCGTGGTCATGATGCGGGATGATCTTGGCATGGAGCGCATCAAAAATTCGGTGAAACGACCTTTGACCGGTATTAAAATCGGTATTCATTACGGATGTCATTTATTGAAGCCCAGTCAAATTATGCACATTGATGATGCGGACTATCCCAGTTTGCTCGAAAATTTGGTTCAGGCAATCGGAGCCACACCGTTGACACATACGGAGAAATTGCTCTGTTGCGGTAAAGGTTGTATGGACGATGATATGCCGCTTCAGATGACGCACGAAATTTTCGACTCTATGGAATCAGTCGGAGCCGATTGTATGGGGCTTATTTGCCCGACCTGTTTTAACTCGTTTGATATGGGGCAAATCATGATCGCCCGAAAAATGAATCGTGAATTTAATATGCCGGTGATCTATTTTTGCCAATTATTGGGATTGGCACAGGGATTTGCACCTGAAGAAGTCGGCTTACATTTGCACCGGATTAAAATTGATAAAATTGTTGATAAAATCCACAATTCAGAGACTGTGGAGTTTGTGGTTTAAACTATATTGCCACAGAGAACGGAGCACACAGAGATTATTCAGTGAATGATCGTGTTTTAATATGAAAATCAATTAATACTTATTTTTAAATCTTTAAATCAGTGGCAAGAAAAAATATTTAAACATCTTTTTTCCGTGCCTCTGCGTCTCGGTGGCTAAAAAAACAAAAGGAATATTATTTAATTATTGATAAACCAAACCATATTTAGAGGTAACCATGGCAGAAAAAATACCTGATAATGACGATTTGAGAATTGGCGTCTTTGTCTGCGAGTGTGGACTGAACATTGCCGGATCGGTCGATTGCCACGAAGTCCGGGATTTTGCAGATACACTACCCGACGTTGCTTTCAGCGTTGTCAATAGATATACCTGCGCTGATCCCGGTCAAGAGGAAATAAAGAAAAATATTATCGAACACAAACTTAACCGTGTCGTGGTCGCATCGTGTACGCCGCGGATGCATGAACCCACCTTCCGGAATTGTGTTGCGGAAACCGGTCTTAATCCGTATTTATTCGAAATGGCGAACATCCGGGAACACTGTAGCTGGGTGCATCTCTACGATAAAAAAGCAGCGACTGAAAAAGCCAAAGATATTGTGAAAACGTCAGTAGCCCGCGCACGTCATCTTACAGCTCAAACCGAATTGGAAGTACCGGTAAATCGGCAAGCACTGGTAATCGGTGGCGGTGTCGCCGGAATCAATGCAGCACTGGACATGGCTGATACCGGTTATCAAGTTTATCTGGTTGAAAAAGAAGCGTCCATTGGAGGGCTTATGGCTCAACTTGACAAGACCTATCCCACCATGGACTGTTCTATATGAATTCTCGGACCGAAAATGATGGATGTCGGTCGGCATCCCAATGTTAAATTATTCACCTATAGTGAAATCGAGAATGTAACCGGTTATGTCGGAAACTTCAATGTGACGATTCGGAAAAAGGCAAAATATGTTGATGAAAATGAATGTACTGCCTGTGCCGAATGTTCAAACGTTTGTCCGATTATCGTGCCTAATGAGTTTCAAATGGGCTTGGCAACACGCAAAGCGATTCATATTCCGTTTCCGCAAGCTGTGCCTTCTTCATATATTCTGGACATGGAAAACTGTCTGGGGAATAATCCGATTGCGTGTGGAAAATGCTACGATGCATGCGACAAGAAATGTATCGATTACGACATGCAGGATGAACTCATTGACGTCAAAGTAGGGGCTGTTGTCGTTGCTACGGGTATGGATGTTTACGATCCCACTGAGTTGGATGATTATGGATATACACGATTTGAAAACGTCATCACCAGTATGGAATTCGAGCGGTTGATTTGTTCCGAGGGTCCGACACAGGGGCATTTCATTCGCCCGACAGATCATAAAACCCCGAAGACAATCGGCTTTATTCAATGTGTGGGTTCCAGAACTCAAGATCCGGAGCGGGGAAATCCCTATTGCAGTAACATTTGCTGCATGAATACAGTAAAAGACAGTTTATTGCTCAAAGACCATTATCGGGATATTGAAGTCAAGGTTTTTTACATGGACATTCGAGCCTTTGGTAAAGGTTTCGAAGATTTATTTATGCGCAGCAAAGAAGCGGGTGTGATGTACATCCGCGGTATTCCTGGGGAAATTGAAGAAACAGAGACGGGCAACCTGAAACTCATGGTAGAAAATACCACGACTCGAAAAATTGAAGAACACGAATTGGATATGGTTGTCCTTTCCGTTGGAGTGGTTCCGCGTCGTGATCAGGATGTCGTAAAAAAAGTATTAAGTCTGTCCAGCACTTCGGACGGTTTTTTGTTGGAATCTCATCCGAAGCTGAAACCGGTGGATGCGCCGACAGGCGGAGTGTTTTTTGCCGGATGTGCTGAATTCCCGAAAGATGTGAAAGATAGTGTCACACAGGCGAGTGCCTCAGCGGCTCGTGCTGGTGTGCTTTTAAGTGCCGGTAAAATTAAAATTGAAGCGATCACCGCAGTGGTGGATGAAGAGAAATGTAAATTATGCGGGATTTGTGTCAATGTCTGTCCGTTTAATGCGATCGTTTTTGACAAAAAATCCAAGCAGCCGGCAAAAGTCATCGAAGCATCGTGCAAAGGCTGCGGAACATGTAGTGCTGAATGCCGGTTTGATGCAATTACCATGCAGCATTTTACAGATCTGCAGATGTACGCACAAATCGACTCTATTCTATCGGATAAACCGATGGACAAAATTGTCACCTTTGCCTGTAACTGGTGTTCCTATGCCGGTGCTGATCTGGCAGGACTTTCCCGATTACAATTTCCGGCAAACGCACGCATTATTCGTACCATGTGTTCGGGCAGAGTGAAGGACAAATTTGTGCTCCACGCGTTCAAAAAAGGCGCTCCTGTCGTATTGGTTTCCGGTTGTCATTTTGCGGATTGCCACTACATCGACGCTAACCGCTGGACACAGAAACGCGTCTGGAAAATCTGGGATAAACTGGATAAATTGGGAATTCGTCCGGAACGGTTGCAATTGGAATGGGTCAGTGCTGCCGAAGGACAGAAGTGGTCAAAAGTGATGAACGCCTGCGAGGAGTTGCGTCAGCAGGTCACCGAAGAAGAAGTCCAGCAGACGATTAAAATTTTGGAAGAAGCGGATAAACCGAAGAAAGCAAAACAGGAAAAGCCTGCAAAGGAAGCCGCAAAAGCTCCTTCCAAGTAGTTTGAGTAGCATATAATTTATTAAAAAAGGACAGCCACTTTTTGGTCTGTCCTTTTTTAATGGATATTTTTTTATGATATACAAAGCTCAACAGGATCTGAAAATGAACCGTAATTTTGTTACCCCTTTATTTTTGATCACAATTTTGCTGTACATATTTCACGAAAGAACAATCGCCGGTGAGAAATATTTTTTAACGATCCAGGAATACTATATACCCGAAGCAAAACAGGGTGTTGCTGTCGATGAGAACCACTTTTATGCGATCGGCACCAGGCAAATTGCCAAGTATGAAAAGGAAACTGGAAAATTAGTCAAAAAGTGGGTTGAGGAAGAGGGTGGGCCGATTATCCACCTTGACAGCGGAATGATCCTCGACGGTAAACTTTACTGCGCCCATTCCAATTACCCGGGTATTCCTATGACAAGCTCGATCGAAGTATGGGATACGGAGACGTTGGAACATATTGATTCGCACAGTTTTGGCATTCACTGGGGATCGTGTACCTGGGTAGATCGATTTGACGGCTACTGGTGGGCAGCCTTTGCGCATTACGATAAATGGAAAGAGCAGACGCTAAAAGGAAGTGAATGGACAACGGTAGTTAAATTTGATGACAATTGGAACGATCTGGCAGCTTGGGTTTATCCTGGGGACATTGTTGACAAATTCCGTCCGATGAGCAACTCGGGCGGTTCATGGGGACCGGATGGATATTTGTATTGCACAGGACATGATCTGCCTGAAGTATATGTGATGCAGCTACCTGAGTACGGGTCTGAATTGGAGCATATCAGCACAATCTCCATAAATAACACAGGTCAGGGAATTGCCTGGGATCGCACTGATGAGGGCGTCATTTATACGATTCGAAAAAAGGATCGAAAGGTGGTTGTTTCAAAGTTGATAAACAAAAATTAACTGATTTATCTAACTGCACAAAACAATATTTAACCTGAATTCCAATCTCGGAATTCAGGTTAAACATAAAAGAATAAAACTATTTTAAGCCCCCCTGCAACAGATACCGGACATTAATCTTATCGATCGTGGTAAACAAACGCAACGGTGAAAATATTTTGTACAAAACCTCATAACCGCGCTTTTTCAACCAGGAACCATTACGGATTGTTTGCTGATCCAATTTTTTATCTTTGGTCAGATTTCCCAAAATAAGTCCTGGTTTTTGATAGGTATTTAGATATTCCACATCCTCGTGGATGGATTGCGGCGTCGCAGAGGCAAAAACCACAAAATCATTATTGATGATATTTTCACTAAAATTATCAACATTCGTCTTCGTTTTGTCAACCAAGTAATAGCAGTCTTCACTCAATCTCTTGACTAATCCGTCTGCCCACTCAGCTTGCTGCTCGTTATCAACAAGCAAAATTTTAGTCTGTTGTGCCCGGTTACAAAATAACTCAACTAATTCGTTCTTTATCCCGCCTTGTTTTTTATATTCATTTTGGATAACATTTTTATTATCCTGACAAATTTGGGACAAAGCCTGGGTCAGTTTGAACACGTGATCCTCGATTTTAGCCGATTCGACATTTTTTAGCTGAAGGATCTGATCTGGCATTTTTTTCAACGTCCCATTTCCGATGACTTGCGACATCTTCTTCACAGCTTCAGCCAAATAATCTGCATAACAATCGAATATTTGCTTTGCTTCAGTACTCACGTTATCATCTGCATAGCGACCGTAATAGTAAAGGGTGGGTAACGCGCGAACGATTAGTGTTGGAATTCCTTTCACGACGCTGGGTTTACGGATCATAAAATCTTCCTCCTTAAGACTTTTGATTGAGATTGTTTCCTTCTTAATCAAGAGGTTAATTCATAAACGGCATTAAAGCCGGATTTTGTACTTTCTCTCCGGATTAAAAAAATATTGATCAGTGAATCCGGAATTCATGGCTCTCAACAAAATCTTCAATCAAGTACCAGAAATCTTCTACATCCAAAGTCATGATGACCAGGTCCCGCCTTCTGCCCCGAATGTCAGTGACATGCTTTTTCAGAGTCGCTTCTTTGCGGAATCCCATTCTTTCGAAGGCTGCCATTGCTGATTCCTGAGTTTCTACCATTTCAGCCTGTAGTTTGTAAACTTTCGCTTTCAATGCCTGGAAAAACAGTTCCTTGATAAACAGTGACGCCAATCCCTTTCTTTGATAATCGGGAGCGATCAACACTCTCACTTCTCCCAAATTTCTCATCCAACCGAATACGGGTCGAAATAAGGTGCCAATTCCAACCATTTTGTCTTCATCAAAGGCTAAAATTGGAAACACATAATCATAATTTAGTTTTCCAAATCGTTGTTCGACATTTTCTCTGTTTGTAACGTCGATCCTTAAAAACAACCGGTCATGTTCCGGAATCGTGCGGTAAAATTCAACTAACGAATCCAAATCATCATTATTCATTAATCTGAGTTTAATTTTCTTTTCATTTTTCAATGTAATTGTTTTGGGGTATTCAGCCATAAGACCCTCCTTCTCAGAATTTTAGTTTTTATTTTTCACTATTTCAATTTTTCAGGAAATCGGCTTCAGGAATCGGATTAATTCGAACGAGAATATTATTTAGTCAGTTTTTCCTTATTATAACCAGTTATCGGAATCGGACAGGTATGAGCGATCAGAAAATACATAATGAGAATTCGTGCAAAATTCAAAAATTGGATTGATTAAACGAACATAGTTCATTATCGTAATGTAGCGTCAGAAAAAATGGTTGCAGTTGATGTGCTTCAAATGGATTCCCCGAATTTGTTAAATGACTATTCATTATTTTGGGAAAACATCAATTCAGGTACTCATATAATAATACAAAATTATTGGACAAAAGCAAGAAAAATTTTTTGAATTTTAAAATTAGGAAACGAAGCGGAATTGAAATAAGATACAAAATACCTCCTTGTCTGGAACCCGACTCGTTTTATCAGCTCACGTCACAATTAGCGCCACCTCAAAGTTTGAATGCATCTGATATATTATTCAAATCACTTGACATTTAGTAATAAATTTTGTATTATTAGAGTAGTCAATATTAGGAAGGATGATAAATCATGGAATGGATTCAGGTTCTGGCAATTACTTTACCTGTCGTATTAGCTTTAGTCATCGGTTTCCTTTATAACAACAGCAGATTGAATGACTTAAATAAAAGAATCGACGATTTGCGAAGCGATACGAATCAACGCTTTTCTGATATAAATCAACGCCTTTCTGAAATGCACAATGACATCAGTGAATTAAAGAACTTAATGTTGGAATTTTTGAAAAAGGAAGCCGGATATACGGTCAGAGATAAATAAGCCATATAAATTACATTGAAAATATAAACCAAAGCCCCGACTTGATTGAGCCGGGGCTTTTTTGTTATGTCGCTAAAGGTTTGGAAGGTGCTTAATGACAAGAAAAATTATTTTTTAGCCTGCTATCACCGTGACAGAACGAAGGTGAAGCATACCTTTACAAAACTCATTTTAAAAATAACATTTTTCTGCTTTGATTAAATTCATTAGTTTTGATTGTGTAGAAATTTCTCTCTCGTCAAATCACTCCAATGGCGGTTTAGGTATTCAAAGTTTTCACAAAGACGATCCCCACACAATGCGTCATAACTCATATCTTCAATTGCCCTGCTCATTGCTGTGCCTTGTGGGATGGTTAATTTTCTTTTTAAAACATATTTTTTTACAATTATATCATTAATCTCCTTAACAATGGATGTGACTTTTTTTTCGATGACTGATTCCTCAAGCGATTTGTGAATATATTCCGCCGTTGACATTGATGAATGATTCGATTCAGCTTGACGAAATATCCGGATGAGTGACACAAAACAATTTAACTCAACTTCAACGGGTCTTTCATAAATCTCTGATAACGCTTTCAAGGTCTCTTTTACTAACATGTCAATTGACATATCTGCCCGGTAAATACCAGAAAAAATGGATTTCACTTTTTCAACATTAGGCCTGTTAACACATTCGCAATTGGATTCTGTCAAATATAAAATATAAGTTCCCTTACCATCACGGCAAAGCTTTAAATTATCATGCCTCTTTACCGAAAGACGAACATTCCGTAAAAGCTTTGCGCCATTCGGATCACGCTGAGCGAAAATTTTTGTTAAATGTTGCCGCACTCTTTTGCAAATGAGTCGGCGTAGCGCTATGAACAAATCAGCATCTGATAATTTGTCATGATGGATACGCTTTAAATATTTTTGAACATATTCTAAGTGACGGTCCTGACCACCGGAAAACAAATCTGCTAAACAATCAGCGGCAATGCTTTCAAATTCATGTTCGGACTGGCTCTCTCGAATCCGGTATCCTTTCTTTTCAAGCACACGGAGATAAGCAATCGCTAATCCCAAACAAAAATTAACGAACTGATTAATTTCCCATTCAGAACAGCTTCTATCGCAGATTGAAGTAATGATGTTTTTTATTTTTTGAAAATCAGGATTCATATCAGCGTTGTCTTTTTCAATTATATAAAAATAAGTAATTTAACATTTTTATGCAACACATTTTTATAACAATAATCGACAATCTTTGTCAAGTTCAGAGTCAAAATAGCTCAACATTTTCACCAAAAAATATCTTAAAATTTACTTGCATAAAGTAAATAGATTATTTATATTATGGCTTTAAAAAATTAACCATTTCAGGAGGGAAAATATGGAAGCTCAAGCTAAATTTAAGTGTCTGAGATGCGGACACGAATTTACTGATAATTACGATCCCAAAGTCCCTAAGGAACGAGGATGTCCGAAATGCAACAGTAATAGTATTCGGTTGATGAAATAGCCGGATAATTTTGAACCTGAAATTTTAAAAGGAAAATTCGTATTTAACCTTAACCCGCTAAACACACTAAAATACCCAAAATTATTTTTTGGATTTTTAATTTGGAATTATTTCGTGTGTTCCGTGGGTAATAAATTTTCAAATTTAGAAAGTCCAGTTTTTTGGGATGATTCAAAAATTCATCCAAAAAAATTAATTCAATCAAAACCGTTGAAGATAGTTAAACTTGTTGAACGAAAGAATTCGAGTGATGAAAAAAGACAAGCCATTACCTAAGATTTCAATAAAAAAAGAGTGGTGTAAAAGTTGTGAAATATGTGTCGATTTTTGTCCGTTTGATGTTTTAGCGATGGACGGAGCGTATCCTGTAGTGGTGGATATTGAGAAATGTACCGCCTGCGGGCTATGCGAAATCCGCTGCCCGGATTTTGCGATTACTGTTGAAAAACCAGACAAAAAATAAGAGAATTGTGATCATATTAAAGGAATTTTCTTTGTAATGAAAAGTAAAAATAGAATCCAAGTGATGACCGGAAACGAAGCGTGTGCAGAAGGTGCCATTGCTGCTGGTTTACGCTTTTTTGCCGGTTATCCGATTACGCCATCGACTGAAATAGCAGAAAAATTATCATTAATGCTTCCGAAAACCGGAGGCAAATTTATTCAAATGGAGGACGAAATCGCATCGATGGGAGCGGTTATCGGTGCCTCATTAGCAGGCGCCAAAGCCATGACTGCCACCAGCGGACCTGGTTTTTCACTCAAACAGGAAAATCTGGGCTATGCTTCGATGGCGGAAATTCCGTGCGTGATCGTTAATGTGATGCGCGGTGGTCCCAGCACCGGTTTACCTACACTGCCCGCACAGGGAGATGTCATGCAGGCGCGCTGGGGAACCCACGGCGACCATCCGATTATCGCGTTGGTACCGAACAGCGTCCGCGAAATTTTTGATTTAACAGTACGCGCGTTTAATTTGTCCGAGAAATTTCGTGTACCGTCAATTATTTTGATGGATGAAATTTTAGGACATGTGAACGAAAAAGTAATTTTGCCCAAACATGAAGAGCTCGAAATTTGGGAACGGGAAAAACCAAATGTTTCACCTGAAGAATATCTGCCATATCAGGAAACTGAGTCAGGAATTCCGCCGTTCGTGAGTTTCGGCGAAGGTTACCGCTACCACGTTACCGGATTAGTGCATGACCAGACCGGATTCCCGACCAATGACTCGGTTGAAATTAACCGGTTACTGAACCGATTGAATGGGAAAATCGAACGCTACAAAAACGAAATAATCGAAATTGATGTTGAAGAAGATAAGGACGCCAAAATTGGTGTTTTTTCCTACGGTTCCACATCCCGCTCTGCGAGACGCGCAATTATCTGGGCTCGCGAGCAAGGCATCAACATTTACTCACTGCGTCCTAAAGTGATCTGGCCTTTCCCGGACGAGCACATTTACGAAATGGCACAGACCGTTGATTATATTATTGTGCCGGAATTAAATTTTGGTCAGATTGCCCACGAGGTGGAATGGGCATCCAAAAATCAAAGCGAAGTCGTCAAGGTAAACCGGATAGATGGCGAACCCATTAATCCGCAACAGATATTTGACACGATTATGGAATATCGTCAAAAATAATATTGTGAATAAAGGAAAAATGCATGTTTAATTATGATAAATATTTACGTTTAAATAAATTACCGCTCATTTGGTGTGCCGGCTGTGGCGATGGTATTGTATTGAAGGCGATGCTGCGGGCAATTGATCGAATTGGATTAGAGAAAGACGATATTACCATGGTTTCCGGGATTGGCTGCTCCAGCAGACTTACGGGTTATGTGGACTTTAATACCTTGCATACGACCCACGGCAGAGCGCTCGCATTTGCTACCGGAGTTAAAATGGTTAAACCAAAAATGAACGTCATCGTGGTTACCGGAGACGGAGATGCTACCGCAATCGGAGGCAATCATTATATTCACGCTGCCAGAAGAAATATTGACATCACCGTTGTTTTATTTAATAATAATATTTATGGGATGACCGGTGGACAGGTTTCGCCGACAACCCCAGTAGGCAGCCTCGCCAGCACTGCTCCCTTTGGAAATGTGGAAAATTCATTTAATATCAGCGGATTAGCCGAAGCTGCGGGCGCCAGTTTTGTAGCCCGAAGTACAGCTTATGATGCATTGAAGCTGGATAAATTGATCGAAAAAGCGATTCTTAAAAAAGGATTTTCAGTTGTCGAAGTTATGACCCCCTGTCCGACTGCATTTGGCCGTCGAAATCGTCTCGGTAACGGATCGGATATGTTGCAGCAATTGAAAGAAATTTCGGTTTCGGTATCAAAAGCGAAAAAGATGAGTTCGGAAGAATTGAAAGATAAACTTATCACTGGTATTTTGGTGGATAAGGATCTACCGGAATACACCGAAAATTATCAGAAATTAATTGACAAACTTAAACAAAAATAAATTTTAATTTCCGTAGAGGATGTATCAAAAGTAACTTTTGCTGTCATTCCTGCGAATGCAGGAATCTCCTATTTTCTTGATATTTATTAGATTCAGGGACAAGCCCGGAATGACAATCGCTTCTGATTTTCATTATGATACATTCCCGATATCAGCAAGCTCAGCGGTTATATTTATATTCACACTAATTCCATTTTAAATAACAAAAACAAGATGATAAATTTATGTCACCACAGGAGTAACTTTAATGAGTTATCGTTATGAAATAAGATTAAGCGGTGAAGGTGGACAGGGGTTAGTTTTAGCAGGTAAAATATTAGCCGAAGCTGCCGCAATATATGATGATAAGAATGCAACACAAAGCCAGTCCTATGGTCCTGAAGCAAGAGGCGGAGCCAGTCGTTCTGAGGTGATTATTTCTGACGAAGAAATTGATTACCCAAAAGCAATCAATATCGATCTTTTGCTGGCGCTCACACAGGAAGCATGTAATCGATACTCCAATGACCTGAAGGCTGACGGTATATTGCTCATTGACCAGGAAGCCGTTGAAAAAACACCTGACATTAAGGCAAAAATTTACCGGGTACCCATTATCGAATTAGCTCGCAAAGAAGTCGGTCGGGTTATGGTCGCTAACATTATCGCCCTCGGCATCATTGTTGAATTAACAAATATCGTTTCAATTGAAGCCCTGGAATCGGCAGTTTTATCAAGGGTTCCCAAAGGCACGGAAGACATGAACCTGAAGGCACTTAAAGTTGGCAGAGATACCGGGAAAAAAATATCATCTTCGTAACACGCAATTGGTAAAAAAGCATTAAAGAAAGCTAAATCAGTGCATCTATATTTTAATAGATTAAAACAACGAATAAAAACGCTCGGTAACCACCATCAGAAATATATTCGAACCATCGAAAAATACTTTAACCCGATGGTGGCGAATTTGGAAAATGCTGGCAAATTGGAGTCAATCCATCTTTGGAAAGGCGGCGTTGATCTCGATGACGAAATGGATGTTGTTATTAGCGTTGCGGAATCCGACAAAGAAAAGTTAGCGTTTCTCGCCTGTTATTTTTCATTGCAAATGCTGCATCTCAACCTCCGTTCCCTCGATGTTTTGCAACTAAAATTAACCGGCATTAAAAATGCTGATCAGCGTCTCCCCATTTATAAAAATTTTATGTTGCAAACCGGAAAAGAATTCAGAACTTTGACTGCTGCTTATATGAGAAAAGTTTTTGAATTATTTTCCAAAGGCAAAAAATTTCCGGAATTTACTATTTTGGGTGTTGGCAGTCTGGCGCATCAGGATGATATCGATGTTGGCGTCGTTGATGATGGTTCTGAAAACCGGGAGGAATTAAATCTCACCATCAACAAGCTCAACAAAGAAATGTTCAAATGGGCGACTGAATTGCACTTTTATCTTTCCGAACATGTGGGAAGTGAATTTTACACAGCTTCCATTCACGAATACCGTGAACTGTTAGATAAGGAAATTCAGGATTTTATCATCATCAGTGAAATGCTCAGTGCAGTTCCAATCTTTGGAAGCACCCGATTATTCCGGCGTTTCAACAGGGAAATCACACTTCGGTATCACTATCAGCACCATGGGATTAACATGTACCACGAAGGTTATCTACGGGGAATATTAGGAGAAATCCGGTCATTTTTATTTCTCACAATCAATACCGACAGACTTAATCCAAAGGATGATGCATTAAGGATGTTATCCGGAATGATTTTTTCTGGTAAAACGATTTTTCGAATTTACAAAGGTAACCGCTGGGAAATATTAGCCAAATTGATGCGCAGTGATCCGACCAGGAAGCAGCTCTATGTGAATCTGGAAAAAGCGCTGACCTTCCTCGAAACATTTCGGCACGTTTACCAACTGTATGTTGGACTTGAAGAAGACATCTATCTGGACAATCCGGAAATGGTCGAAAATTTACAAAAAGTCGCCAAAACATTAGGCTACCAGGACATGGGAGCAATTAAAGCCTGGGATCATTTGCTTATTCATTATCATGAATACGTTGAGTTAGCCAAAGAAACCGCTGCGCAATTGCTCGAAGATGTGAGAGAACACATCAAATCCATCAGCAGTTTTACCAAGATCGTTGAGCTCGCATCCAAACCTGCCCCCTACCGAAGTTACCCCGGGAATCTGGCGATTGATTTTTTAAAACTTTCAAATTTTTACAAAGGAACAAAGTTCTGGGATGATATATTAGATTCTCTCAAAGATGAAGACTCACATCTATTGCAAAATTTTGTTGATGACATTAAAATTTTAAAACCGAAATATCAAAAGATTATTGTTCGCTACTATGGCGTCGCCTTTCAACAGGCATTGTATCCGACGATTTCCTTTTTAAATTTATTGGCTCAACACAAGCACAAACTGGATTGTGTCAAACTGAGTGAAATTTTCAATATTGTGTTTTTAAAAAAGCTGACGACCTGCAGCGACCGGGTACTTCGTCTAACCAAAGTCTTTAGTTGGTATCCGGAACTGATGAATGCATTTTTAACGAAACTAACAGACGATCAGCAATACCAATTTTGGCAGTTATTAAACGAAGACTTGTGGGATCCGGAGCAAGAAAAATACAAGGAGTTATTGGTCAACCTCTGCGAAATCCACATCAACACGAGTCGGTATTTTAAACGCTTTTTTTCGCGTATCATTTCAGAGCATCCCATATATATTGAATATCTGAAGGACATTCCGGCATTAGAGCAAATTTCCAAAGGTATTTTAGGAACGATCGACAGTTTAACAAAATTTGAGTCACAGAAAAATCAACTCAACCGTTATCATGATTTAGAGTTTTTGCGGGTTGGATTAGAAGCATTGAACGGCGCTCCCATCGAAAGGATTGACAATGATTTTACAGAATTCTCTGACAATTATCTTCAAATGTTGTTTGACATCTGTAAACAGGAAGTGATGCGTAAAATGGGCAAGACAGTGCCGACCCGCGATTTGATCGCCATTTATGCGGCAGGTGGACATGCCCGAGAACAGGCATTTGACGACGATTACGATATTATTGTTTTGCTCAATGAAAACGATGAAGAAATTCGCCGCTACTGTAACAAAATTATCATTATGATGAACTGTGAAATCATGAAACGGGGCACCATGCCCCATTATCGCTTCGCTGACCATTTCGGCAGTTACATCACACTGGTGGATGAGTTGGATACTTTTCTGGCAAAAGACAGTGAGGAAATATTTATTGATAAATCTCAGTTATTAGGCTCCCGCTTGATTGTAGGTAGCAGGAAATTTCAAAAATATTTTGAAGATCGAATAATTAAGCCACATATTTATGAGAAGTCAGACCTTTATATCGAACAGATGATTAATGAGATGACGTCCCGGCAGCACGACAAGCGCAATATCCAGTCAAAGAATCTCAATCTAAAAGAGGGTGTCGGTGGCTTAAGAGACATTGAAATATTACTGTTAATTTACAAGGCGAAATATCAGATAAGTGAACCGCTGAACAGAAAATTGGTTGAAATTATCAGCAAACTTGAGCCCGAAAATAAAGACCTGTTTTTTGAGTTACAGAAGAACCGTGATTTCCTGAAACGGCTCAGGGACCTTTATCGGCTTACCGTTTCAGCCGGTGATATGCTGAAAATCGAATATCTGAATCCGGTATCAAAAATTCTTGGTTACCGCAGCAACAATAAGACAGAACCTGCCGAGAAACTGGTGCAAGATTACAGTAAATCAACAGCCCGGGTTCATCAAATTGTTGAAAAATTATTAAAGAACTTTGAGTAAATTTTTTAGGTAAAGATAAATATGCGCGATGTACAAAATGAACCCGATCTCAGACGCATTGAAATAGATAAAGTTGGGGTCAAAAATTTAAAGTATCCGATCGTGTTGCAGGACAAAGCGATTGAGAAACAACACACGATCGCCACCATCAATATGTACGTGAATTTGCCGCATCACTTTCGCGGCACACACATGAGCCGATTCATTGAGATTCTCAACAAGTTTCGCCGTGAAATCGACATCCATAAGATGGGCGATATTATGAAAGAGATGAAGGAAAAGTTAAAAGCGGAATCCGCTCATTTGGAGATCGAATTTCCGTACTTTATTGATAAAGAGGCGCCGGTTTCGCGCGCCAAAGCCCTGATGGAATATCAGTGTAAATTTATCGGCGATTTAAATAGCAACACTCAAATTCTGTTGGGCGTGTCTGTACCCGTACTGACACTCTGTCCCTGTTCCAAAGAAATTGCGCAATACGGCGCACATAATCAACGCGGTGAAATTCGTGTGCTGTTAAAATTTAAGGGCTTTCTCTGGATTGAAGACGTCATTGCCATGGTCGAAGAATGTGCCTCCGGGTCAGTCTATTCGCTACTCAAACGGGAAGATGAAAAATACGTCACCGAGAAATCCTATGAAAATCCGACTTTTGTGGAAGATGTGGTAAGAAATGTAGCTACGAAATTGAACAACGAAAATAACATTCTGTGGTATAAAGTCGAAGCGGAAAGCTATGAAAGTATTCATAATCATGATGCCTATGCCTGTGTAGAGAAAAAATATTAATGAAAGCGAGAAGGAGATTGAAATTATGCAACGAACCTTAGCGATTCTCAAACCGGACTGTGTCCGAAAGAACTTAATCGGCAAGGTCATTAAACGAGTTGAAGCCGAGGGCTTTAAAATCGTCGCCATGAAACTGGTCAAACTGAATTCGGACACGGCAGGTGAATTTTACGCCGTACATAAAGACAAACCATTTTATTACGATCTGGTTTCGTTCATGTCCTCCGGTCCCTGTGTACCGATGGTGCTGGAAAAGGAAAACGCCATTGAAAACTTCCGCAAAGTAATTGGCGCCACTGATCCGACTCAGGCTGAAGACGGAACGGTTCGGAAAATGTATGCGGACAGCAAAGAGCAAAATATCGTTCATGGATCGGATGCTCCGGAAACAGCAGCCGTTGAAATAAACTATTTTTTTTCAGCAAAAGAATTAGTTGAAAACATGAAATAATGGGATATTTAACATAATGAAAAAAATAAAATCGTCCCGAATGAAAATGTTGGTGTTGAATTGTGGAAGCTCTTCCGTTAAATACCAATTGATTAATGGCAGTAATTGGAAGAGAATCTGTCGCGGCAACATCTCCCGTATCGGATCGGATGACGCAACTGTCGAACATGAAAAAGAAAGCGGTAGCAATGTCAAATTGACCAAGCAAATTCTGAATCATGAACAGGCAATAAGTCACATTTTGGAGAGCTTGCTCAGCAAAAAATCCGGTGCTTTGAAAGATATTTCAGAAATTTTTGCTGTCGGACATCGCGTCGTGCATGGTGGCGAATATTTTTCACAGCCAACACTAATTAATCCTGAAGTGGTTGAAAAAATTGATGAATGTAGTCAATTAGCTCCGCTTCACAATCCGCCGCAACTAAAGGGAATCGAAGCCTGCCAAAAGCTCGTTCCTGGTGTCCCGCAAGTTGCTGTGTTCGACACCGCGTTTCATCAAAGTATGAAACAAAAATCCTATTTGTACGCGCTGCCCTATGAATACTATGACAAATACCGTATTCGAAGATATGGATTTCATGGCACATCACATTACTACGTTGCCAATAAGGCAGCTAAACTCGAAAATCGCCCAATAAACGATTTGAAAATAATTACCTGTCATTTGGGGAACGGCAGCAGTGTAGCGGCAGTTAAACATGGTCAATGTGTGGACACATCAATGGGATTCACGCCGTTAGAGGGACTGGTCATGGGGACTCGAAGCGGGGACGTCGATTGCTCTGCAGTACTTTTTTTGATGCGCCAGGAGGATTTATCTGCCGATCAAATGGATACGATCTTAAATAAGGAAAGCGGTCTCAAAGGTTTATCCGGCAAGACAAATGACATGCGAACGATCATCGAAAATATGGACGCAAGTAACGGAAGAAGTCAAAACGCTTTTGACGTTTTCTGCTACCGGGTAAAAAAATATATTGGTTCCTATATAGCGACCCTAAACGGTTTGGATGTATTGGTTTTTACTGCCGGAATTGGTGAAAATTCTCCAATGGTCAGAGCAAAAATTTGTGAGGAAATGGATAACCTGGGAATTCAAATTGATCATTACATTAATAATAATACCTTTGGTAGCGAAACGTTAATCAGCAAAAAGAATTCCCCGGTTAAAATTTGGGTTATCCCAACCAACGAAGAACTGGTAATAGCTCAACAAACATTGGATGTCGTCTATTCTATTGTAAATGAACAAATAAAGTGAGGTATTCGTGTGGCTGGAAAACAAAAGATATTGATCGTTGATAAAGATGAAGATCTCATGCAATCACTTAAAACTTTTCTCGAAAAACAGGGCTATCAAGTTATTACGACAAACAATGAAAATCGTGCTTTGGATTTGGTAAAGAACGAAAACCCAAATTTAGTCATCGTCGAATTGATGCTGGAAAAACATGATAGTGGATTTGAGTTTACAAAAGCCCTGAAAGCCAATCCAGCGCTTTGTGAAGTCAAAGTTTTGATGCTTTCTTCTGCAAAAGAAAAAACCGGCACCGAATTTTCTCAAAAACTTGATGGTTACTGGATGAAAACGGATGATTTTCTAAATAAACCGGTTGATTCGGATACAGTTTTAGAAAAAGTTCGTCGTTTGTTAAATGATTAACGAAAATATAAAATATAAAAAAATGTGAGGATTTCTTGTGAGTGAGAACAGCTATAAGATAAATGAAATCGTTGAAAAAAAGCAATTAGCAGAATCGATCGTCTTGTTTAAACTGTACGTACCGGATATTGCTCAACGCGTTAAACCCGGTCAGTTTGTTGTGGTACGGGCAGACGAATTCGCCGAGCGGATTCCATTAACGGTTGCTGAATTTGACCGAAAGAACAAATTGATCACCATCATTTTTCAAATCGTTGGTGCATCGACCAAAAAAATGGGTTTGTTTAAACAGGGCGATGTGATTTCTGACGTTGTTGGGCCTTTGGGTCAGCCCAGTCATATCGAAAATTTTGGCACCGTAGTTTGTGTCGGCGGCGGCGTCGGAATCGCGCCTGTTTATCCGATCATGAAAGCGCTTTATGAGGCAGGAAATAATGTGATCTCGATTATTGGCGCCCGAACCAAAGAGATGCTTATTTTAGAAGAGGAAATGCAAGCAGTGAGTCATGAATTGCTGATAACGACCGATGACGGCAGTTATGGTCATCATGGCTTTGTCACCGATGAACTGAAACGGCTTATCGAAAAAGAGAAAATGGAAATTGACAAAGTGGTTGCGATCGGGCCGGTCGTGATGATGAAAGCAGTTTCTGAATTAACCAAACCTCACGATATCGAAACAATCGTCAGTCTAAATTCCATCATGGTTGACGGAACCGGTATGTGCGGCGGATGCCGGGCAACGATCTCAAATGACACAAAGTTTGTGTGTGTGGACGGACCTGAATTTGATGGGCACCAGGTAAATTATGACGAATTAATCATGCGTCAACAAATGTATGTCAGAGAAGAGCAGCATGCTATGTGGGATTTGGAATGTAAGTTAAGACAACAGGCGGAAAAACAAAAAAAGAAACAAAAAACCCGTGTTCCGATGCCCCAACAGGACCCCAAAAAACGCATCCAAAACTTTAATGAAGTCCCTTTAGGTTACTCTGAAGAAGATGCACTATTAGAAGCATCCCGCTGTCTCCAATGTAAAAAACAGCCTTGTGTGAGCGGATGTCCGGTGGAAATTGATATTCCGGCTTTTATTCAATTAATAAATGAACGGAATTATATCGGTGCGATTCACAAAATTAAGGAAAAAAACAATCTGCCGGCGATCTGTGGTCGCGTATGCCCGCAAGAAGAACAATGTGAAGAAGTGTGTGTTTTGGCTAAAAAAGGTCAGCCGGTTGCTATCGGTCGTCTTGAACGATTTGCTGCTGACCATGAATATACAACCGGTGAGATTGAAATGCCAAAAATAGCCAAGAAGACCGGGAAAAAAGTTGCCGTGGTTGGGGCAGGGCCTGCGGGCTTAACTGTCGCCGGAGAATTAGCCAAAAAAGGACACGATGTCACGATTTTCGAAGCACTGCACAACGCCGGAGGTGTCCTGGTTTACGGTATACCGGAATTCCGGCTTCCCAAAAAGATTGTCGCACAGGAAGTTGACTATGTTCGTAAACTGGGTGTCGAGATTAAAGAAAACGCGATTATCGGTCAAACTATTGGCATGGACGAATTACTTGATAACGGTTATGATACCATTTTTATTGGCACGGGTGCGGGACTGCCCTATTTCCTTGGCATACCGGGTGAAAATCTGAATGGTATCTATTCGGCAAACGAATTTCTAACCCGTAACAATTTAATGAAATCCTATCTGTTCCCAAAATACGACACGCCTGTTAAATTAGCAGAACGTGTCGCTGTGGTCGGCGGCGGAAACGTTGCTATGGATGCCGCGCGGGTTGCTAAAAGATTGGGCTCGAAACATGTTTACCTAATTTACCGCCGGTCGCGAACCGAACTACCGGCACGTGAGGAAGAAGTGGAAAATGCAGAAGCGGAAGGCATCGAATTCAATCTGCTTACCAATCCCATTCGGTTCATCGGCGATGACAAGGGCTGGCTTCAGCAGATGGAATGTATTCGTATGGAATTAGGCGAACCGGATGATTCGGGTCGCAGACGTCCTGTTCCCATTGAAGGCTCTGAATTTATAATTGATGTAAGCGTGGCGGTCATTGCGATCGGTCAGGGTCCAAATCCACTTCTGACTGCCAGTGTACCTGATTTGGAACTAACAAAATGGGGCAACATCGTCGCTGACCCGGAAACCGGCAAAACCAGCAAAAAAGGTGTTTTTGCCGGTGGTGATATCGTCACGGGTGCGGCTACGGTAATTCTGGCAATGGGTGCCGGTAAAAAAGCGGCTGAGGCGATGGATAAATATTTAAAAGATGGCGAGTGGTAAAAATAAACCAAACTAATCTTTTTTCAAATCAGCAATTAATTTTTTCAGACCCGGAAAAGAAGGGTTAATTCTGTACAATTGATGTGCATACTTTTTTGAATTTTCCTTGTCCCCTGTCCTGTAATAGCTCTTTGCTAATAAAATCAGTGTCAGGGGATTTTTCTTATCCGACTTTAATGCTGCCTGCAAATAAGGAATTCCTTTGTGAGGTTCTCCCAAATGCAGATATGCCTCACCAATCCCCTGATAAGCGAGTATTGTTTTTTCAACAGCCAATGATTTCATAAATATATTTAAAGCAGAGCGAAAACGGCGCTGATGCATTTGGATTTTTCCGGCTTGTAAAAACGGTGAGACGTTATAAGGCGTCATTTTCATCAGGCTGTTGTATTCCAGCAGAGCGAGATCAAGTTTATTCTGACGAATGTAGTATTCACCCAACGTCACATGCGCCTCCTCCCATGTTTTCTCACCTTTGAACATCGCTATTGACAATTGCTGGATATAATCATTCCGATCGTAAGTTAAATCATCAACTGTGATCACTGAATCTGTGAAAGGCCAACTGTTCGTCAATATTTCGATCCGAAAATCCGCCTCGGCGACATCCACTGACGTCACACCGGAAAAATGCCAGTAAATGGAATCCGGCTTCACCTCTCCGAACTGCTCATCCTGTTCCCAGGGATAGTTTTTCTGAATGAAATGAAAATAGCTTTTTCCCATCAAAAAATAGCCGGTTAAATTGGGATGGAGATGATCTGTCATTAATTCATTTCCGACAATGCCGTATCGTGATGAATTCTCAAAGATATTTTTCAACGGAATAAAAATGACATTCTCTTCCGCTGCAAAGTCCTTTAAAATCACGTTAAAATCATCCGGCGCCCGAAAACGGATACAATCGAAATCTTTCGCCAACTGATAACTTTCTCTGGCTTGATTGATCTTATTCATCCCTTCCAAACAACGTGCTTTCAAATAATGTGATTGTGCCAGTCTCGGATTGTTTTGTTCCACCTCTTTGATTAACGCCAATGCTTGATCAAATAGCTTTACCTCCAGCAAATTTTCAACTTTTTTTAATCGAGCCAAAATCCGGTTTTCATTACCCTTTGAATCATAAGACGTACAAAACGGAGCCATATCTTTTACATTGCTAACAAGCTCGCCAAGGACAACCTGGATTCCTTTCTTCTCCGCCTGATTGATTAAATCCCGAATATTTCCCAAATAAATCTCTTTTGCCAAATCATAACTTTCGCTGCCATAAGCAATTTTCTGATCAGCCGCCAGATGCTCCATCAGACGTTTTTGCTGGGCACTGCTTTTATCTACTTCCATTCTCTTTAACCGCACAATCAAATCACGAACGAATTGAAAAGTTTTATAGCGGCGCAGTTTTAAATAAAAATTGACCCAGCCTCGTGTCTGACTGAGAAATTCTGATGAACCGACACCGAGCGCTCCGTAAAATTCATTGTGACCTGAATAGATAAAAATGGCATCAGGTTGATACTTCATCACCTCAAATCCGATATCACGTACCGTGTAAGAACCCACCGCGCACATTGCCGTATTGACGACCTCAACGTGACGCTGGGGCAGGTAATCCTGCAGCCGATCCTTTAAGAAACTGGAAAAAGCGCCGTTGCGTCCGTAGGGATAGCCATAAGCTGTTGAGCCGCCAAGCACAAAAATCCTCAATCCATTTTCCGGTTTCTCTTTTAAAAACACATCGTAAGATGTTTGCGGCTTGATTTTAAGCGAAGGGAAATATCGTGTGCCAACGTTCGGATTGATCTTCAAGTACTTCGGGTTCTCGTCCAAAGTAACAAATAAATCCAAATTGGGTCCGTAACCAATGATCCGAAAAAATAATTCTACCAAAACAATAAAAATGAAAGGAAGTAAAATCAGAATAACGCGAAAAAACTTTTCTCTTGATTTAGTTGGAGATTTGGGAGTCGACTTCATAGAACAACATTGTTTCAAGTATTATGTGAGAAAATTGAATTAGCCAACACTGCGCTGCTTCAAGAATTCGTTGATCAAAAAGCATAAGAGAAACTAATCCGGTTTAAATAACCGATAGCACCATACGACGATAGACTGTAATCAAAATGGTACTGCCGCCAGTTTAAACCCAACCCCAGTGAAACACCGGCAAATTGATCGCCTTCTCCGCCGATCTTTTGATCCCTGCCTAACGAATTATAGCCGAGTCTCAAAAACACACCTTCAGTTAATGTAAATTCACCACCCACATTGAGTTGAAAATCATCATCGGTGTATTTATTTACGGTTAGACAATATTCAAATGGCAGATGCGCTAATTTTTTGGAAATGCCAAACGCGAAATTGAGCGGCAGAGAATCCTTGTCATCAATAAAAGCGGAGAGTACCGTACCCAGGTTATAAACACCGAATCCGACATTCATTTCCTCGATAAAGGGGACGCGATAGATCAAGCCCAGATCTAATGCCACCGCACTCGAGCTGTAGCTTTCGATTGTAAAATGAATGAATTTTACCGAGGCGCCAACCATGAGATTGTCACTTAATTTCCGCGCCAATGAAGAGGTTAAATAAAAACTACCCGCGTTAAAGGTACCGATTTTTTGTCCAGCTTCATCTGTTTGGTCAAACTCACCGTAATTCATATAATTTAATCCCACGCCTAACTGTCCGATCTTTTTCAACGGCTGTGAATAGGCAACGAATCCGGACTGAAAATCCAGCAGATGATTCAGGTAGGTTGCACTGGCGATATTGCCGTTAATTCCTGCCAAACCAGCCGGATTAAAATACATGGCATGAATATCACCACTAATCGAGACAAATGAACCTGCCATTGCGGATGGACGTGCTCCGGTGTAAGTTCTCAAAAATTGAAACCCTGATTCACCGGATGAAGCATCAGCATTTATTGATATTAAATTTATGAAAAAAAGTACAATTAGCCACAGCGGTTTTCGCTTCATGGTTTCTCCTCATAATTGATAACAAGCTACAACGATTCGATATTCATTTCAGATAATTTAACTACCAGTCAAACCAATTGTTTCAAATGATTTTTCAGTTAAAAATGCATTGTTTTAATTTAAGAAATATTTGGAATAATGCAAGTTTTTTATCCGGTTGACTATTATTCTGTCCGCTCGTGCAAGCTAAACAAAGTTGTCCAAAGCTAACTGCGATGCGCCGATCACACCGGCATTATTTCCGTACATTGATATCCGGATGTTAACCTTTGTTTTCATCCTCTTTTGAACTGCCTCGATGAGTAAAATTCCCAGTTTTGAAAATTCCCCACCGATAACGATCAACTCGGGATCGATGATATTACTTACATTATCCAGCCCGATAGCGAGATATTCCATCTGCTGATTAAAAATCGAGATGACATCCGGTTGCTCCGTTCTAATAAATTCGATTATTGCATCAGTATCAACTGTTTCAAAATTTTTGGGCAGCGCCACTTCTTGCTGGGATATTAAACTTTGAAATTCCTCTTCCATTCGCTTACGCGAAACCATCAATTCCAGGCATCCGGTTCGTCCGCAGCCGCAAAGCTCATCTGAAGATTTATCAACACAGATATGTCCGATTTCGCCGGCATGGCCATTTCCTTTCAGTAATTTCCCGTCAACAATTATTCCGCCACCAATTCCGGTGCCAATTGTCATAAATAGCATTCGCTGCGGACGTGGAAATTTCAATCCGTTGTATTCGGCGAGGGCTGCTGCGTTGGCGTCATTTTCAAGCAATACCGGAAGCCGGAACTCCTGTGAAAGCTCATCAGCGATTGGATAATTGAAATAGTCCGATGCCAGAGGCACACCGTCTGAAACAATATTTCTCTGATAATCGACTCTGCCGCTGGCAGCTATACCGATTGCGCTAATTTGATTCAAGGATTCTAAAAAATTACTTTTCAGATTAGATTTAATATTAGACACAACTTTTCCGGTTCCCTGATCCCATGGAGTTTGAAATGTTTTTTGTTTGATAATTTTATCTTTATTTGTGATCAGCGCAATTTTGGTTTTCGTCCCACCCAAATCGATGCCTATGGCATACGAATTCCTCGAGCGTTGATAATGTTTGACCGCGTCATCCATTCTTTTTGTGATCACTGTCGGACGGGTAATCGCGCTGCCAACGACCACGGCAAAGGCACCAATTTCAAGTGCCTGACAAACCTGTTCCGGCGTCCAAATTCGCCCTTCAGCGATGACGGGCACATGACCGTTCAGTCTGGCGATCAATTCCGACAACAAATCAAAATCCGGTTCATCGCTTTTAAATCTATCTTTTGATTGCTCTGTGTAACCAGCCAGCGTCGTTCCGATCAAATCAAATCCCAATTGGACGGCACGCATGCCTTCATCAACTGTGGACACATCAGCCATCAAAATCGAATTATCTTCTGCTTTCAGCGTTGTGACAATTTTCTCTAATTTTTCCCCGTTGGGTCGCTGGCGAAAGGTAGCATCCATAGCAACTACATTAACACCGATTGCCAAAACGTCTTTTGCATCCTGTAACGTCGGCGTAATGTAAACATCAGAATCCGGATATTTTTTTTTGTACAGTCCGATGATCGGCACATCCACTGCATTTTTGATGGCGATTAAATTGTCCGGCCGCTCTGCCCGAATCGCCACCGCGCCACCCGCTACCGCCGCTCTGGATAGCGCAGCTAAAATCTCCGGTGAATTCAGCGGCTCGTCTCCCTCTGCCTGACAGGAAACGATCAGACCGCCTTTAATTTTGTTTAAAAAATCATTTTTATCCATAATCTCAAATCAAAAAGATGTAATTAACCCATTTCCACTTGAACCTGAATTTCATCCTTTCCCTCAAATACCTGCTTCAGTTTTGGCTCATTCAGTCGAATCATATTTCCGGATAATTCGATATTTTCCACCACCAGCTTCTTTACTCCCTTGCTCTTCCCATTCATATTTTTTACCGAAATTTGGAACATCTTTCCCCGAAATGTGCGTGTCACCAAGTATGACTTCCAGTTTGACGGAATGCACGGATCAACAACCAATCCTTCAAATTCTGGTCTCACTCCCAAAATATAATCGAGTCCGTCGCGCAACATCCAGGCGGATGAACCGGTAAGCCAGGAATGGCTTGCCTGTCCGAATGTCGGATGATCGGAACTGGTCACGTACTCCGCGTAAACATACGGTTCCACTTCGTAGCGGTCAATGTCGATCACCGGATTCATGGGAAGCGCCTTTTGGTAAATTTCGAACGCCCGGTCTCCCCTGCCCAGCAGACATTCTGCCAAAATCGACCAACTGACCGTATGATTGAAAACAGCGCCGTTTTCTTTTTTTCCCGGAACGCAGCGCGTAGCTAATCCGATTTTCGGATCAGGACTGGTGTAAGCCGGATGAAGAATTTTCGGTCCTTTGGGAGTATCCAAGTGTTGTTTAACCGCGTTCATGCAGATCCGAGCTCGTTTTTCATCAGCGATACCGCTAATTACTGCCCAAGATTGTGTGTTGAGAAAAATCTGACCGGCTTCGTTTTTCGCCGAACCGATGATTTCACCGTGGTCATTGGTGCCACGAATATACCATTCACCGTCCCAGCAATGTGTGTTGAGCGCATCATTAGTGGTTTGATATTTTTCCTGATAATATTGGATTTTATCCTCAACGGATAAAAATTCGCATAACACAATCGTCTCTTTCAGAATAAAAGTCAAAAACATAGTGACCCAAACACTTTCTCCCCTGCCCTCTCTGCCTAAATAATCGAGCGTATCATTCCAATCACCGGGGCCGAACTTTGCCAGATGACGATCGGTGAGATTGCTCAGTGTGAAATCAAGCGCAGCAAACAGATGAGTTAAAACTGTCGCCTCGCTTTCATCATAAAATTTGACTTTCGTATCTAATAACCTGTAATCACCGGTCTCTTTCAAATACTGAATAATCGCAAATGGCAGCCATAACGGCGTGTCCGAATGTCCAGTCATTTCACCGCCTCCGCTCATCGGATTGTAAAGGTGAAACGTACTTCCATTACTAAATTGATAAGAACACATTTCCAAAATTCGTTTTTTCACCCAATCGGGACGCGGAATCAATGGTCCCATTATGTCCTGACACGAGTCCCGGTAACCTCGTCCGAACAAAAGTCCGCCATGATAATATGAAGCGTCTCTTGAAAATCGGAAAGTCACCGCTGTCTGGTATTGATTCCACACGTTTAACATCGTATTCATGTTTTCATCTGGCGTTTCAACATGGACATGACTCAAGTAATCCCGCCAATCCGATTTCAATTCATCAAATGCCGCATCAATCACTTGAATAGTTTGATATTTAGCTTTCAATTTGCGCGCCGTAATGAGGTCGTCTGATTTATCAGCAACTCCCATCAAAATTGCAAATTCACTCGTTTCCCCTGGCTCCAGCGTGATTTCAGATTGAAGCGCAGCGATCGCGTCTCCGGAAGTGATTTCCGAGTTGAAACATTGTCCCTGTTCAACTGCGATCGGATTTTCTTCGGAACGCCAGCGTCCGATGAATTGATTTTTGCTGCCGTCCCAGCCTGTTATTGGTAAAGTGGATGTGAAAAAAGCATATTTGTCCCAGGATTCATTGGCTTGCTTCACAGTTGGTCCATTATATTTCGCCCAATAGCGTTTTGTCGCGAATAAAATTTCCTCTGTCTGATCAAAATACACTTCATTAAAATGCTGATCATTTGGTTGATTGATCAGGTCCACCAGTGCATGTCCCAAACAAAGTTCCACAAAGGCAAATATATCAAAATGACGTGTGCTGGCAGATTCGTTTTTCAGAATTATTTTCCAAATCTCAACATCATCCTCATTCGGGACAAAATACAGCACTGAAGCGCTGATGCCTTTATATTTCGACGAAATGATCGTATAATAGAGACCGTGCCGACATTGATAATCATCAAGCGGTGTAAACGTCGGTTGCCAGGTTGGTGACCAATACTTTCCAGTTTGCTTATCGCGTATTAACACATAGCGCCCCGGTCGATCAATGGGCAAAGAATTATAACGCCATCGAGTGATTCTGCCATCTTTTGGCGAACGAAAAAAACTATATCCACCGCCGGTATTGGAAACCAGACCATGATACCTCCCGTTGGAAATATAATTCACCCACGGTAACGGAGTATCCGGTCTCTTAATAATAAATTCTAATCTGTCATTTGAAAAACAACCATATTTATCCACAATTACCGTCTCCCCATTCTGTACTTCGTATTTATTCTCCATATTTATTTCGTTAACAGGTCTGTACCCATCTGCAATAATTGACTTATTTTTTGATCGTTATCCGAACCTACATAAATTCGTCCCAGGGGTTCAGTCTGCGAAACCCGCATCAGCATCCAGGAATTATCGGAAAAATAAAATTTTATCCCGTCAATAATTGAGACCCGATCCATGTTAAACTGTCCGAATTTTTCCGGTGGCGTGTCTCTCAGTGTTTTGAGATTTTTATGCATAACTTCCGGATTAAAATATTTGTCAATGCGACCGTAGCTAAATGGTCCAAACTCCTTCCGCAGTGATTCGACCATTTCTGAAAGCGATTTATCCCGAACGCTCAACATTTCAAGGAGCAATAAACAGGAAAATATCCCGTCACGCTCCGGGATATGGTTTTTGAAACCAAAACCACCGCTTTCTTCTCCGCCAATCAGGATATCCATCTTCAACATTTTTTCACACACATTTTTGAACCCCACCGGCACTTCAGTCACCTTTCTTCCATGTTTTTCAGCCAACCTGTCGATGGTGTCTGCCATGGATGTCGTTCTCACCACATCACCACCGAGTTTTTTTTCTTCAATTAAATAAGAAAATAACAGTGGCATCAAATCATGTAATTGAACAAATTCACCATATTCATCAATCACACCAAAACGGTCTGCGTCCCCATCCGTTGCCAGCGCCAAAACCGCTTTATTATTCACAACCTGCTTTCGTAATTCCGATAAATTCTTTGGAGTTGGCTCAGGCAATCTTCCGGCAAACGTAGCATCCGGATTATTATTAATGTACTCAATCTCTAATTCTGTCTCATTCAATAATTTTTCAAAGTAACCACATCCAGCGCCATGCATCGGATCAAAAACAATTTTTTTATCGAATGATGCGATGGCATCAAAATCTATGATTTGTTTGACATGCGTTTTATAGTCATCAAAAAAATCCGTTTTGTGACTCAGGTGTTTGATTAAATCCGAATCATGACGGGGTTTGTTTTGATTTAATAATTTTTCCACTTCCCGAGTGAATTGATCCTGAACCGGGCCGCCATAGGATGCCTTAAATTTCACTCCGTTGTAATAATACGGATTATGGCTGGCAGTGACCATAATGCCCGCTGATAATTCTCTGTGCTTGACGGCATAGGACAATACTGGTGTCGGCGTAAATGAATCGCTTAAATAAACCGGAATGCGATTGCTGCTGATTACTTCTGCCAGAGTACGCGCAAATTGCGCTGACATGAAGCGAGTATCAAAAGAGATGGCGATGCCTTTTTCTAATTCCAAATGAGAATGCAAAAAGTCACATAGCGCTTGAGCAATAGTTCTCAAATTATCGAAAGTGAACGTATCCGCGATGACTGCACGCCAGCCGTCTGTTCCAAATTTTATTTGATTCATTTTTCAATTTATAATATTGTCCACGAAATACACCAAAGTACGCAAAGAAATGCTTTCGTTATTTTCAAGACGAATGCCTTCGACGTATTTCGTGGGAAATACATCATTATTTCATTATAAAAACGTAAACTAAATATAAAGTAAATTTTTCATAAATTCCAGTGAAAATAAATGAACACCAGCCATATTTGGAAAAAGGCTGCTCAATTAAAGCAGCCTTTCTCATGATTTCGCTTTGTCCAAATATTTTAAATTACAGCTACCACTCTAAAACATCAAAGCATTTGTGAGGACATTTGTCCTTATTTTACCAGCAACATCTTTCTGACAGCGGTAAAGTCGTCAGCCTTCAATTTGTAAAAATATACGCCACTCGACAAATGATCGGCTTTAAAATGGAAGGTATGGCTTCCGGCACTTAACTTGCCTTTAAAAATTTCATCCACTTTTTGTCCCATAACATTATAGACCGTTATTTCAATTTGCGCTGCTCCTGGCAATGCAAACGAAATCGAGGTCGTGGGATTAAACGGATTGGGGTAATTCTGACGTAACGTAAATTGCTTCACCATACCGTTTTCATTGTCATTTTTTACCGACGTCGGTGTGGCTTTTTTGTAATAAGCAGCAATCCACAAATCTACATCAACAAGCCAGGAAAATCCCGGATTAAGTGTGGAACCAAAGTCATTATAGCTGCCATCTTCGAATTTTTCCCAAACTCGATTAGCGCCTTCACCTTCGCTGTCCGCGTCCGCGAAAATAGCGAACTCATCATCAACCGAGGCATCCCATTCAAATCCGATAAACACAGGACCAGTAACAGTAATCGGGTTGTCCAGGAAAAAGGTACTGCCTACCAGCGTCGTGTCCAATGCGTCTGTTGTGGTTCTCGCCGATCCCAACAGATCACCCGGAGCACCGTTCTGATCCACAGTTCTGACGACCATATCGAGCGAATCCGACTCTCCAACGATATTTTTTACGCCGAAATACACTCTGAAACCAACCAAAGCATCCTGATCATTAAAATCAAAACGCTGATATTTACCCAGATCACCGTAGGAGTTTGTTCCGGCAATATATCCGTCTCCGTAGGGATTATCGTGGATAATTGGTGTATCGCCATAAAATAGCGTGTCGAGATTGGCTAACACGAAATTCTCATCATTAGTGAATGCAGCCAAACCGTTATTCGTTCCAAACAGATAATACACAAATTTTTCATTGCCCAGCGGCATGATGTCCACGGAGCCAGTACCGTTACCGTTGGCTAATGAACCAATGGATGATGAGTAGTAAGCAACATAAGCATTTTCATCACCGTTAGTCAGGTCGATCACGTGTAATTTTTCCAAATCACCCGATCCACCGACATCCGGATAGTACACTAACAGGTGTTTTTTCTCTCCGTCAGACATGAACTTGATTTTGGAAGCGCCCGAACCAACCACTTCTGTGGAAACCGTATCAATCACTGTACCATCAGCATTAATGTGAACCAGCGGTTTCCCATACGATTTGATGTAAAGTGTGCCATCTCCGGCATCAGCTATATTGGACAACGTTCCGAAACTTCCATCCTCAAGTGTAATCACTTCGGGCGTAAATGTCGCTCCGTTATCTGCGGTGGTGAATTTAACAAATAGATTCGAATTCGCGACGCCGGCATAAATAGTGACAGAGTTATCGCTCACGCTTCCGTAAACGCTGAACATATCACCCATTCGTCCCAGCGCAGCGTCATACGAAACTGCGGTTGCTGCATCAGCCGTTTCACTTGTCCAACTGTAAACACGGAACGGATGCGCTACATCGGAACCGAGTGACATGTTACAAACAAAGATGACGCCATCGTCCGAAACATCGACACAATTCAGATGAAAATAGCCAACGCCTTCTGCCTGCGGTGGTTTTGGAATAACACCAACAGAATCGCCGGAAATCGCATCATGAATCACAACGCGGTGATCACCCCAGCGGGTAACAATATAGACCCGGTCCATGCCGTTTACTTTTCCGTACGCCATACCACGTTCGTAATTACTGGTGGACATGTAAGCCGGATAATTATCCGCTGCTTGCGTCTGCGACCAGAGTGGAAATAGTGATTCTGCTTCCGGCACATATTTTTCTGAATTCTCAGCGCCGGGCGTGCCTCCATCCACATAGCTATCCTGCCAGTTCTCTCCCAGGCTATTATCCAGCGCAGGATCGATAAGTTCGAGTGAAGGACCGTTTCCGTCACACTCTGTAGGCCAGGGAGCAGCGTCATTATAATCCACATAATCTACGACAATTGTATCCGCATTAACAAGTCGAATATCTTCCCCGCCATTGCTCAGTGCGCCACTATCCCATTCATAATGCGCATCAAAACCGTAATAATTTCTGAAAGCAGCGCTATCCACCGCAATCACGATATATTCACCCGGATTGATTATTGAGCCCTCCGGAAAGGTAAAATTGAATCCTTCATTGAACATAAATCCGCTCAATTCAACCGTATCTTCTTCAGCATTGAACAATTCAACAAACTCTGTCGTGTCTCTACCGGATTCGATGGGATTGTAATTGATTTCGTTTATCACAATATTGGGAATCACTGGCGGTGAAATGTCAATGAAATTTTCACGAAAAGTACCGCGCAGTGAATAGCCATCATCGTAAACATCCGAAGCTGAAGAATATTGATCGACCAAAGCGATCAGGTTCATCATCCCGCTGGGTGGCATCCAGCCATCCAGATCCGTGTCGCGGTCGATAAAAATATAAGTCGTATCTTTTCCGTCCGTGATATCCACACTGCCGCTGCTTCCTTCGCCAGGCCACTGACCCATATCCACAATCCAGACACTGTCAATTTGCACCAATAAAGCTTCGTTTTCTTCATTCACTTCCGCGACAGTGATCTTTTTGGGTTCCACCGTATTGCCTGTGCTCAGAACGGTCACATCCTCTGCCGACGCCGGATCGATCAGCGATAAGCCGCGGTATTGATCCACTTCACCAGTGATCAGAATTTCATCTCCAAAATTTAAATCCAGGGAAATATTTGCGGACGAGGGCGGATACATGGCAATACCTGCCGTCATATCCTGCAAATAATACTGGGTCAATCCGGGTCGAAAATTGGTTGATGTAACAATACCTTTGATGGTAACGACTTCACCAAGTCTGTCCGGTTGAAAATCGTTATTCGCATCCACTTTTGCCTCGGCAATTGTCGTGACTTCAATTTCAGGAAGCTCCATCATGTAAGCTCCGACACCGTTATTACAGGCTAATACGAAAATGGTGTAGGTACCGTCTCCGTTATCCTTGAAATCAACGTCACCGGTTCCATTACCATTGGTATTATCGCCGAGAATGGGAGTCTCACCCAAACTGATTGCGTTGGCAGCTCCGTCAGTCACATCGAGCAAATGAGCATTCTCTTTATTGAACCACTGATAGGTGACGATGTAAACATTGGAATTCGCGTTAAAAGATCGAATGGCACTGCTTCCGTTCCCGACCAGATCACCGGATACGTGACCAATGGTGTCGCCAGTAGCAGCACACTCGAACGGATTGATGCTGTTACCATTGACAAAGAAGTTCGCGTCTCCCATACCAAGTGGAGCCACCGAGGGCATTGTGCCGAAACTGCCGATATTATCGACCGTAATCTCAACCGGCGTGCTATCAAATGCCGCATCGGTCATGGTCCATTTCAAAATCTTGTTGCTGTTACCAACGGCTGCGTAAATTTCAGCCGTCCCCGCCGCGTAATCACCGACAACCGTGATTTTGTCGCCCAACCGGTATTCGTTAGGATTGGAATACACAATTTCTTCCTCCCGGACTCCGGTTTCAGACGACCATTTGTAAATTTTGAAATCACCAGGCACCCATGGCGGCGCGATCAAGTTACAGCCAATGATAACGCCGTCTTCCGTGACTTCAATGTCTTCGACTCTGGTTCCACTCTGATTCAAAATACCAACTGAATCGCCGGTAGCGGCATCCAGAATGACCACGCCACTGACACCGTGATTGGCAACATAAACCCGATCGTTGCCATCGAACACACCGTATGCTAAACCGCGGCGGGAGTCATTCGTTTCAAACCAGGGCGGTAAATTGCCGGCTGATTGGGAATACTCCCATTCAGTCGCAAATTGTCCGAATGCGACTGTGGTCATCAACAGGAAAACAATGATTGTAAATTGTTTCATAAATCCTCCTAACCTTGGTTAAAATTTAAAATGAATTAGATAAAATGGATTCAATTTTCTGGTGATGTGCAAAGGTGGATTGCACCTTAAGCGATCAAAAGACCTCAATATCGTTCAGACTACTTGATCAACAATAGAGCTGTTTTATTTTTGGAACTTCAGATGATTACCACTCCTTGTAACCGGCGGCTCGAAAATCGTTTGCAGAGCCAGTGCAATCGCCCCTTTCACACCGGCTTCTGATTTTAATTCACCAAGCACAATGGTGCTGGGCTTAAATGGTATGTTTATCATACCTTGTTTAACAAATTCTCTTATTTGTTCCAACGTATAATGTGAGTTTTCGATAACCAATCCGTTCAAAATGATCAGGCTCGGATTGATTGTTTTGATAATGAAAACGCACAGCAGCGACAGCAAATACGCGTACTCTTTCAGGATCGATTTGATCGTCTCATCTCCTCGATCCCCTTCGAGAATGATCTGTTTGAGGATCTCATGATTCAGATTATCATCAATCTTTCGCTGAAGTTTAAATCTAAGCCGATCATAGAGATTGACTTCAGAAAGAATTTCACCAAAATACTTTTGTCCCTGATACAGACTTTTCAGTTGCTCATAATTCCAAACGTGGTGACCCAATTCCAAATAACCGATCTCGCCGGCGTTTCCGGTAGCGCCACGGATTAATTGTCCTCCCATGATGATGCCCGCGCCGATCCCTTCTCCGATCCAGACACAGACAATATTTCGGCGACCGAGACCGGCGCCCAGCAGTTTTTCTCCCAGCGCAATGGTGTTGACGTCATTTTCGAGAATGGTCGGTACTCCATAATATTGAGAAAATCTTGCTGATAATGGTAAATTTGCCCACCCCTGCAGAGTATCAGCAAATTGGAGTTCCCCTTTGTTGTAGTTGATAAATCCGGGAATACCGATACCAATACTCACTAATTTTTCTTTGCTGATCTGATTCTTTTCCAATAGCAAATCAATTTGCCGGATGATCTTTGAAAGCGCATCATCAATCGAAATGCCGGGCTGGTAATTCAGCAAGGTCCGATCTTTAATGTCCGATTCAATATTTGCCAGCGCGATGGTTGCATAACTTCGCTTAATCTCCATGGCGATGACATAACCGGAATCAGGATTCAATTTGATCAATGTCGGTCGTTTACCACCGCGACTGGTTGATTTTCCTTTACCGATCTCAATAATATATCCAGCCTCATCGATACGCGAAACGATTTCAGAAACCGCTACTTTCGATATTTTGCTTACCTTTGATAATTCGTTCCGCGAAATCGGTCCTTTCTCACGGATAAGATTCAAGATTCGTTTTTCATTCAGCGTTTTTATCAGTTGAGAATCTGCTTTTTCATGCATTTTATTTCACGAACACCGTTTTTTTGATTTGAGATTTTTGATTTACAATTAATTGAAAAAAGTAAAGGCCGCTGACGATATCTTTTGCATTCAAGACAACATGATGATCACCGGCTGAAAATGTACTGTTTAGTAATGTTTTTATTTTTCTTCCCTGTACATCGAATAAATTAAGCACCACTTTCTCATCGTTTTTCAAATGAAATCGAATCGTAGTCATGGCGTTGAACGGATTGGGATAATTTTGAAACAGCGTAAAATCCGCAATCCTATTTTTGTTTGAACTTTTTGAATCGATATGACTTACAATCTGTTGCGGGCGATTCGTATTTAATACCATAATCGCATCGGCAAAAAGAATCCGGTCTGTCCCATGATTATTACTCAATCTCACTAATCTTTGGCTCTCGCCTTCGTTAAAATAATAATCACCAATTTTGAACCAACGAACCGTTCCCGCTTTGTTTTGGTTTACCAAAACTGTATCGATGCCATCCTGATGAAATATTTCATAATGCGCATTACGGGTTGCATTCCAGTGGTAAATATTGAAGCAATACAATTCATACAACCCGCTTTCTTCGATGTTAGCGTAATATTCAAGGGACTCATTTAGGTTGGATGTTGTGTACAAACATCCTCCCTCAAAACCACTCAACGTGGTGTATTCTGTCCAACCGGACGTTTTTATCGCGTTTGAATCCGTTTCATTCACGATGATTGCCGGTTTTCTCCAATCAGGCGGTCTATTGGGGATATTCACTTTTTGCTGATAGACCTCATTTTTTAAAGTAGGCAAATCATCCGCTAATGTGTTATAATACCAGATGACGTGACCGGACAGGTTTTTATTGCGTGTCGTGCGAACCATTTTTACAATCTCATTGGTTGGCACCAGATACTGATTCGCAATCGAAGTCAATCCCGGATAAAATTTATCCTTGTCATTCACATAAGTAAGCTGTGTTGTAAGCTCGCTTAAATAAGATGAATGTGCCGCCCGATAAACCTGTGGCGTCACAAAATCCAAATGTCCCTGATTGATCCAGGGACGCCAGTCCTGACAGAAATTATAATAGCCGTACGGGTAAATAATCGGCGCGTTACTAATTGGAATATCCGGTCGCACTGCTTTTATCGAATCATAAAACATGTGCATAAATTCCGTCAGTTTGTCAGCCCGCCATCTCATCCATGCGGAATCATTGGTGTTTTGCGGAGGTTCATTGCCGTTATGCTCCTGTTTATACAAATTCACCGTAAATTGATCGTAGCCACAGTTCAACTCCGGATAACGAATTCGGTCCATTTCAATGCCGTCGATGTCATACTTCAGAGCGACTTCCTGTGCCAGATCGATCAGAAATTGCTGCGACCGGGGATGGCAATGGGAAAGCCATTTATAGCGATAATCGCCGTTGAATAATACCGAGCCATCCTTTTTTCTGGCAAACCAGTCCGGGTACAATTGAAAAAGAATATCGGCATCTCCCTGACAGGCGACAAAACCGTACTCAAACCAGGCTTCCACCTGCAGCCCGACTCTGTGCGCTTCAGCAATCATGTCTTCCAGCACATCCCGGCCTTCGGCAAGTGCCGGATCTGTCCAGTAACCGGTTAAATCGTAGTAAACCTGACTCCGATAATACGGATAACTGTATCGCCAGACATCGACATAGACTGCGTTCATGTTATGCTCGGCAATGTCCTCCATCATTTGGGAAATTTCCACTTTGGACGGAATATTTTTTCCAGCCCAGGCGATCCAGACGCCGCGCAATTCGTCCTCTTGAGCTGATACATTATTTAAAAAAATGAACAATAATACAAAAATAAACTTAGCAACATGTTTCATTTAAAACAAAAGTCCTTTCCAAAACTACCCGCTATTTCAAAAGCAACATTTTTCGAGTTGTTATTTTTTCATTGTTAACAATCAATTTGTAAAAATACACGCCGGAGCTGAGTCGTTCATCAGAAAATTTAATCCGGTAATTTCCTGCTCTTTTTGTAGAATCCACTAATTTCTTTACCAATCGCCCCGTAATGTTATAGATTTCAATTCTTACCTGACTCATTTTTGGCAATGAATACTCGATCACAGTTGATGCATTGAATGGATTGGGATAATTCTGGGACAGTCGGTAATTCTGAGCAATCCTGTTTTGTGATCTGTTTTCTTTGACACTCGTCGCAAACCCCCTGATTTTGACATAATTGGTATCCGTGGGAAACATGCCGCTCCCGAGACTGTCCGCGTAATAATACTGACCAAAGGAAACGCCGTTTCCGATCCGATTTCCCGAGGGGAATGCACAGAGCACTTCTCCGGAAACACCGGTTTCAGCAACATAAACCATCACGCTGATATCGGTAAAATCACTGCCGATGCCGTTGGCATTTTTAATGGCAGCCAATTCAGCCAATCGTCGTTCACCCTCGTCCGCGTAGGCCAACGCGCCCTGATTTGCCATATTTCCGTCAAATAGAAATTCTGTCCACTCCGAACCCGACCATTTATAAATCGAGCCGATCAGATAATCCGCTGCGTTCCACGGTTCGACCATATATACCACATCCGCTTTGAAAGGTAACGCACCAACGCCTCCGGCATCCTCCGGGGGCGTATTCGAGCCGTTTGCTTCGGACGGATCGAGGTCGAAAGCCACGTACAATCTGTTTTTCTCATTGGGATCAATCAGCGTATGACCGGTAATCCCAAAGAATACTTTCCCTTCCGACCAGGTGAAGTACAAATCTCTGCCATTGCTCGTACCCACATGATCCGTAGGGAAGAAATCATTTTTTCCGTCGACACTGATGGTTAACGTATCGGCTCGTGGTGTGCTGGCTTTGAGTAGCGAATCCATACTCATCGATGCCACGCTGTTGTAGCCGAATAACGAAATTATCGAATGGCGTTTTGAATCGTAATCCAATGCGGCAGTGGCGTTGATATTATTCACAAATGTATTTCCGTTGTAAATCAATGGCAGTGAATCCGAATTGTGACCAAAATAATCAAAGGTCACTGTGCCCAGTTCATCGACAAAATATTCCACAGCCCGGAAAGATACTGACCAGGCATTTGCTACGGTGATCAGATTGTATTGCCCCAGAATCAAATGGTCAATGCAGGAAGTACCGCCAGGCGACGCCAGAGAATCCGGCACAACCGCGATGACTGTTCCGTCATGATTGATCAATTGCGGTGGTGGCGAACCGTTATCCGCACCGTTGATCCAAATTTGCCCACCGGAAAAAACAGGTGAAATGCCGTGACGCGCTGCTCCGGGCAGGGGCAAATCGATGTATTTTTCCAGGCTCGCTGCGCTTCCACCGTCGTCTTTTACGACAGCCATTTTCGGATTTCCCATTCCTGAACAATAGAGATAAATATTTTCGCCCGAGCCGACAGCAGCAAATGAGTCGCCGTAGCGGGCACCCTCCAATGCATCATCAAACACCAAGTCCGGTGAAGCATTTTCATTCTGATAGCGGTAAATTTTAAGCGTTGAATTTGGTGTATACTGCGGAGCGGACAGATTGCACATATAAATTGTTCCGTCATCCGCAATACCGACCATGTTGAGCGGATACGTGCCTCCGTTGATAATATCCGGATTGGTGTCCATGACGCCAATGGAATCACCGGTTGCCGCATCGAGAATAACAACAACGGGAGGTTCGTATTTTCGCGTTGCCACCAGAACATGATCCGTGTGACGATTGTAAATTAGGCTACGAGTGACATCGCTCCCCGGATTCATCACATCATAATTTGCCCAATTCAAAAAATATTGAGCGTTTGCTGATCCGATCAAAATAAAGGCAAATAAGATTAGTAACACATATTTTTTCATTGGAATTCCTCCGTTATTTTGTAATTATTCACCGCAAAGACGCAGAGGGCGTAAAGAAAAAATCAAAATAACAACGAAAATATTTAATTAAGTGATATAATAACCAGTTTTTTAGCAAAGTCTATGAACTTTTTAGAAAAAATCTCTGCGATCTCCGCGAACCTGGTGGTTATAATTGAAGCAACTGCGCTACTCCATGCAGCAATCCCGCAACAGCGGGATTACACTACAAAAATTTACAATAAATCTTTTTCGTTTGTGCCCGCTGCTTCTCCGTGGCTAAAAATAATAACGAACCGCACCGGAAATATTCAACGTCTGAAATCCGGACACAGCATCCAGCTCGAGGTTTGGTTGCATCATCGGATACAAATCTCCGACAATAAAACGGTAAAATAATGTCAAATCGAACGAGATTTTTTGAGTCACTGCAAATTCACAGCCCAAACCGGTGCGAAATGCCCAATTTGTTTCCGACAACTCTTTTTTATCGATGTGCGGGACCGCCGGAGTGACCGTCGAATCGGCTGCGATTTCGCCACGGATTCCTTTCCATTTGTAAATCCCTGCACCTAAATTAAGATAGGGTTTCATAACGCCAATTCGAGCCAGCGTGTAACGGCTGTTGAACAAAATCCCCACCTGCTCCAACGACAGATCAACTTTTCCGTCAATATAACCGGATAAATTTTCATCCTCGAACAATCCGTATTCGAGAACACCTTCGAGATACCAGCTTTCATTATATTGCTGCCCCAGCGATAAACCATAATTCACCGAGGGTTTAAACCAGTCTGACAAACCTCCGACGGGCTGCGAAAATATTCCATTCACGGACACGCCCCACTGCCCGATATCCTGACTGTGCCCTAAACTTACAAAAATAAAAATGAAAGTGATTGAACAAATGACCGAGCTCAATTTATTTTTAACCATGCACCACTCACTAATATTTAAATGTTAATCCGATTGATAACAGCGTTTTTGACTTAATGGGAAACCATCTTTTGGCGGCTTGTGATATTTTTATCCCGAATAATTCATCGCGTTGGAGATAATAGATGTATCTAGCTCCCAGATCAAGATCAACCGAGGAAGACAAATAGATTCTCGTTCCCAAACTGGGCGTAATGAACAATATTTTGCCCTCCCGGGTTGGCGCAAAATGCAGCAGATCATAATTGAATTCGTAATCGAATTTTTCAGTGGACAAACTGTCGAGCTTAAACCGTTTTGTCCAATGCTCCTGCATTTTTAATTCGCGATAAAACAGACTGAATCCTCCTTTTGCCCCGGTGTAAATCTGGATTGATTTTGTCAGCGGAAAATTATATTCAAAACCGACAAACAAGCGCAGCTCTTTCAAATACTGACTGGGTTCAAAAACCGCAGAATAAATGCTGTCCGTACTGGTGTAACGCAACGTCTCGTTGACAATCTCCGGTTCTGTGCCCGGCAGAAAATCGATGTAGGTCTGTTCCCAGTAATCCCATTCCCACTCGTCGAGCACATCATCCTGCTGCAAATTCATGTAATCGTAATACAAATTCAGGCTGACATCAAGTCCTTTCCAAATCGAATAATTCAATTGACCGCCAATACCGAAACCGTCTGCCGAGCTCGCCTTGTACGCTTCATTCTGAAACTGATAAGAGCTGATCAATTTTACTTTTAACGGCTGGTTTTGGGCAAAGAGCTTGAAAACAAAAATTCCTGAAGTCAGCAGTAAAACTTTTAGAATTACTTTGTATTTAGTATTGGTTTTCATTAACTCGTCCGTTACTTTAAAATCAGTTTGAAATTATTTGCCACGGATATTCATATCTTTTCACAGAGTCCGCTTTTTCTTTGTCACAGTTTAAGAACGTTTCGAATATGTCTTTGCTTTTGTATTTATTTTTTTCTGTGTTTCATCCGTGTCAATCTGTGGCTCAAATACTTACTTCCCAACGAAATCAAAACTTAATCCCCAGACTATAACGCACCGTAGTATCCAGGTATTCGTGATTCATATATGAAAAATCCGTTTGAATCTGGTTGCCCTGAAATTGAAATTTAAGTCCGGCGCCAAGGCAAAGGTTTTCGAAATCATAACCAAACTTATAACCGGATCGCACGATTATCGTATTCAGTAACTCCGTTTCCAACCCGAGATGAAGATGTTCGTTGGTATCGTTGGGGTGAACAGCTTCTGCCAAAACCGTCACCCGGTTGGGCGAACCCAGTTGCCCGTATAATTCAGCAGACAATCCCATCCGTAACTGCTGCGGCATTTTGAATTTTTCATTGGCATATTTTGCCTCCAACCCGAAATTTTGCAGGAAGGAGCCGATACGCAAACTTTTAAACCCGGTCTGGTACAGGAAGCCAATATCCATGATTACATTATCTGCGGAATATTCATCAATCATCTCGCGGATATATTTTAAGCTCGCGCCAAATGAAAATTTATCAGTCAGCGAACGCGCGTAGCTTACACCAAGCGCGTAAGCACCGGCAGTGTAAGTCCCGAGGTTAAGGTAAGAACCGGTTTGTTCGGCTGTGGGATTCACCGTTTTTTCAATTTCACCAAAATCAAAATAGATTGCTTGCAAGCCAACTGTTCCAAAGAGCCCCAAATTATAAATAACGCCAAGTGCCTGATGCGTTGTTTCCACATACCATTCAGAATAAGACACATTCAACGACATTGTTCCATCATACAATGCAATCAGCGCAGGATTGACATACAAACCTTCGGCACCCGCATCGATCATCGTGATGCCGGTTTCTCCCAATCCGACTGCACGGGCTGTCACTGGTAATTCGAGAAATACGAATCCGGTTGTGCCGGTTTTTTGAAAATCCTGACCCAAGGATAATTGAAAACAGAGTAAAATGAAAAGTGTTGTTATTATAATTTTTTTCATTTGATCGCTCAATTGATAATTGCAAATTTACCTTTTTGCTGTTCACCCTGAGGATTAGTCACATGATAAAAATACATCCCGCTTTTGACGTACTGACCGTAATCACTGATCTGATTCCAAAATTCAACACCCGAAGCTGGATTGTCGTGATGAATGGTTTTGACTAAATCACCGCGCACCGTAAAAATACGAATCGTGCACTGTTCCGACAGATTGACGAATTGGATAAGCTTCACGTCGCCGGCAATTTGGAATCCCGAACTGCGGTAAAACGGATTGGGAACCACCGTCACATCCGCTAATGAGGATTCGGTCGGATTGAGTGTTGTGTAAAATGGCGTTTTGGTTCGATTGGCAAAAATCGATGACTCCAGCGGCGGAACCTGATATGCCGGATCAACTGCCCATGACACGTGTCCCTGATCATAACTGGTGACGGAATAATAAAAACCGTAGCCCAACGGTACGTCCGTGTCCACGTAAATGTATTTTTCGGAATCCGAATTAAAGAACGCGTCATCTCCCACCGCGATGTCCGCGATTTTCTCCCACGGGCCGAACGGAAGATTTCCGGAACGGTAAATCCGGTAACCGGCAATGTCCGTATCTCCCTGATGGGGATCGGGAATATCCTCCACCGACGTATCGAATTTGATCACATTTCCCACTTCACCAGCTATTTCGTATGGTGTTACGGTAAAGGCCGGTGCCGGCGGCGGCATGGGGACGGTGTAATTGTGCTGATAATTAAAATCAATTCTGTCCGTCAAATAATCCACTGCCGAATCTCCGGCTGCCCTGATTTTTTCGATGGTCATGTCTTCCCGGATCGCGTCCTCATAATTTAATCCGCCGACAAACTCTGCCACAATAACCGTTATCGAATCTCTGCGCGGAATATCAAACGGACCCAGAGAAAAATTAGCGTAAATACGATTTTGACCCATGCGCTCATCGTTCGGATTGTTAAATGCCTCTGAGAGCATCAACGGATCGGCCATGGCAACATATTTGTTTTCCAAACCGGATACGCCCAAAAACGGACCTGAATGATCCGAGGAGGGTGCGGCCGCAGACCAGGCAAAACCGTTAATATGATTTTCAATACCGGTCGAATCCGGTGAAATATACAGGAATTTAATTCCCAAAAATCCGGGCACCACGAACTCGGGTTCAAAGGTGTTGCGGTCATTTATCGGATCGTAAATAATGTGTTCAAAGAAATCAAACGATTCGTCTTCTCCGGGAGTCGCTCTGAAATCACCGGCCCAAGCGACAAGCGTTTTCGTTTCCGGGTCATAAGTGCTGTGCGTATTACGCGCGCCCGCGGGATAGTTGGGAAACGTCAGATTCCACCCCCGGTGATTGGGGGATAGCGCGTAAGTGAATAGCAGATAAACCCCTTTCAGCGTATTTCGTCGCTGGATATTTCGAATCCGGTACTCGATGATAAAATAGTTCTCATCCGCCTGCGAACCGGACCAGTGCCGGACTGTCCGTTTCACTTCCACCGGAATATTCTGATTGTCCCACGGTTGGAACCAGGCGCCGTTTATCTCCCATTGCGATTCAATTACCTGCTCCGCTTCGAACGCATCGGTTTGCAGCCAATAGTTTTCTCCGTTTTGCCACTTCAGCCGGTGAATCGGACGATCAAATTCATCTCTGGAAACCAGATAACGAAATTGATCCCCTTCAAAGCCAACTTCTGTGCCGTGGGTGGCAAAATTATCCCAGCCCCAGACAGCACCGGTGTCGTCTTTCGCCGTAATAAAAAAACCGCCAGCCTTTAAATAACTGTTGCTGCCCCCGATATTCTGTTTCACTTCCTCGGTATCGAAACCGGGCCAGTCCAGACCATACGTCTTGCGCTGCCAGTCAGCCATGGGCTCACATTCCTGGGAGAGATAAAATGCGTGCCAGAGTTTTCCCCGCTTCAATTCGATGGTGTAAGTTTGTGCAAAAACACTCGAGGTTATCGACATCAGGGATATAAAAAGTAACAACTGCAAAACAGTAATTTTTTTTGTAAGATTGTCCATTGATTTATACATTGTGATCTTAGTTGAATTGCAAGTTAAAGCATCTTTAATTTTTTATCTTTTCTTCGAGTCTTCGCGCCTTGTTGACAAAAAAATTAAAACGAAACTCCAAACGACAAAAACACCTGCCTCGGAATATTTCGATACGCCTGAAAATAATTGTAAAGATATTTATCACGGGTCGAATCATTCCCCGGATCAGCGTACGTGACACTTCTCAACACATAGCGATCCAAAGCTTCGGCAGACGAAATCGGTGTCAAATGTTTATTGTTAAACAAATTTAAAACCCGCAGACTCAACGTGGCGTCCAAATTCCAGATGTCCAGCGACTTTTCGATCCGCAAATCGGTTTGTGATTCCATGGGGTAGCGTCGATTGGATTCCACCCTGAAATCATACTGGTATTCCGGTGACCAAAAGTAAGCCAGTCCGCTTCGGACAGTGATGATCAAACTTGCCGATACATTTTCCAGCGGATGCACACCGAAAATCTGCAATCCCTCTTTATCAGGAATCGTGTAGGTCAGCGCGCCGTTGAAGCGGTGCGTCCGGTCTTCCGGTGCCAGAAAATCACTGGCAGAATAACTGTATTTTTGAGCCAACTCTTCGGTAAGTTTTTGCCGATCCAGATAGACACCGTGATAGCCATAGTTGGTTTGACTCAATGTGTACGCGAACCGGTAATTCCAGCGTCCGGTGGGTCGATTGGAGAAACTAATTTCGATGCCCCGTGAATTACCGTAGCCATTATTTTCGTAACTGATGTAAGTTCCTTTTAAATCATCCGGCTTATTCTGACTGCCAGTGGAACTCTTAATATAGACCGTCGAAATCTGATTTTTCAGATCATTGTAATACGTCACAATGTCCAACTGGTGGGTGTTCCACAAATTTTGCTGGACGCCCACTTCGTAATTGACACTCAATTTCGGTTCCAGATTCGGATTACCGTAACTGCCCCAGCCATTGTAGGTTTGATTATCGAGCGCCTGATTCATCGTGGGCATGGAGCGGAAATGCCCGTACTGCACGCGAAAAGCAGTGGTCTGCCCGATGGGAAACGAAAATCCCAGTCTCGGAGAAACCGTGGCAAAGGTCTTCGAAGATTCCCATTTGGGATTCCCGACAGAGGGACTTCCCAATGCCTGATAAAAAACATTATATTTATCAACCGGTACATCGGTGCCAAAATTGTAGGCATCAACCCGAGCGCCAATGTTTGCCACCATACCGGCAAATTCCAATTTGTCCTGAATATAACCAGCCGCGTACCACGTTTTCGCTTTGTAATTAGTGGCAAATCCGGTGCGCCAGATGAAAGCGGACACACAGAGCGACGAGGACGCATTGTAATCCTGATCCATTAACCACGCTTCGACTCCTGCTTTGAACAGATTTGTGTTGGAAAACTGGTGAGTCAGGCTCATTTTTCCTTCGTAAAAATGCGTCACTGATGCCTGATTGTAGAGACTGGACCAGGTGTAATATTCCCGGTATTTTTCATTCCACGGACCACGGTCTTCCAGTTGCCGGTCTTCGGGATTGGGATGAAGCTGCACATCTTTGTCAATTCCGGGCGTCGGTGTTTGTAACGCATACAACCGTTCATACTGGTGAGTGAATGTTGTTTCCAGAAATGATTTGGGAGAAAAAATTAATTTGTAATTTAAACTCTGCGCAAATACTGACTCCTCGCGCGGCGAATCATAAACCAACGTATATTTTCGTTTCGCACCGTAACTTCCCCACAATCCTGACCAGCGAATATCGTCCGATCCCGAACCCATGCCCGAATAATATTGCTGAAACAAGCCGGTGAATTTGAACTGATGCATGGCATTGGGTTTGTATGAAAGCACCAGCGAATAATTTCCCAGTTCCTGAATTTTTTCCCGCGTGGGAAGACGTGTCGGTTTGTTTTTAATCTCGCCGGTGAGAAAAAAAGTCAGTTTTTGAGGGTCCTTTCCCAGCGGCCCGCCAAAGCTGAACAGATAGCGGGTGTACGCATGTTTCCGGTAATCGTAAACGCCTAAAATGTTATCGTCCGAAGGGGTGTGATTTTTGACCCACAGATTGTAATTCCGGCGGGCAGCTTCCTCGTTTACCGCACCGGTGGAATCGACAAATTGCGGCTGACGCAGCCATGTTTCATAGTTCCCCCATTTCTCCCACTCGAACTGATTTTTCGAGTACAGATAATCACCCCAGTGATACGTGCCGGGCGGTCGGTATTCCATTTGGAACGCACCGTGAAACTTCGGTCCCCCCTGCTTGGTCACAATTTTCACCACACCGGATTGCGCGTTACCGTGCTCTGCGTTGAATCCGCCGGTAATCACCTCCATCTGAGCGACTGCCAACGGATTGATATCGTATTTCCAACTGCTTTCCGCTTTTGTGCCGGTACCGTAGGCGGGAATTCCGGTGTTCGTATTCATGCTTTTAATACCATTCACCGAATAGTTGATTTCGTAAGCACCACCGCCACGCACACTCATGGTGCCGTCCGGATTCTGATTGATACCCGGCGATAACTCAAGCACGTTCCGCAAATTCTCCACCGGCATCTTCTCAACTTCGGCAGCTTCGTAATGCACCGAACTGGACGTTTTATCAATTTCAACGATGGGACGCTCTGCCGTGACCGTGACCACTTCCCCCAAATCCATCACCGACGGTTTCATCTCAACATTGATTTTGGTGGTTCGTCCCATGTTGACCTGAACAGCTTCCACCTTTACCTTTTGGTACCCCATGTAGAAAAAATTCATGTTGTACTTACCGGGCGGCACATTGAGAATCACGTACCAGCCTTCCATATCCGTGGCAGCGCCCAACAGCGTGCCTTCCAATACAACATTCACCCCCATGAGCGGCTCGCCAGATTCCGCATCAACGATCTTGCCGGTGATCTTCCCAGTATTCTGGGCGAACAACGGATTTGAGACGACTAAAAAAATGAGGATTAAAAGTAAACAACAGCAGTTGGATCTAAATTTCAACTCATACTCCTTTAGTTAGTAACGTCACCTAACTATCAATATGGTACATATTTTTTGTTTAATAGTCAAGTAAAAAATGAAGTTTTTTTAATTAAAATATTTAATGAATACATGTTATATTAAGTGAAAAACAATCTATTTTTATTGACATTATGAAATATTTTGTTATATTGATGTCAAAGTCCATCATATTCCCCAGTTTCAGGGTCACGATATTCCCCACTTGT
>CAYYMH010000002.1:30482-214619 GCA_964472785.1 uncultured Cytophagia bacterium | reverse complement strand
TCAAGCCTCTAATCAATTTGAAGGTTTCTAAAACATAATGATAATCAGTGATTATGTTATTTGATAAATAAGTCCACATGATCAAACAATTCGACATCAACCAATCCCAGGTCTGTTAATTTAAGCTTGGGAATGACTGGCAGCGCCAGAAAGGTGATTGCCATAAATGGGTCCTCCAGTGAGCCGCCCAAATTTTTTGTAATTTGTATCAGCTTTTCCATTTTTTCATTCACAACCTCAATCGGATCTTTGGACATGAGTCCTGCAATTGGCAGGTGCAGGCAATCCAAAATCTGTCCGCCCTCTGATATAACCAGCCCGCCCCCCATTTTATTGATTTGAGCGACAGCTCTGAAAATGTCTTCATCATCGACGCCAACCACAACAATATTATGAGAATCGTGACTGATCGAAGAGGCAATCGCACCTTTTTTGAGTCCAAATCCTTTAACCAGGCCTTTGCCAATATTACCGGAACCATGGTGCCGCTCCACAACAAAACAACGAAGCAGATCACGCGCTGTGTCTGAAACCACAAATCCGTTTTCAATTTTAGGTTGAGCAACAAGCGAATCGGTTACGATCTGATCTTTGATTAAGCCGATCACCCGGCAACGATCACCTTCAGCCGGAATTCGGAATTCATCTCCTTCCAGCCATTTAATATTCACTGAACCTCGGATTTTGACTTCCGGTCGAGTTGCTGGTTCATAAACTGTTTTTCCGTCTTCAGCCACGATTTTGCCATTTTTTAAAACCATGTTGATATTAAAATTATTCAAATCATCGATGATGACGATGTCAGCAAAACAGCCCGGTGCAATTGCACCCAATTTTTTCAAACCAAAATATTCGGCGGTATTCAGGGTCGCCATTCTTATGGCGGAAACTGGATCAATGCCATATTCGATAGCAGTTTTTATCATAAAGTTAATGTGTCCCTCATTCAGAATGTCGTGGGGGTGGCGATCATCCGTACAAAAAATACAGCGTCTGCTGTTTTCGGGGGTAACCATCTTTAACAAATCGCACAAATTTTTTGTACCGGTTCCTTCTCTGATCATGATGTACATGCCAGAGCGTAATTTTTCCAATGCCTCTTCAGGCGAGGTAGATTCGTGGTCAGAGGAAATTCCCGCTGAAATATATGCCATCAGATTTGTTCCGGATAATCCGGGGGCATGACCATCAATTCGTTTTTCTGCAGATATGTTGAGTTTATCCAGCACTTCCACATCTCTATTGATTACACCCGGATAATTCATCATTTCTGCCAGACCCAAGACCCATTTTTCATTTAAAAACGGGAAAATATCGAACGCCCGAAGCTGACTCCCGGCTGTTTCCAAATTTGTTGCGGGAACGCAGGAGGGTAACATGAAAAAGACATTCAGTGGATTGTACTTTGCAAAATCCATCATAAAACGAATACCTTCGTAACCCATCACATTGGCAATTTCATGGGGATCGGTGATGACGGATGTCGTGCCTAATGGTACAACAGCGCGTGCAAATTGCGGAACAACGACCATGGAACTTTCGATATGAACATGTCCATCCATAAATCCCGGGGCTGCGTAGCGTCCTGTCATGTCCAGGGTGACTTTTGCCTGATAATCTTCTCCGATACCAACAATCAAATCATCATGAATCACTATGTCTGTCTCATATATCTCACCCGATAACACGTTGATTAAATTTACATTTTTTAAAATCAAATCTACCGGATGTTCATTATGTGCTGCTTTGATTATATGATCGAGTCGCTGCAAAATTTCACCTCTTAAATTTTTCTTTAATACTATTTACTACCAGGAGCCAATTTCAGTCAAGATTGTTTTCATCAATAAAACAAAGCTGTGCTTAATCCGATTGGCAGTTTGTTGAACCTCATCGTGACTTAACTTCTCACGAGTCAGACCGGTCGCCATATTCGTGATACATGAAACTCCCAGCACACGCATATCCATTTGTCTGGCCGCAATGACCTCGGGAATGGTGGACATCGTCGCCGCGTCAGCACCCAAAATCCGTACCATTTTCACTTCAGATGCTGTTTCATAAGTCGGACCTCTCAAGGTGAGCAAGACGCCGGATTTAAGGGGGATGTCAAGCTTTGCGCTAATTTGTTTAGCGGCGTTAAAGTATTTTTTATCATAAGCGCCGCACATATCAACGAAGCGCTTTTTTGCTTTGACTTCGTTGTCGCCAATCAATGGATTGTCGAACATAAAATTGATGTGATCTTTAATCAGCATTAAGTCACCCGGCTTAAATTCCGGATTGACACCACCAGCGGCATTGGTAACAATCAGTCGTTTAATCCCGAGTTTTGCGATTAATCGAATCGGATAGGTAACACGTCGCGCTGAATATCCTTCGTAAGTATGGACGCGCCCTTTCAAAGCCAGGATGTTGGCGCTTTTTAATCGACCGAAGACCCAGATGCCTGCATGATCCGGAACCGTGGACACCGGGTAATGGGGAATATTCTGACAGTTAATTAAAACAGAGTCATCTAATTCATCTGCCAGTGAGCCCAAGCCTGATCCTAAAATGATGGCGACATCAGGAACCTCTTTTATCTTAGACTTGACAAACTGAACCGAGTCGGTTAATTGTTTTTGTTCCATTGAAATTTCCAAAAAAAATTATAAAAGAATGCCGGCGACTGTTGCTGTCAGCCACGATGCTAAAGCGCCGCCGAACATGGCTTTTAATCCGATTTTTGCTAACTCGCCTCGGCGTTCAGGTGCGATACCGCCGATACCACCGATTTGGATAGCGATCGAACTGAAGTTTGCAAACCCACAGAGCGCGTAAGTACCAATAGTATAAGATCGATCTGAAATCACGCCCTTCAAATTCGTGAGTTCAACGTAAGCCACTAACTCATTAATTGACACCTTTGTTCCTAAAAGACTGCCGAATTCAAAAATGTCTTTATAATCAACACCCATCACAAACGCGAGCGGAGAAAAGACGATGCCGAAAATCGACTTTAGGCTTAAATCCCAGTTAAAATTTGTTTGGTGAAATGTAACGAAGTTGATGATATTATCCAAATTACCCAGAAAAAAATTAATCATTGCAATTAATGCAATAAATGCCAGCAGCATGGCGCCAACATTGAGAGCCAGTCTCAAACCGTCAGCAGCACCTCCGGCGGCAGCATCGATGACATTCGCTGTCTTTTTTTCAATTTTTAATTTTACTTCTCCCTTGGTCGCTGATTCCTCGGTTTCCGGGTAAAGAATTTTGGCAATGACCAATGCTGCCGGCGCTGACATCACACTGGCAGCCATCAAATGTCCGGCGTCAACTCCGAATCGCACATAAGCTGCCATCACACCACCGGCAATTGTAGAAAATCCTCCGACCATGATTGCCATTAATTCAGAACGGGTCATTTGCCCGACATAAGGCTTGATCAAAAGCGGCGCCTCGGTTTGGCCGACAAAAATATTCCCGGCTGCGGATAGCGACTCAGCGCCACTGGTTCCCATGGTTTTGGTCATAATCCATGCCATGAATTGAACGATTCGTTGCATGACTCCCAAATGGTAGAGTATTCCCATAAAGGAAGCAAAGAAGATAATTGTCGGCAAAATGTGAAAGGCAAAGACGATACCGATATTCACAAATCTACCGTTTGACGGATCCCACAATTGATAAGGTTCGCCCTGCTTTAGACCTTCAGCAACACCAGGATCGCCTAAATAGAGTTTTCCGAACAAGAAGGAAGCACCGGCATCGGTGAAGCTCAACAATCTGGTGATAAACTCCCTCGCATAGAAAAATAGCGCCTGACCCGGACCGGTTTTGAGAATTAAAACGGCGAAGATAAGCTGTAATCCAATTCCCCAAAAAACGATTCGATAGTTGATCTTCTTTTTATTATTAGAAAGCAGCCAGGCGATTCCCAACAAGACAAAGATACCAAAAAATCCGATTATCCTTTGTATCACAAATAGTTTTCTCCTGAATTGTAATTAGGTTTTCTGTAAACTAATTTTAATCTGTTATAAATAAATCGAGATTGCTGCACTAAATCAAATTGGCGGTTGATAACAATTCCAGCAAACCGGTGCATAAAATTCCTTTCGCAGCTCAATTTTCGGATCATCCTTGGTGATCGGAATGGTGTGTTCCCGGTCGCGGTACCTTTGCGAGATGATCGCGTTTTGCTTGTTGCATTTTTCACAGACCCCCAAAAGCACAGTCACTTTTTCAGCGCGGCCCATCAGCTCCACGATGGCACCGAAGTTTTCGTTAAACGAATTGAGTTGGAGTCCTGCGATAATAATATCGAAAAGGTTCCGATAGCGGTTACAGAAAGTGATTAGGTCGTGTTTGTCGAAAAGCTGGGCATCATCAATCGCAACGGTTTCTGCTTTTTGAGCCAACTGTGTTTCAATTTCAGCCACAGTTGGAACGGTAATCGCTTTGCTTTTGAATCCGACGCGGGAGACAACATGACCATCGTGAACCGGGTAAGAAAAGACCTGAACCGTTTTTTTCATCAGCTTGGCATCGCTGATTCTCTTGTAGAGCAGCCAGGTTTTTCCGGCCTCCATGGCGCCGGTAATAACTTCAAGCATATAACTCTCCATTTTAGTTTGATCAATTTTTGACAAAATAACTTAATTCGCCTTTTCATGCTCCTGAAGTAGGGAACGAATTTTTGTTTTTAATAAATCGATGGCAACTAAATTATATCCGCCTTCCGGAATAATGATATCTGCGTAGCGTTTGGTCGGCTCGACAAACTGCAACTGCATCGGGCGGACACTGTTTTCGTATTGGTGCAGAATCGACTTCAAACTTCGCCCCCGTTCCTCAACGTCGCGACGAATCCGGCGGATTAAACGGATATCATCGTCTGTGTCCACATACACCTTTATATCCATGATTTTTCTAATCTCTGGATAGTGCAAGATCAGAATGCCCTCAAGAACAATGATCGTATGATCACAAATTGTTTTGGTTTCCTTTTTTCGGGTGTGATTTTTATAGTCATAAAGCGGCATTTCAATATCTCGGCCCGCCAGCAGTTCAATTAAATGATCGAATAACAATTTACTGTCAAAAGCGTCCGGATGATCAAAATTTTGCTTTTTTCGTTCTTCGACTGGTAGATGTCTGAGATCGTGATAGTAGGAATCTTGTTGGATAATGGCCATTTTTTCAGAGCCGACTTCTTCAAGAATACGTTCGGAGACCAATGTTTTGCCTGATCCCGATCCTCCGGCAATACCGATAATAATAATTGATTTCATTTGTTCATTCCAAATATGTTTTGTCAAATCCAAAGGGAAGTAATTTGCTCAATGTTTCTATTTGATACTTTCCGGATGAATTAATCATTACCACATCAATGTCTCCGGCGAGCTCCCATAACACCTGACGACAGGCGCCGCAAGGGGGTGTTATTCGCGAGGAGTCCGAGGCGATGAAAATGGATTTGAAGTTCGTCTCTCCTTCGGAAACCGCTTTAAAAATGGCAACACGCTCAGCACAGATTGTGAGTCCGAACGTACTGATTTCGATATTGCACCCCCGGTAAAGCTGGCCTTTATTTGTCACCAAAATAGCGCCAACTCTGAACTTTGAGAATGTAGCCTTCGCCCTCTTTCGTTCGTTTAAAGCTGCTGTAACGAAATCTTCAAATTCCATGATTGTGTTACTCAATTTATAGATAACATCTTTTGCTTACTAATATGTATCTGTCCGGAATTGTAACGCAAGGTTCCAGCTTGCGAAAAAATCTTAGCTAAGTCTAATATTCAGATTACAAGCAAGATGCTTGTACTACAAATATCATCATTTACGGACAGACACTAATATATTAAAAAATTTATCAAAGGCAATAGTTTTGATAAAAAAAATCCGAGAACGATTGTTCCCGGATTGAGATGGAAAATTTATTAATTCATTTTTTAGAAGGGCAGATCGTCCTCGGATTGTTCGGGCGGACTTTCTGATTGATCTGCTTCCGGCAACTCTTCGGACGGAGGCGGCGGTTCGACGGATTGTTCGGCGCGTTCACCTTTTCCTCCAATCATTTCAAAATTATCAACAATGACTTCCGTTGTGTAACGTGTAATGTCATTTTGATCATTCCAGGAACGTGTTTGGAGACGGCCTTCAATATATACGAGGCTCCCTTTTTTGAGGTATTCTCCGGCAATTTCAGCCAGTTTGCGCCAGACCACAATCCGATGCCATTCGGTTTTTTCGCGTTTAGCCCCTTCTTGATCTTTCCAAACCAAGTTTGTTGCTATGCTAAAGTTAGCAACAGCAGCTCCGCTGGGTGTATATTTAAGTTCCGGATCACGTCCTAATCGTCCTAAAAGAATGACCTTATTAACTGTTCCTCTGCCTCCAGCCATTTTGAACCTCCTTGTGTGTTATTGTTATCAATCAATTTATTTATTTTAACAAAAAAATATTATATTGTCAAGAGAAATATTTTAAAAAATAACATAATCCGAATTTCAGCAAACTTTCAAAACCTTGGCACCACGAATTTTGCTTTGCTTTAATTCTATCAGAGCTCGATTCGCATCTTCTAATTCGAATTCCTGAACTTCGGGTTTAATGGGAATTTTTGCTGCTAATTCTAAAAATTCGGTAACATCGCGTTTCGCCACGTTAGCCACGCTTTTGATCTCCTTTTCCATCCACAGATGTTTTTCGTAATCCAGTTTCAGCAGATAATCCTGATCAATATTTTCTTTTCGGATCGCATTGATAACGAGACGACCACCAGGTCTCAAATTTTTGAGCGCTTCAACATCGGGTTTCCAAACAGGCGTGGTGTCGATAATTGCATGTAATTTCTCTGGCGCTTCGTCTTCAGTATCACCAGCCCAAACTGCGCCAAGCTGTCTGGCAAATTCCCGCTCATTTTTGTTGCGGGCGAATACATAAACTTTAGTGTCGGAGAACTTCTGTTTTGACATCATCAAAACGAGATGTGCTGACGCTCCAAAGCCAGTTAAACCTAATGTTTGGCTGTTTTTAATTTTTGTCAAACGGAGAGATCGATATCCAATTGCACCGGCACACAACAGCGGAGCAGCTTCCGAATCCGAAAATATTTCAGGAATGGGAAAAGCAAAGTCTTCTTCAACAGTCATATATTCCGCATAACCACCGTGAGCATCCCTGCCAGTTGCTTTGAAATCTGCACACAGATTTTCTGATCCTGATTTACAATACTCGCAATGTACGCACGAGTGAAATATCCAGGCGACACCCACGCGATCTCCTTTTTTAAATTTAGAAACATTCTTCCCCATTTTCTCAACATATCCGACAACCTGATGTCCCAAAATCATCGGGAAAAAGGAAGGAGGTGTCCGACCTTCGATTTCATCGAGTTCCGTATGACAAACCCCGCACGTGCAAACCTTAATCAAAATTTCATCGGATTTGGGGGCAGGTTTCGGGATGTCAACCAACTTCAACGGTGATCTTGTTTTTTTGAGATCAACAACTTTATCTAATATCATGGCTTTCATTGAAAGTTTCTCCCAAAGTTTGAACGTAACTCACAGAATCAAATTCAATTATAATCAAATTCTTTTTAAATGTCAACAATTTTCCAAAGTACACTTTAAATGAGAAAAGCGATTATTGATAATGATATCGAACAAACAAAAGAAACCGATAAAAATGACTTGAATCTTAGCTAAAAATATATTAATTTTAAGCTCACACAAAATAGGAGAAACAAGATGAAAAGAGTGCTCATATTCTTGATTTTTTTGCTCGTGTCAACTTCAATTATTTTTGCACAAGAAAAAGATACGCTTTATGTCGATGACATGGATCAAGCGTACACTGATGGAGGCGGCGAGTGGAGAGACGTAACTGCTGCCGGTTATGGTCCGCGGAGCCGGGCTTCGATTGTTGGAACAGAAGATGGACAGTGGGCAAAATGGATGCTCCAGGTTCCGGTTTCCGGTTATTACGCCACCTATTTCATTGTTCCGGCAACTCAGAACGCGCGGATCGGGGCTAAATACACCATCAGTCCTTTTGGTGCTGAACCTGATGTTCAATATTGGGATCAAAACCAAAACAGCGGCAATTGGCGGTTGCTGGGAGTTTACTACTTTTTCGAGGGTGGTGAAAATTTTGTCGAGGTATTAAATGACTCTAATAGCGTGTCCGGCTATTGTTTGCGTGCTGATGCCGTGCGACTCATTTCCTCTCTTGATGAAAAAGACGTGGACTGCGATTATCGGGATGCACTTTTTAATTTTGGTGAAGTGGCTATGGGGCGAAATAAAGACTGGATTTTGAAATTACATAATATCGGTGGCTCTGTGCTAACGATTAACAATATCGAAACATCAACGGGTATCTTTTCCATTCCGGAACCAGCCTTTCCGGCAACGATAGATGCCCGCACGTCCAAAGAAATTACAGTTCGTTTTACACCAAATTTTGAAAAAACGTTCGAAGACTCGTTGATTATTCAAACCGACGATCCGGATGAGCCGGAAATGGTAATTTATCTGACGGGATTGGGAACGACGGAAACCGTGATCGTTAATGACAACGACGGGCCTCCGGCTTATTTCGAGCACATTGGCGAATGGGGAAACAGCTCTGCGCATTTTCAAATGGACAATTATAATAATCCGAGCAGTCGCTATGTAATCCGTTCGAGCAATCCCGGAGCACGCTGTGAATTTATTCCTGACATTCCGATTTCGGGGCTGTATAATATCTATTATGGTGGACCACCGACGCAAAATAGCGCGACAAGTGCGCTTTTTGAAATTCATCCTTTTGGTGCAGCAATCGATTCTGTTTATCTTAATCAAAACGGCGCGGGCAGCGTGTGGAGATTGTTGGGTACTTATTATTTGTTTCAAGGAACGTTAAACTCTGTTTTTATTGTTAATGACGGCACCGGCTCGGGCTATGCCATGCGATCCGATTTATTTAAATTTACGCATGTGCCATCAATTGCTGACATTGATCTGCCGGCAACATCTCATGAATTTTCCGATGTGCCAATTAATACCACGGAAACTTTTTCATTGAGAATTAGCAATATTGGAAACGCGGCATTGGCGATCAATGATATGAAAGTAGAAACATCTCATTTTGTCATTGATTCACCAACCTCGTTTCCGATCATGGTTCCCAAATTGGACAGCGTGATCGCAACCATTTCTTTTACTCCGACCGGTGTAACAAATTATCGGGATACGCTGACAATATTGTCCGATGATGTCGATGAGAGTGAAAAACAATTTATTTTGATTGGCAACGGTATCGGAACCACGCTGACAATCGACGACAGCGACACATTGACCGGTTTTACTTACGGACCCACAGACACGAGTTGGGTGTTGTCACAGTCGATGTATGCGGTCAATGCCAGTGCGCGCTACACTTCTAAATATTCGAATCCGTTTGCCTGGGCAAGGTGGGAATTTACGGTGCCGGTGAGCATGGAATATGAAGTGTATGCATCCTCGGTTCCGAACAGCAGCAATTCAACAAACTTCGCACCATACGTTATTAATCCTCCGGGTGGGCTCCCTGATACGGTTGTGATTGCACAGAGTGGTATCGCTACCGGAAATATGTGGCAGTTTCTGGGAACGTATAGCTTTTTGGAAGGCATTACTTCATCCGTTGAAGTGATTAACGATACCAATATTACCTATCAGGATGATCTGCCGATATTGCGCTGTGATGCGGTTAAGTTGACGCAACCGACTAAAGTCACGCTGGCTTCATTTGTTGCTGAATATGAAAAAGATGCTGTGGTTATAAGATGGCAGACGTTGTCCGAAGTCGATCATCTCGGGTTTAATGTTTATCGTCAAACAAATGATCAATTTGAACGCAGCAACGCGTTGAAACTTAATCAAGATTTGATTACTGGTAACGGAACGTATCAATTCAAAGATGATCAGGTCGAAAGAACGAGAACATATTATTACTGGCTCGAAGATATTTCATTACAGGGAGTGAAAACACTTCACGGACCTATTTCAGCGAATCTGGCTGCTGGCGTGCCGTATGTGTATGAACTCGAACAAAATTATCCCAATCCATTCAATCCTTCGACAACGATTAGATTTTCTGTTCCCCAAAAAGCACACGTGGAATTAATTGTTTATAACTTGTTAGGTCAAAAAGTGAGAACACTAATTGATAAAGAAATGGGGGCAGGATTCCATCGTGTTAAATGGAATGGATTGGATGATCACGGAGCTGCGGTAACAACCGGAGTGTACATTGTTAAAATGACAAGTGGTCAATTTGTTCAGACGAGGAAGATGTTAATGATAAATTGATAAAAACAGGAAATCAGAATTTTAAAATTAGTGAGGAGCTTTTATGGATTGTAAAAATTATGAAAAAAATATGCAGAATTGCAATTGCACTTATGAGCCTTGTCCGAGAAAGGGATATTGCTGTGAATGCATCATCTATCATCAGCGGATGAATGAATTGCCGGCGTGCTTTTTCCCGGATGATATTGAGAAGACCTATGACCGATCTGTGCAAAGGTTTGTCGAATTGAACAAATGATTAATGATTGACGGAGCAGAATTATGAAGAAATTGTATTTGAAATTTATTTTCTTATTTTTATGGTTACCGCTTTTGCTGGTTGCGCAACCGGGCAGCGAAATTAGTGGGAAAGTGGATCAAATAGTCGAGGATGTAAAAGCGGAATATCATTCGGACAGCCGCATCTCGGTGTTTGATGTTGATGTTCGTTTGGTTGAGGATCGTTTCATCCTGAAGGGTGAAATCCTCAATCCGGAAGCGAAAGAACAACTTGTAGAACGATTGTCCACTGAAACGGATTTGAACATTTTGGATAGTCTAATGGTATTGCCTGATCCAAGATTGGGTGAGCAGACGAAGGGTGTTGTCCGGGTTAGCGTAGCTCAGGTGCGTCGCGATCATAACGTGGATCACGAGATCATTACTCAGGCGCTGATGGGTACCAAAATCGATATTTTAAAGCAGCGCGGCTGGTGGCTTTATGTCCAATTGGAAGATCAGTATCTGGGCTGGCTGATGAAAAGTGCCGTGGTTGTCGGAGACGCAGAATTGATTGAAAAATGGGACGCGAAATCAAAAGTGATCGTTACCTGCAATTATGGTCAAGTTTGGGAATCACCGGAAAAAGAATGTAAAATTTCCATTGGCGATGTGGTACTACTGAATAAATTAGTGATGTTAGACAAAAAAGATGACTGGTACCATGTTGAATTCCCGGATGGGCGGCAGGGATATATTCGCGCCGATTTGGTCACCGAATTGGAGCAGTTTGAGAATCAATCAAAGCCCAAACCGCAAAGTCTCATCGATTTGGCGTTTACGTTTCAGGGCATTCCTTATTTTTGGGGCGGTCGTTCGCCTAAAGGATTCGATTGTTCGGGCTTCACCCAGACCATTTACAAGGTGCACGGCATAACCATTCCCAGAGATGCCAATATGCAGCAAAACTTTGGACAGCCTGTGGAAATTGATGAGGATTGGAAAAATTTGAAGCCGTGTGACCTGGTATTCTTCGGACGGAGCGCCAATCGAATTACCCATGTCGGCATGTACATCGGTGATGGAAAATTTATCCATGCAGATGGTATTGTTCATATCAACAGCTTTAATCCGGATGATGAAACATACAGTGAATATCGCAGAAAAGGTTTAAAGGTTGTTCGGCGTATTTTAAAATAAAAAAATTTAGGTCAATGACTTATATGTCACGGAGGAAAAAATGTCAATGACTCGAAAGGAATTTTTGAAAACAAGTGGAAAGACAATTGCCGGCATAGGCTTGCTGAATGCCGGTGTTTTACCATTAACACAAACCGGATGTTCGAAAACGACAGGAGGAACGATGTTAGAATATAAAATTAAAGATTTGAATTTGAAACATACCTGGACAATTTCCCGGAATTCGTCTAATGTGAAGCACAATGTGTTTGTTAAATATACCAGAAACGGTGTGTTCGGAATTGGCGAGGCAGCGCCGAATATTCGTTATGATGAAACCCCTGAAAGCACGGTGGAAGTCATTAAACAAGCGCAGCCGCTGGTGAAGAAATTTGATCCCTGGCATTTTGTCGATCTGGGCTATGCGATTCATAACATCACCGAGGCACAGACAGCAGGAAAATGCGCGATTGATATTGCAATCATGGATTGGGTGGCGAAAAGTTTAGGCGTGCCTCTGTACAAATATTACGGACTGGATAAATCGAAAACACCGGTGACCTCGTTCAGCATTGGCATTGACACGCCGGAAGTGATGCAACAGAAAATCAAAGAAGCAGAAGATTACCCGATTTTGAAAATTAAAATGGGCAAGGAAAATGATGAAGAAATCATGAAGGCCGTCAGAGACGTGACCGATAAAACGTTGCGCGTGGATGCCAATGAAGGTTGGACAGATAAAGAGGAAGCACTGGAAAAGGTGAAATGGCTGGAGAAAATGAACGTCGAATTTATCGAACAACCAATGCCGTCTGATATGCTTGAAGAAACCCGTTGGCTTCGGGATCGTGTTAATATTCCGGTGATCGCCGATGAGGCCGTGAAAAGTGCGGCGGACATTCCCAAATTGGCAACCGCTTACGACGGGATCAATATTAAACTCATGAAAAGCGCCGGAATTCAGGAAGCCATGCGCATGATCTGGATGGCGCGTTCTTTGGGAATGAAAGTTATGCTCGGCTGTATGATAGAAAGTAGCTGTGCTATCGCAGCAGCAGCCCATATCAGTCCTTTGGTGGATTATGCTGATCTGGACGGCAATTTGCTGATCGCGAATGATCCGTTCTCTGCGGTTAAAGTTGAAAAAGGACAGATGATTTTATCGGATAAACCGGGATTGGGCTTGGAAGGCGAATTTTAAATAACAAGCGAACATTACTTATCTTTAAAGCAACCGGTCTCATTAAAAATTTGAGAGGGTTGCTTTTTTTTGCCAATTATTTTGTTTCAACATCTTTCATCTTGGTTTTCGCATCCCATTTTAAAAATTACGAAAAGTTCATGTTTTTAATTTAATTCTTGACAATGTTAAATAAAATTAATATAATATAGAAAATGTATTAGTGATATTTATCTGAGATTAGCGGTAATTTGTTTTGTATGGTTTGACAAAACGAGGGACAATAAAATGTCGAACGATGACAAGCATTTAACCATTTTTGACAAAATAAAATTAGTATTTCGCCAGGACTTTAGACACACGATTGCCAAAGCAGGTCCCTATTTTCCGGTTGGCTTCTATATTGTTGATGAAAAGGGTTACTTTATGTATTGTAACGATGCCTGCCGAAAAATATTTGGGATGTCTAAAAAGACGGATGTCACAAAAAGACAAATGAAGGAGTTTTATGTCAATTCCGAACTGAGACCGCGGTTATTAGAAAAACTTGATGCTCATAGTGGCGTACTTCAGGGAGAGATCATCGAGTTGAAGACGGAAGATACAAACAGAGTGGTTTTTGTGGAGGATAATTGTAAACGCTACGAATGTCGTTCAAATTCAGATGAATGTTGCTATGTCGGTAGTATGACGGATGTGACAGAAATAGTGCGTTACCGTCAACTTTTTGACGATCTGACGTCAGGTGTGTTTCGGATTAACACCGATAATTTATTAGTGATGGCAAACGAAGCCGTAGCGAAAATGTTCGGATACAAATCACCTCTTGAACTAACCGAAGTTGATACCTCAAGCTTATGGAAAAATAAAAAGGATTTCAAACAATACTTGCAAAAACTGCAGAAAGATGGGGAGGTAAAAAATTACTCTGCGGAAATGGTTACAAAGGACGGGAGAAATCTATTCATATCGATAAATAGCAAATTGTGGAAAGATGATGACGGAGATGTCATCGGACGGGAAGGAACATTTACCGATGTGACCAAAGAACGAAAATATCTGCAAACCATTGAGCGTTTTTCCAGTGGCTATTATGAAGTAAGAAAAACTGGAAATAAAGACGTCATTATGTCCTGTAACGATATGTTTGCGAAAATGCACGGTTACCAAAGTCGGGATGAAGTGATTGGGTTAGATATTACAAAACTCTATTATGATGAAGATCAAAAATCAAAATTTTATGAAGAATTGGAACGAGCCGAATCTGAAAAAAAAGTAAATCTTTTCCATAAACTCCTCGCCAAAAAAAAGGACGGTACTCCTTTTTGGATTCAGGTCGATTGTGGCTTGATTCGTGATTCAGACGGAAGCATTAGCGGACGAGAAGGCATTGTGGTGGACATTAATGAAAGCATGATATTAGAGAAGCAGTTTAACGAACAACGTGAAAAACTCGAAGAAACCATGAAAGATATGGATAAATTTGTCCATCAGTATATCGCGCCGATTATGAATATTGATAGTACATCACAAACCTTGATGGAGATTTTAGAGAAAAGACTATCCAAAATGTTTGATGTCATTAAAAGTGTTGATATCACGGATACCTATTTGAATGATTTGATTGAGAATGTGGAAAGGTTTATTGATTCGTTAGAAGATTCATATACAGATTTGAAGGCTGTCAGGAAGTTAGAGCAAAACAAAAATAACCTGGCACGAAGCGAAAAAATATATGCCGATCCTGTATTACGTGAATTGTATATTCGGGAGATTATTTTCGATATGCTGAAAGTTGTAGATGATCTTATTCATAAATTCGAACTATATCAAGATTCTCCTTCATTTCCTCTGCTGAAAAAAGTAAAGAAGAATGTTTTAGATATTTATGATTTTTTTATTCTGAAACTTCAAAATAGAGTACTCAGTAATACTCAGATCACTTACAAAGTCATTGAAGGATTAAGGAATTATCTGTTTACCGGCAAAGAACAACGATTCGATTTTCAGCGAACAAATCTGATGAAAATTTTAAAAACGAACATCGAAATCTACTACAATTTGGCGAAACAGAAAGGTCTGTCCATTATTCCGCCCAAACAAGATTATATCCTGATGGATCTATCAGAAGCGCACATCGATCGGATGTTTTCAAACCTGATTTTGAATGCGATCAAATATTCTTATAAAAGACCCGGTGGCTATATCGATATTCGCGTGAATGTTCGCGCTCATGATGTCGAAATCCAATTTTCAAATTACGGCGTTCCTGTCGAACGGGATGAGTTAGAAAAGGTGTTCGATTTTAGCTATCGAGGGAAACATTCGTTCGATTGGAATCGAACAGGCTCCGGAATCGGTCTGGCAGATGCAAAAAAAATTGTTGATAAACATGGTGGAGAAATTGATTTAATCAGCAGACCAGCGGGAGTTAAAAAAGAGGGTGAAAGACTGCCCCCATATATAACAAAAGTCACCGTGATTATACCAAAACGAAGGGAGAAGATTGAAAATGGCAAAAATATTGTGGATTGAGGATGAGGCAAGAGATCAACTGATCGAATATGTAGCGCCGTTGATGCGTAACGGTCATACAATCGAGTTGGTTGAAGATGCAACAGAGGGCTACCAACGTCTCGCTGAATCGGATTATGATGTTGTGATTTTCGACCTGTTAATTAAGGCAGGTCCAGGTTTTGCTATGAAAACAGAGTATCCGGGATTGGACTTGTTAAAGAAACTTTTTGGTAGAGAGAAAGAAAATATTAACTTAAATCCGAATAAAGTGATGGTATTTACTGTTGTTAATAGCCCGAATATTATTGATGAAATTCGACAACTGGGAATTGAGCGCATTAAAGTGAAAGAACGGATGGAGAAAACACGATTAAAAACCTATGTGGACGAAATTTTGAAAAGTAAATAAAAAAGTGAGGTTAACATTGATCAAACGATTAAACGAAATCATTATTATTCTCGTGTTGTTGGCCACTGCTTTGATTATTGCTTATTTTGCCAATCCTTGCATGGAACAAGATCATCAGGATATCAACCGTAATTTCGCTCAAATTCTGGCGGAAATTTTGGCTGTTATCTTTGTACTTCCACAAGTAATTATTCAACTTACAGTCCAACCACAAAATAAAGATATCAAAGCCATTTTTTCGGGTACAATTCCCGGCTATTTTTTATATTATATCATTACGATTGTTTTATTAGCCACTGAAATTCTCTATTCAATAAGCCTTTCAGTAAAGAATGCGAACATACTGAGTCTGGCATCGTTTCTGGGCGCCCTGTTTTTAATTTTTCCCTATCTTTATTTTTTGATCAAAGAATATTCAATCTCAGAAAATCTCAATAAAATGAAAAGAAAAATATTGAAGAATGTAAAAAAACTGTGTCAGGAAACTAAAGAAGAACAGGACGAAAAAGAAATTTTAAAAGAAAAAAACATGATAAATGGAAATGAGAAAAATATTGGGAATTTGAAATATGATTTGATAAGTAGCCTGGATGAATTGAAAGAGAATATATTAATACTTGGAAATAAAGACAACAAGATATTCTATTCAGGCTTGAGTACATTGGTGTACTTGATCAAAGTTTTATACGAAAAAAATAATAAAATATTGGATGACATGCTCATCCGGGTCATTGAAAATATTAGCGAAATAGGTGAGAAAATAGACAATGATGGCTCCATCAGCATGATTAATTACCGCCTTTATAAAGAAGTTAACAGGATAGTAGGTGACAATACTTCTGAATTCAGGGTGAATCTTTTTACCTTGAGAATTATCCTGACGATGGAAAAAGTTGTTACCCAGACTGCGGTGATATGCTCTCGGGAAACAATTCGTAATACCATCTTTTCGATTAATAAGATTTCTTTGAAGGGGCTCCGGGCAAAACCACCGGTCAGATTGGAATATCATCTCATTGCAGAAAGTCTAAAAAAAATCGGTTTGCTGTCACTTGAGAACAATTATGAAAACTGCGTGAATGATGTGATTGAGAACCTGGATTACATGTCCAAACTTTCTATTCGATCATTGCCAGCGGAGTCGTTGCCGGTTTACAAGATTTGTGATGTGTTGTCAGAGATTGGGATCAAAGCATCGTCGATGAAAAATGAAGTCTTCTGTATCCAATGTATGAATGTGACAGCGTCGATTATACAGGATTTGATTGGACGAAAAATAACGGAAGACATTGATTACTGTATTACCAGCCTGTTTGAGTTGGCTTCAAATATTTGGAATAACTTCGAAGAGCTGGAAGGTTGGCTATGTGAAAGAATACAACAATTGATGGATCAAACAGCGTTAGATTTTCATGAATATATAGAGCCTGTTGAGGAAATTTTAAAATCGAAAAGCATCATTGCGAAGGCGATTTTCACTGATTTTATAAGCGTTTTTGAAAACGAATTCGGTGAGGATTAACAGAAAACCTGAGATAACTTTCCATTGTCTTATTTTTATTATTATAACTGATTTGCCAGAACCACCGTATCTTTTATCGACTTAACCACGCCCTTCTGATAGTGAATCGCTTCCAAATAAACGATGTAGATTCCCATCCGGCAAAAGTTGCCGGCGTTGTCTTTGCCATCCCAGATGATCGAATTTTCTGTACTGGACGTTTGGTTATTGACTAAAATTCTGACCAGCCGTCCGCGGATGTCGAAAATTTTAATCCGAATTTGAGACAAATTGAAGGGTAGCTTATAGCTGATCACAGTCACATCATCGAAGCCGTCATTGTCCGGTGAAAACGGATTTGGTGAAATACTGAGCTGTGCGGAGGGTGGTAACACATCAACGAAAATACTGTTCTTTCTGCCTGGAGTTGCACCATTTAAATCGACAGACGATGCCCAGTTGCTGCTATCGCTTGAGGTTAAATTCGGATTGATTCGCTCCAATGAAACGCCCTTTTCTCCACCCCAATCATCGAAATAGTGCACCTCATCAATCAGATTTTTATTGGCGTCAAAGATAAAAACGTAATCCTCGTCGTTATTTAAATTGGGGAGATTTTTGATAATGATTAGATCAGACTCTGATAAATCAAAATGATCGCTTATCATTGAATCCTGACTTACGATCAGAAATGAATTCGGTGAAACGAAAAGATGGTTATGCGTCAGTTGAATTGGGTGTGCGCTGTCACTATCGGCAAATGACCAGTTCTTCACATCCGTTTCGCGGGAAAGGGGATTATAGAGTTCGATCCATTCGGGCATCTCACCATCGGGACTGTACATAATTTCATTAATTACCAATGACTTTTCAGCAAACCCAACACTTAAGACTGTCGAAAGTGTATCGTTCTGTTTTTTTAAGTCATCAGTTGCTTTTAATTGAGCTAACATTTTGTATTGACCGGATTCCGGACAGATAGCTGTCAATTCGGTGGTGACGATTTCATTCGGAGGTAAGATTTGATCAAATGAAAGTGATTCACCGATTTTTTCATCTGATTGGAATGTGTTGTCCAGATTATAGTCAATGAAATATGTTAATTCAAAGCTCAACACGGATTTCCGACCGACATTTTGGACGACGGTAAAAAATGTGATCCGGTCACCGGGGAATGGGTTTTTCGGAAGGTAATGAGTTTCAATAACAGCAAGATCGAAATCGAGTGGCGAGACGCTGTTAAATCCGCCGGGCGTGCCCCCGAGCGAGTCTATCGAAGGTGACCAGTTGGTGCTATCGACATTCGGGTTGAAAAAATCAACCCGCTCTAAAGAAACACCGCGCTCCTCACTCCAGGAATTGTAGTACGCCATGCTGTCGATTGTCTGAAAAGTTGGATCAAAAATCAGCAGTTGATCAAAGGTGTTGTTCAACGTGGGCCAGGAACTGGGTACAATGACATGACTTTCGTTAAGCGATGGAAATTGATCGGTGAGCGATGCTGATTGGGAAATGACGACATAGCTGCTTGAGTTTAACCAGAAAGTGCTATCTGAAATGAGTAGCTTCTCTTCTGTATTGGAATCGCTAAAAAACCAGTTCAACAGATTGACAGAATCAACTCCCGGATTGTAAATTTCGATCCACTCCGGCATTCCGGAAAGCGGTTTGAACATGACTTCGTTGATTAACAGCTTTCCGGCTGAAAAGGGAATAAATACTCGATGTATTGAATAATTGTTCGATGTATCCTCATCAGTGGGAGCAATCAGTTTGGCGATGATTTGATTTATTCCGGAATTTAAATCAGGAATAGAGAAACTGTATTGGGTGGAATCATACCAGGCTAATGCAGGACCCACGTAGTCGTATTCATCGAAAAGCTCATTCTGCTGGGCTAAAGAATCCAAATTTTCATCCAAATAAATCTCACATCGAAAATCAGAAATTGGATTTACGCCAAGGTTGACGATGGTCACCGTTGTTTGAATCGAGCCAGCATCCACCAGTCTGGAAGAAGATTTTAGCAGCAAATCAAATTCTCGCGGAGCCACACTATTTTTCAAACATGGCGTTGAACCATCCGAGCTCTGAGAAAGTGCCCAATTCACCGGATCATCTGATTCGCCGTCAAACAGAATTCGTTCTAACGAGACACCGGTCTTACTCCCCCAATTAGATTGATAGTTGACCTGATCAATGATAGTGCCGGTTAAGTCGTAGATGGTTACTGCGTCACCGCTGTTGTTCAGAGCGGGAAAATTATCAGCGACCATTATTTGACAGGTACAGTTTGGATAAACATCGAAAAAAGTGCTGTCATCAGCAATGATGAAATATCCGTCAGCCGGAATAAAAAGCGGAGCCACTGAAATGGTTAATTTGTTGTCTGTTCGCGAATCCGATAACTTCCAGTGCTGAATATTAATCGAATCATCTCGCGGATTGAACAGCTCAACCCACTCCGGCTCATTTGAGTTCGGTCTGAACATGATTTCATTTATCACAAGTGACTTTTCAGGAAAACCGACTTTTACTTCTGCAGATGATAAATTATTGTAGCTATCCTGATCCGGCGAGTAGGACACCCCAGCGAAAAATCGATGATGACCGCTCTTCAAATTTTCAACTTCCAATTTTTGCTGGACAGTATCGTTTTGAGCCAATGAATCTTCAAATAAAAATGTCGAGCTGATTTGTTCTTGATGACTGTAAATTGAGTCCAAGTTGGTATCGTGATAAAAGTTGAGCTCAAAATTAAACGCTGAAGATAGACCTAAATTCTTAATTTGAGCGACCAGTGTAACAGACTGATCCGGCTGCAAAGTTTCAGGGAAAGCGACCAACTCGACGGATAGATCATGAGTCATTGGTTGCACGCTGTTCAACTTCCCGGGCGTACCATTTAATACCCTGCTGTTCGCCCAATTATCAGCATTATCCGATCCGAAAAGATTAATTTTTTCATCCGAATAGCCGGGTTCGTTATCCAGTGAGTATCGATATTTTGCTACTGTGTCACCAGTGGCAGCAATCAAGATAACAGGTTCGGCTGTGCTGTTGGATAAACCGCCAGAACCAAAGGTTGCATTATTGATTGTCAAAATCAATGCATCGTCAGGAATGATTCCATCGTAGTGATCCGAATTCTCAAAATATCCGGAATCGAGAATGAGAGCAAACTGTCCCGGTGCTAATTTGGTACCGCTTTCGTGAGGAATGATGATGTCGTAATCCGAGCTATCGCTGATCACCCACCAGGCAAGGTCCACCGTATCGACAGCGCTGGTGTTATAGAGTTCGATAAATTCATCATAATATTCACTGCCGATTGGATCGAACATAATTTCGGAGAGCACGATTTGGCTAAAAGTGACAGTAGCAGACGTAAATTTTAAAAGCAGCGTCAGTAGAATAAATAGTTTAAATTTTTTCATTAGTGTGCACCACTTGTTACGAAACTGACTGCAAAAATTTATGATTGCAATATACAAAATATTTTTGTAATGTCAAGTTAAAAATTATATTGCTTGAATTTGAAAAACGGGAGATTATCAAGGAATATTTATTAATGAAAATTCATTGTGATGAATTCAAATACAATTTTTACTTGATTTTATTAAAGTAATTTTGTAGAATAAAATAAAACAATTTTTAAATAGGAGCTAAAGGATGAATCGTTCAGACATTCTTGAAAAACTGAAAAAATATCGAGAAGAGAATGCCCAAAAGTACGCCATCAGTAAACTCGGATTATTTGGTTCATATTCTAGAGAGGAATCAGGAGATGATAGTGATATTGATATCGTCATTGAAACGAACGAACCTGACATTTTTAAGATTGTTCATATTAAAGCTGACTTGGAAAAACTGCTTCATAGCAAAATTGACATTGTAAGAAAACGTGAAAAAATGAATCCCTATCTTAAAAAAAGAATTGAAAGGGATGCCATTTATGTATGATAAAGAATTTGCTTTAGACATACTAAATCAAATTTTAGAGTCGACTCAAAAAGTGAGCATTCGTTTCAAACCGATAAAAAGGGCAGAGGACTTTACAAATTCACCGGAAGGGATGGAAAAGTTAGATGCAATATGCATGCAGCTTATTGCAATTGGAGAAAGCCTGAAAAGAATTGATAAAATTACAAACAGATCTCTTCTAAAGAATTATCCTCAAGTGGACTGGAAAGGTGGAATGGGGTTAAGAGATGTAATTACGCATCATTACTTTGACATCGATGCAGAAGAAATATTTTTGGTGTGTAAAAAATATATTCCAATTTTGTTTAAAACGGTCAAGAAAATGATCGGTGATATTCGTTAATTATTAATTCAGCCAAATCAATGTTTAACTGCCCTAAAACATATCCATGCTCCAATTAACCAACATTACAAAATCATTTGACAAACTTGCGGCTGTTAAGTCATTCACTCTCGAAGTTGAAAGGGGTCGGACAGTCGCGCTGATAGGTCCCAGCGGGTGCGGGAAATCAACCATCCTGAGAATGATCATCAGGCTCATTACACCGGATGCCGGTTCCATTATCTTGAACGACCAGGAGATACGTGACGAGAACATCCTGCAATTACGCCGAAACATGGGTTATGTGATTCAGGAAGGCGGGCTTTTTCCTCATTTAACCACACGCCAAAATATTTCATTAATGGCGTCTTATTTGGGGTGGTCCGGGACACAAATTGAAAATCGTATTTCTGAGCTTATTGAATTAACTCAATTTCCAGCGGATGGATTGAATCGTTTCCCGGCACAGCTCTCCGGCGGACAGCGCCAGCGGGTCAGTTTGATGCGGGCATTGATGTTAGACCCGGATCTTTTGCTGTTGGACGAACCTCTGGGTGCGCTCGATCCGATGATCCGCATTGATTTGCAGGCGGAGCTGAAAGCAATTTTTCGCAAGCTAAATAAAACCGTGCTGTTTGTGACCCACGACCTTGGGGAAGCCGCTTACATTGCCGATACCATTGTGCTAATCCGCGATGGCGAGTTGGTTCAACAAGGAACCATTGAGCAACTTGTCAAATCACCCGCGAATGATTTTGTGGAACGATTTGTCAATGCCCAGCGCAGTCCGCTCGAAAAGATGAATGAGGGACAGATTTGAAATATTCGATGATAAAAATTATTTTATTGGTCGTTTTTCTTTGTGGCTTGGGGAGTCACGCTTTTACTGCAGATGATGATATAAAAATCGGTTCCAAAAAATTTACTGAAAATGTGATCCTCGGTGAAATCGTCAATCAGTTGGCGCAAAGTGTCGGCGTAACGAGTACGCATCGAAAACAGTTGGGCGGAACGCGTGTGCTCTGGAATGCATTGCTGAAAGGGGAAATTGACCTTTACCCGGATTATACCGGCACGATTCTGCGCGAAATTTTGCACGAGCACAACCTTCAATCTGAAAAACAACTCCGGCGGAAATTGAGAGATTTTAGTATTGAAATGAGTCAGCCGCTGGGATTCAATAACACTTATGCCATTGGAATGAGAGAATCCCTCGCTAAAAAATTAGGTGTTGCCAAAATCTCCGATTTGAGAAACTTTCCGGATTTGAAATTTGGCTTCACCAATGAATTTATGGACCGAGCTGACGGCTGGCAGGGATTGCGTGCTTTTTACAATCTGCCGCAACAAAATGTACGCGGACTGGATCACGATCTGGCATACCGCGGTATCGCCAGTGGCGCCATCGACGTGATCGACATGTACTCGACGGATGCGGAAATTGAGTACTATAATTTGAGAACGTTAAAAGATGACCTGAACTATTTTCCCAATTACGACGCTGTGTTCCTTTATCGCGACGCTTTGAAATCACGAGCGCCGGTTTTAGTGAAAAAATTGCAAGCCCTCACCGGAAAAATATCGGAAAAAGAAATGATTGCCATGAATGCGCAGGCAAAAATTTTCGGAATACACGAAAAAGAAATCGCTGCTGAATTTATCCTCAAAATGTTTGGCAAACGCACCGAATTTACGCAGGAAAATTTCTGGCAGCGTCTCTGGAAACACACCACCGGACACTTATTCTTGGTTGCCATCTCTCTGTCAGCGGCGATTTTATTAGCCATTCTGCTGGGCATATTGGCAGTCAAAATGACCAAAATAGAAAAAATAATTCTCGGCGTAGTAGGTATCATTCAAACCATTCCCTCGTTGGCATTGTTAGTGTTTATGATTCCGCTCCTCGGTATCGGCGGTCCGCCAGCGATTATGGCGCTTTTTCTCTACAGTTTGCTTCCCATCGTAAGAAACACGTTTACCGGCATCCGTGACATTCCGCCCTCTATTGTCGAATCCGCCTCTGCACTGGGACTCCCGCCTGCTGAGCGGCTGCGGTTGGTTGAATTGCCCATGGCGTCAAGCACGATTTTAGCTGGAATCAAAACGTCCGCGGTCATCAATATCGGAACTGCCACCCTGGGAGCACTGATCGGCGCCGGCGGCTACGGTCAGCCCATTCTCACCGGCATCCGCCTCGATGACATTGGTTTGATTTTAGAAGGCGCTGTCCCGGCTGCACTGCTCGCTCTTATCGTTCAGGGTGCGTTTGATTTGGCGGAGAGATTTATTGTGCCGAGGGGGTTGCGGTTGTAAAAGGTAATTGGTGTGTTTCATTCTAATTGAATTACAGGCCAACCAAGTTTATTCGATTGTTTTAATTATTTCTTGATTTTATCGGATTTAATTTGTAAAATTGTGAATCCAAAATTCGAAAAAAATATTATATATTGAAGTTGAACGTGGAGACTCATATGTTAAAATATAAAGAAAAATTAATGAATGATATTTTAAATTTAGATGAGGAGCAGACCAGAAAATTCTATCACTTTTTCCAAATGATCAAAAGAGAATTTTTATCTACAAAGAAGAATGATTGGAAAAATGATTTTAGAAACATATCCGTCTGGAAAGATGATAATTTTGATCAAATTGAGCAGGATGTAAAAAATTAAAATTGTTATTATTCTGGAAGTTATGAACAAAAAAACAAGAGGTAATATTTTATGGCAACATTTGAATCAAAAGTCTCGGAGATATTTGATGAACATCCCAGGTTGGCGCGAAAGATGCCGGTGGTGATCAGGAAATTATTTAATGAATCGGAATCAGAATTTAAAAGACGCTTAAGAACCACCTCAGAAGATGAGGTACAGTTGGCAGGGTTGAAACTTTTTGATATTCTTTATATTGATTTCTATTTTGATGAACTAAGTGATCGATTTTTGAGTTGGGTGATCGATCATTATCCCGAACGATTTACCGATTCGGAATTGGATGAGATGCGCGCCCAGGCAGACTCCTACCGTGATTTTTATGAAGTTCAGAAAGTCCTCCCCGGACAAGGGACCTATATTAAATCTCTCATTACGGAGAAAGAGGGTTTTTTGAGAGATGTTTCTTCATCGCACAAGTTTGTTAAGTGGGATGTTTTTTTGTCACGGTGTTATTTTATTAAGGATGAATATTATGCTACCGGTGCGGTTGAATTGTTTAATCAGCGTAATAAGGATTATATTGTGAAGCGAATTAAAGAAGCCTGGTCAGAGTACAGCAGTTCAACAGAAAAAGAAGACTATGCAGCTTTTGCCAAAGACCGCTGGGATGTTTTTCACCAGATTGATCGTGAGATCAGAGAAAAGGAAAAAAACAAGAAATTTTACACACCTTATGGCGAGTTCCAGCCAAGTGAAGTTCGCTTTCAGGTAAAAGATTTCTTGACGATTTTGGAGAAAATAGATTCGCTCGATGAGTTTTATTTCTTGGATAAAAAAGAAGTTCGGCGCGGAAATAAGAAGAAAAAAACGGATCGGTATAGCTTCGATTGGGTCACTTTGGGAATTGAAAAAGAGCTGGAGCCAATCAAGGTTGGGGAGATCGAAGATGGATACATGTTGACAATGGAACAGTTAGACGCTGACGGCAACAAAATGGAGATAGAGGCGCTCGGAAATTTGTATGTCGATAAATCGCTTTGTCGGCTGGAAACGAAATCGGTTGAATTAGCAGAGTTCGGTCGACGTCATTTGAAGCATCTTTTTGGTGACGCGCTTTCATTTAAAAAAATCGTAAAGATGAAATATGACTTGGATTCAAAAGAGCAACCTGAAGAACAAGAACCTGAAGCCCCGGAATTTGATCAGAAAAAAAAGGCGAAAATTCTTAAGGACATCAGCAAGAGATATTTTTTAGAATTGCTTGACCAAAAAGTACCTGCTCTGAATAATCTGACACCGCGTGAGGCGAGCCGCGATGTGGTGGCGCGACCTTTATTGATTGATTGGTTAAAAGGATTGGAAAATCTGCTGGAACGAAAGCGGCAGCAAGGAGAGGAGGTTGTTTCGATAGAAAAAATTAAGAAGGAATTGGGGGTAGAATTGTAATGGATTTTTTGAATGAATATACAAATCAGAAGAGCAAAGCAAACTGACGCGGACAGTCTCGCCAGGCTCTGCATGAAAGTGCAGATGCTTCATGTTGAAATGTACCCGATCTTTTTCCGGGAGCCGGCTCATGAGGAGTTGGTGATTTTTTTTCTGGAGCGGTTGAAAGATCCGGAGTTTACCATGTTTTTGGCGCTGGACAATAATAGACCGATTGGTTATGTCATGCTGCACGTTTGTCGCAGACCGGAGTATGTGTTTGTTGATCCGATGGAGTTTGTGGAAATCGACCACATTCAGGTGGATGAAAAGTACCAGGGACAGGGGATCGGTAAGAAACTGGCTGCCAAAGCACTTGAAGTGGCGCGCGCTGAGGGAATCGATCAAATACAACTGAATGTCTGGCACAAAAATTCTCGGGCAACGACAGTGTTCCGAGCGATGGGATTTGAGCCAATCAGGCATCAGATGATGCTTACAAGCAGAGGAAAGCTTGAAAATAAATGATATTGTTCGTTTGTTTTTTAGGGTGAAGTAATTGATAAAAATTAAGAAGTAAGCAGTCTCTAACGTCTAATTCTTAACATGGGGTGAGTTTAGCCTGAAAAATTCGTAGCCACAGAGGCTCAGAGGACACAGAGTTTTATTTTTCAAAACGTTACAAAAAATATGCGGTCAGATATTTATCAACTTTATTTGAAAGTTACTATGTTCACAAGTTATTGTTTGTCTGTGACCTCATTGCCTCTGTGGCAAAGTTTATGAATAATGCAGGTTAGAAATTACTTGATAAATTCAAAAATAGTTATCATATTTTAGATGCTGTTTAATGTAAAATCGACCCTGATTGAAATGTTTTAAATAAAGAGAGGGCAATTCAATGGAACGTTTCGAAATAATTGAAATGTTGAAAAGATACAAAGAAGAAAACAAAAAAAAATACCATATTAGAAAATTAGGAATTTTTGGGTCTGCTGCTAAAGGCGAGCTCAAAAAACATAGCGATATTGATGTTGTCGTAAACTTAAAAAAACAAGACTTGTTTGAGTTAATTGGAATAAAGCAAGATTTGGAAGAGATGTTTAGATCTCCTATTGATATTGTGAGCTATCGTGATAAAATGAACCCTTTTCTGAAAAAACGAATTGATAAAGAGGCAATTTATGTATGATAAAGAGTTAGCCAAAGAATACTTTTGTAGATATGTCATGCGGAAGCAGTTTATAATGTATGTGACAATAAGATCTCGATATTAGCGGAGACTCTTAAAATAATATTAGAGGATATTGAATAAATGAAAAGAGTAAATCATGCAAGATTTCAATGATTATGAATTCGGTCTTTATGAAGGCGAATGTCAAGGATGTGAGTTATTTACACGTGTTAACGACATCGGCCTTTGTGAAGAATGCGATGCTAAATTTGATCGGGATATGATTCGCCTCCGGGAATGGGATTATTCAGCGAGCGCGTTTGCCGTACCCAAAGACAAGCGAGAAGCGTTTCGGAATGAAGTGATTAAAAAATATGGTAAAAAGTTAGAGCTGGTTGTGAAGGAACAAGCAAAAAAAGGAAGCGGCAAAAAACGAAAGAAATGATAAGTCCAAAATGCAGCGAATGCTATATTTTGAGAATTTTTTAACCTAATCTCAACAAGGTCAAAACAGGAGCTTTATTAATACATTTCTCTATCCTCTGTAGTGCTTCAGGAACCGCAACAATCCTGCTTAAGTTATATAAAAAATAAATATTGACTTTTAGCTGAAAAAAAACTATATTGTTGATTCGAAAATTGAGCTTTCCTTCAAAGCTTTGCACAAACTATTTTTAAAAAATTGAACTATTCTCGATATATTTGGAGGTGTTTTTCTGATGAGTAGAAATTTGACGTATCGTTTTATTTTTATTGTGGTGCTAATTTTGTTGGCGTTGTGGCAGCTATACCCAACCTTTAACCTTTCCAGATTGAATAAAAAGCAACAGGAAAATATATCCAGGTTGCAGGAAATAACTGATATTGATAGAGAAGAAATTACCAACGCTTTGCTTGAAAAAGAACTCGAGGCTGTTGTTTATGAAAAGGCAAAGGGTACAGAAAAAGTTGAAGAGGCGCGGAAACTCGCCGCAGATATTCAGCGACTGGACGAGAAGCTATTTAATACCGAAAAAAAGTCAATCAAACGGGGACTCGATTTGCAGGGAGGTACGTATTTAGTCTATGAGGTGGATTTTCCGCATTTTTTAACAAATATTTCAAAAGTCGAATCTGATGAATTTAAGCAATTGTTAATTGAAATCGATCATCAGGCAAAACGTAATGATATGGATTTCTTTGATGTGCTTTCGACAACGTTTGAGGAAAAAGGCATGACACTATCCGCCTACTTCGGAAAAAAGAATCAGTCGGATAGTAAAATTATCAGTGATCTTCGCGACGAAGCTGAGGCTGCAATTGATCGAAGTTTGGAAGTGCTGCGAAACCGAATCGATCAGTTTGGTGTTTCCGAACCGTCGATTACCAAACAGGGCGGCCGCCGAATTGTCGTACAGTTAGCCGGTATCCAGGACGTAAATCGTGCAAAGACCATTATCGGAAAAACGGCGCAGCTTGAATTTAAACTGTTGCGTGACGCAGATTATACACGGAATATTCTGGAAAAGATCGACAAGATTGTGAAACAACGACGCTATGGCGAAATGGATTCTTTAGCGTTGGCTGAAGTGATGGCAACTGATACCACTGCAGACACGACCGCTGCTGAGAAAAAAATCAGAGATGAAAGAGAAGTTGATCTGAAAGAATTATTCGGCGAGGTTTCTGATGAATCTGTTGAATTAGGTGGTGACACGTCCCTTTCAGTGGATCAGGAATTATTTGAAGAACATCCCTTCTATTCATTACTGGGAAATGTCGGGAATATGATTGCTGCTCCCAAAGAAAATGTGAAAGCGGTTGACATTATTTTAAATTATCCGGAAGTTCAGGAGGTGATTCCCGATGATTCTGAATTTTTATGGGACAGCAAACCTGAAAATTACAACGGGAAAGAATGGTATTTTCTCTATTTTGTAAAAAAGTCACCGGAACTTACCGGAGAATATATTGAGGACGCACAGGTGCAGGTTTCTGCAGGATCAGAAACGAGCATGAGAAGAGCGGGAGCGGCAGAAGTGCATCTTGAGTTGAATTCACAGGGTAGTAAAAGATTTGCCAGAATTACCGGAGCGAATGTTGGTAAGTTTCTGGCAATTGTACTTGACGATAAAGTCTCCAATGCGCCACGCATTAAAGAGCGGATTCCTTCGGGGAGTGCCTCTATCGATGGCATGAGTAATATTGAAGAGGCAAAAGATTTGCAAGTTGTTTTGAGGGCCGGTGCCTTACCCGCCCGTTTGGAGGTCATTGAAGAACGAACTGTTGGCCCGTCGCTGGGACAGGATTCGATTCAAAAAGGTCAATATTCTGCTATGGTGGGATTGTTGGTTGTTATTATATTCATGGTTTTTTATTACCGACTGTCCGGATTAGTGGCTGATCTGGCACTGATATTAAATATCCTTTTCGTTTTGGCTGTATTGGCCGCTTTTCACGCGACATTGACACTACCGGGTGTCGCTGGTATTATTTTGACAATTGGTATGGCAGTGGATGCCAATGTGCTTATCTTCGAACGTATCCGGGAAGAATTACGTTCTGGCAAAACTATTCGTGCAGCAATTGATGCCGGATATGGGAGAGCTTTTTCAGCTATTTTGGATGCCAATTTAACCACATTTTTAACCGCACTTGTGTTATATCAATTCGGAACAGGGCCGATTCAGGGATTCGCAGTAACGCTTTCCATCGGTATCGTCGCGAGTATGTTTACAGCAATTGTTGTGACAAGATTTGTTTTTGATTATGTAACATCCAAACGAGAAATGAGAGAACTGAGTATATAATTTTTGAATATCCGAGAACGAAAATTTATAAAAGTTGAGCTAACAAAGGGAATTAACGATGCAATTTATTAAAGAGACACACATTGATTTTATCGGAAAACGCAAAGTTGCGCTCACCATTTCCGGAATTCTGGTATTCATCGGAATCGTTTCACTCATAATTAATGGTGGACCGAATTACGGGATTGACTTCACTGGCGGTATATCGCTGGAGTTGAGGTTCGAAAAACATATTAATGTCGGCGAAATTCGAAGTATCTTGTCCAATATCGGTTTGGGAACAGCCGAAATTAAAGGATTCGAGGAAAGCAACGATATTTTAATTCGATTGCAGCAAACTGAGGGGGCGGAAGAGTTATCAGATCGGGTAATTAAAGAGCTGAGAACTCAACTGAAAGATAACAGTTTGGAAATTCGATCGATTGATGTTGTAGGTCCCAGAATTGGGAAGGAATTGCGACAGTCTGCAATTTGGGCTGTTTTAATCGCATTGGGGCTAATTTTAGCTTACATTAGTTATCGTTTTGAATTTATGTTCGCCGTTGGTGCGGTTATTGCCCTTTTTCATGATGTGATGATTACATTGGGTATTTTTTCACTGTTGGGACTGGAGGTTTCACTGGCAGTTGTTGCGGCATTTTTGACAATTATCGGATACTCTCTCAACGATACCATTGTTGTGTTTGATCGTATTCGAGAAAATTTAAAAATTATGCGCAGAGGAGAATATATTGATATTTTTAATGTCAGTATCAATCAAATTTTAAGCCGAACAGTTCTCACATCTGTAACGACATTTGTCGTTGTGCTGATCCTATACTTCTTTGGCGGAAAAGTCATTCATGATTTTTCGTTTGCATTGGTGATTGGTGTGATTGTCGGTACTTATTCTTCAATATTTATAGCCAGCCCTGTTGTTGTTGAATCATATCTAAAAAAGGAACGAGCAAAGAAAAAGTAATACAATTCAAACGTTACAAACATATTTTTAATTCGGATCGATTTATAGCGGAGGGAAACCTTATGAACTTGAAACAAAAAGAAATAGATGGCGTCGTAATCCTCGAATTGTCTGGAAAAGTAATGGGTGGACCGGATGCAAGTTTGTTAAGTGAAAAATTGCATGATTTGGTCGATCAGAATAAAACCAAAGTTGTTGCCGATCTGGGGAAAGTGAGTTGGATGAACAGCTCTGGATTAGGTATCCTGATTGGTGGTTTGACTACAATGAGAAACAATAAAGGTGATTTGAAGCTGGTCAACGTCGCCGGCAAAATTAAAAGTCTGTTGATCATTACCAAACTAATTCAAATATTTGAAACATTTGAATCCATTGATGAGGCTGTAGCAAGTTTCAAATAATTTCCTGATCGGGATTTTGAATCCTGTTAGTAAAATCAAAACATTTAAAAATTCGATTGACGCGAGGTCAACTCCGAATGGTATCAGTTCGGAGTTTTTTTTCGTGAAGTTTCAGAGGTGATTATGTCTGTACACGTAATTGTCGGAAGCCAGTGGGGTGATGAGGGAAAAGGTAAAATTGTTGATTTATTAAGTGAACACACGGATATTTGCGCCCGATACCAGGGTGGAGCCAATGCCGGGCATACAATTATATTAGGTGATAAAAAATATATTTTACATTTGGTACCGAGTGGTATTTTGCACCCACAAACCACATGTCTCATCGGAAATGGTGTCGTGGTCGATCCGGAAGTTTTATTTGAAGAAATCGAATTTCTGGAAACCAATGATATTAATGTGAAAGGCAGGTTTTTTATCAGCCAGAACGCGCATGCTATATTCCCTTATCACAAATTACAGGATGAGGCGCAGGAAGAATCGAACTTCGGATTTAAGATCGGAACAACGAAGCGAGGTATAGGTCCGGCTTATGTAGATAAATTTAACCGGGTTGGCATCCGTTTATGTGATCTTTTAGAACAATCGATATTGAGAAATATGATTTCCCGGAATTGGGAACAAAAGTCGCTGACTGTTCAAAAGCTGCTGCAAAAAAAGGGATTGAGCGTGGATCAGTTGACGGAAACGTTTAGCGGTTACGGAAAAAAAATTGAACCTTTTCTACTCGATGTGTCGCTGTTTTTAAATCAAGAAATTCAAGACGGAAAGAATGTGTTGATTGAGGGAGCTCAAGGTACGTTGTTGGACATTGATTTTGGGACGTTTCCCTTTGTGACATCTTCCAATCCGATCAGTGGCGGGGCATGCACGGGGCTGGGCATTGGCCCGACCCGAATTGACATGGTGACTGGTATCATCAAATCATATACCACGAGAGTGGGAGAAGGACCTTTTCCCACTGAATTCCCGGAATCAATGGGGAAGCAAATGCGGTCTTTGGGCGATGAATACGGTGCAACAACAGGTCGCCCCAGACGCTGCGGTTGGTTTGACGGCGTCATTGCAAAATATGCTGCCCGGATTAACGACCTCAAATACTTTGCCCTCACAAAATTAGATGTGCTGGATAGCTTATCGGAGATTAAAATTTGTATAGCCTACCGTTGCGGAGAAAAAATGGTTGAAAATTTTCCGTCGAATTTGGGAATTCTGCAAAAGTGTAACCCGGAATATATCACGTTACCAGGTTGGCAAAAGACAACCTCTCAGATAAAAAAATTTGAGGATTTACCTGACAATGCCAAAAATTATATCTACAAAATTGAAGAATTGACCGGTGTTGAAATTCCCCTCATTTCTGTCGGGCCTGACCGACACCAAACGATTCGAAGAGATGGGTTCGAAATTTAAATAACCAACAGGGTCGGAAATTGAAGTGCCAATAGTTCTGTGTAGAATTGAGAGAAGAATGGCTTAACTTTTTGCTGCGATCTAATTTTTCATTCAAAGTAATCGTACATCTTCAAAAAAATCCGAATCAAAGCCACATACTATCTATCTAAAGGTTTTGGATAAAGGTGTAAATTAATTTTATTGCCGGTTTCAAACAGGGTTAAAGGAAAAACATTTTTTCAACAATATCGTTTTGATAACAGTGAGAAAATTAGTAAATTGTTACATAGTTTTAAAAACAGCAAATTAACACAATAAACGGATTTTGTAAACATTATTTAGCATTTTATTGCAACAAACTTAATTAAACAAAATTGATACAAAAAACAGATATTTAACAAGCCTATTGAGACATTGCAAATTTACTTAAAATTTTTATATTTAGACTCTAAAATTAGCACTTATATTATTGGAGTGCTAAAATGATAATTTAATATTAATAATAATAATAACTAATCAAATAATAAAACTCAAAATTGTAAGGAGGTTTGTCAATGAACATTAAACCTTTAGCTGATCGAGTTGTTGTTCAGCCGAGTGAACCGGAAGAAAAAAAACAAGGCGGAATCATTATCCCTGATACTGCAAAAGAAAAACCACAACAGGGAAAAGTCGTTGCCATAGGAAAGGGCAAAGTTACCGAATCTGGCGAAACAGTCCCGATGGAAGTCAAAGTTGGTGACACTGTGTTGTACGGAAAGTATTCAGGTACGGAAGTAACTGTCGATGAAGAAGAGTTATTGATCATGCGTGAAAGTGATATTTTAGCAATTTTGTAATGAATGAAAACATTTAAATAGCCAATTTAGGAGGATAAAAAGATATGGCAAAGATAATAAATTTTGATGCAGATGCACGAGCTGAGTTAAAAAAGGGCTTGGATGCTTTGGCAGATGCTGTCAAGGTAACGCTTGGTCCCAAAGGACGCAATGTTGTTATTGATAAAAAATTTGGAGCCCCGACCATTACCAAAGATGGTGTAACAGTGGCAAAAGAAATCGAGTTGGAAGATCCGGCTGAAAATATGGGCGCTCAAATGGTAAAAGAAGTTGCATCCAAAACCAGTGATATTGCTGGCGACGGAACAACAACTGCTACGGTTTTAGCCCAGGCTATTTTTAAAGAAGGCCTACGAAATGTAACCGCCGGTGCAAACCCTACCCATCTTAAACGAGGTATTGATCTAGCAGTTGCAGCGGTTATTGATGAAATTAAAAACTTGAGCAAAGATGTTGCAGGAAAAAAAGAGATTGCCCAGGTTGGTGCTATTTCTGCTAACAATGACAGAACTATCGGTGATTTGATTGCAGACGCAATGGAAAAAGTTGGCAAAGATGGTGTGATAACTGTCGAAGAAGCGAAAACAACTGAAACCAATTTAGAGGTTGTCGAAGGTATGCAGTTCGATCGTGGTTATCTGTCACCCTATTTTGCGACAGATATGGATGCGATGGAAGCTGTTTTGGAAGATCCTTACATTTTAATTCACGATAAAAAGATTTCGGTCATGAAAGATCTGCTGCCGATTTTGGAAAAAACCGCACAAGCGGGACGTCCACTGTTGATTATTGCAGAAGATGTTGAAGGTGAAGCTCTGGCAACGTTGGTTGTCAATAAACTTCGCGGCACAGTTAAAGTTGCAGCGGTTAAGGCTCCGGGATTTGGTGACCGCCGGAAAGCCATGCTGGAAGATATCGCTATTTTAACTGGCGGACGTGTTATTTCCGAAGAAACCGGTTTTAAGCTCGAAAATACCACAATTGGTGATTTAGGTACTGCGAAACGTGTCAGCATCGATAAAGACAACACAACAATCGTTGAAGGCGCCGGAAAAACCGAAGACATCAAAGGCAGAATCAAACAAATAAAAAATCAAATCGAAGCCACTTCATCAGATTACGATCGTGAAAAACTTCAGGAACGATTAGCAAAATTAGCTGGCGGTGTTGCTGTGTTGAATGTTGGTGCGCCGACTGAAGTCGAGATGAAAGAGAAAAAAGCTCGCGTTGAAGATGCGCTCCACGCCACCCGAGCAGCCGTGGAAGAGGGAATTGTTCCTGGTGGTGGAGTTGTTTACATCAGAGCATTGAAAGCGTTAGAAAATATGAAATTAGGAGGCGATATGCAGGTTGGTGTAAATATTGTCAAACGTGCATTGGAAGAGCCGATTCGCCTCATCGCTGAAAACGCCGGATGGGAAGGTTCCATCGTGTTACAGAAAGTAAAGGAAGGAACCGATGCATTTGGCTTTAATGCTGAAGATGAAAAATTTGAAGATTTAATGCAAGCAGGCATTATCGATCCGACGAAAGTGTCAAGAATTGCTTTAGAAAATGCATCCTCTATCGCCGGATTACTCTTAATGACTGAAGCGACGATTGTTGATAAACCGGAAGAAGATTCAGCTCCGCCAATGCCTCCTGGCGGCGGTGGAATGGGCGGAATGTATTAATCAGCTCAGTGAAAATAAAACTAAAAAACCCCGATATTACTCATGTCGGGGTTTTTTTTAGCTTGACAAAAATGAAATGTTTTTATATATTTAAAATTGTTATATTTTAGACAAAAATAAGATGAATAACATTTCGAGTTAAACATTTTGGATGCAGAAAATTTTTCTTAGCCTGGGAACAAACATTGGCGACCGAGAACAAAATTTAATCCGATGCATTGAAGCTCTTGAGGGTCGAAATATTAATATTGTCCGAAATTCTTCAATTTATGAAACCGAACCTTACGGCGATACTGCTCAACCGAATTTTTATAATATGGTTGTTCGAATAAAAACGAGCTTTACACCAACTCAACTGTTGTATGAAACAAAATTGATAGAAAAACAGTTCGGCAGAAAAAAAACGGGGCGTTGGGGACCTCGGATTATCGATATTGATATTTTAACCTATAACAGGGTGTCACTGCAAAAGCCGGAGTTAATTATTCCGCATCCGCAGTTACACAAACGACGGTTTGTTTTGATTCCATTGAAAGAGGTCGATAATCGTTTTGTCCATCCCACATTAAAAAAAAATGTGGATCAGATTCTGGCAGAATGTGAGGACAACAGAGAAGTTCGTATTGTAAAAAAATGTGAATTCGGAATTGAAATTTAAAAATGAATAAAAACAAAGTCCCGGAATACATCGGAATTGAGGGTGTCATTGGTGTCGGCAAAACATCACTCACAAACCTTCTGGCAAAACGGTTTAATGGTAAAGCAATTTATGAGGAAGTTGAAGAAAATCCGTTCCTTGCTGATTTTTATGAGGATCCCAGGCGGTATGCATTTCAGACACAAATGTTTTTTTTGTTGAGCCGGTATCGCCAGCAACAGGAAATACCACAGCGGGAACTTTTTCATCAAATGTTAATCTCAGATTATATTTTTGCCAAGGATAAAATATTTGCTTACCTGAATTTGGATGAGAGAGAGCTTTTTTTGTACGAAAAACTGGTTCTGATAATGGAACAGGAAATTCCTCCGCCGGATTTGGTGATTTATTTAAAATCAACTCCGCAGCGGCTGATTGAAAATATCAAAAAAAGGGGACGTCCATTTGAGCGCGAAATGAAGGTTAATTATCTGATGAGTTTAAACCAGGCGTACAACAAATTTTTTAATCATTATCAGCAAACGCCGTTGCTTATTATCAATGCGACTCAAATGGATTTCGTAAACAACAATGATGATTTTGAGACAATTGTCGATTTAATTTCAAAGGAAATTAAAGGAACTGTAATTTACAATCCGTAGTTTATGGTGAAATTATGTCTTTATTCAGATTGATAATTATCGGGCTGCTTATCTATTTAGTCAGTAAATTTGTTAAGAATTTATTAAATCCGCCAAAGGAGCATTCAAAAGTCGAAGGAACGCCAAAGCAGGAAAGCGACCTAAATTTGACGAACTCAGATATTGAAGATGCGGATTTTGAGGAATTGGATAAAGAATAGCCTTTTGAACGAAATATAATGTTGCATTCTTTGGGTTAAATCAAGTTTGATTTTGCTGAAAAATAAGCGGGTTTAAAATTGATCAACCTGAAAACAAATTGTGGTCAATCTTTAATACGACATTAGAAAATTTGTCAAACACAATTAAAAAAGAAAACAAATAATTCGTCAATTATTCTTCATTAGTATCCTTAAACACAGTTTTCCTGGATAAAAACTTATTGGAGAGTGTTTGCTTAAAATTACGGAGGATATTTTATCGAGAATAAATAGTTACTACTTAAAGGGGGAGATTGGGAGTGAAAAATGGATACGTCACAAATAGAGGATCAAGAACAGTATCAGATAATAAAAAAGTTAAAGATTTATCAGGAAGAACATCAGCGCCTCACAACCCTTCTCAATATTACTCGTAATATTTCTCAGGAGTTGGAGCTTGATAATCTTCTCTTCACCATAATGGACGAGGTAAAAAAAGCGTTAAAAGCGGATCGCTGTACAGTATTTTTAATTGACAAAGATCGGAACGAACTTTGGTCAAAGGTTGCCCATGGAGAGAAAGACATCCGATTTCCTCTTCATTTGGGCATTGCCGGTTATGTTGCTTCAACCGGCGAAGTCCTCAATATTCCGGATGCTTATGCTGATCCGAGATTTAATTATCAAATTGATAAACAGACCGGTTATCATACCCGAAATATGCTGACCTTCCCGATGCGGAATAAGTTCAGAGAAATCATCGGCGTGTTTCAGGTATTAAATAAGCACGAAGGGATTTTTAACAAAGAAGACGAAAATCTATTGGATGTCATTTCGACAATCGCTACGTCGCAACTGGAAAATGCTCTCCTTTATGAAGAGCAGAAAAAAACGTTTGAAAGTTTTGTGGAAACATTAGCCAGCACCATTGATGCCCGAGATGAACTAACTTCAGGGCACTCTCAACGCATCGCGGCTTACTCGATGGAGATTGCAAAAATTATTAATCTGCCGCCAAAACGTCAGGAATTATTGTATTATGCGGCTTTGCTCCACGATTATGGTAAGATCGCTATTAGTGAGGAGCTTTTGAATAAAAAGGGAAGCCTGACAATAAAAGAGTTTTGTGATATGCAGGAACATCCAAAAATAACAAAGAGGATTCTGGAGAAGATCAATTTTAGCCGCGATTTTAAAGAACTACCGGAAATAGCTGCCGCCCATCATGAGAAAATAGACGGTACAGGATATCCTGATGGTTTACTTGGGAATGAAATACCGCTGGAATCAAAAATACTGGCAGTGGTCGATGTGTTTGACGCGATGACCTCGAAAAGACCCTATCGTGATCTCGACCGGATGGATTTTACTGATGTAATGGGTGTTATTGACAATGGCGCTGAAAAGCATTTTGATAAGGAAATAGTGGAGGCTTTTAAGCAGGTCAAAATTAACCGGTTGCTGGAAATCTTGGAAAGAGAAACTCATCGTAAATTAAATGTTGAAGAATTGGAAATGTTATCCCATTTTACGATACAGAAATTAATTGACATTACGCTCAGCAGCCCTGTCAGCACTGAAGAAAAGAGGGCACTAAAGATATTTAACAGATGTTATTATCGTGATTATTCGAAAAAAATCGACGAACAATATCCTCCGAAAATTAAGGTGGCAAGTAGTTAAATAATGTCCAGAAATTCAGTATTTATCTTTGCTTGGTTGTCTATTATTGTCCCGGTGTTGAGTGGCTTCTCACAAGAGATTGACAGCACGCAGGCTCAGCGTGAAGCAGCAAGATCAGACACAAATATTGTTCATAAAAAATCACCCACCGGCGCCATGCTTCGTTCTTTGGTGTTTCCGGGATGGGGACAATGGTACAACAACAAAAAAATTAAAGCCATTGTTTTTTTCTGTGGAGAAACGGCGCTGCTGACAAATGCTATTTATTTAAATCAGCAGCTTGTCAACAGTGAAGATCTGGCAACCCGAGAATTTTATATCAACAATCGGAATCTGTCTGTTTGGTGGTTGGTCGGAGTTGTTTTATTTAGTATGGGTGATGCGTTCGTTGATGCACATTTGGCGGACTTTGATGAGAGCCCGTCATTAACGATTTCGCCAGTTCAGATTCAGGGGGCTGGACAGAAAGATGTATTTGCAATATCCGTTTGTTTCCGGTGGTAAATTCGATTAATGATTATAAAAATTAAAAATACGTAAAAAGGTTTAATACGGGAGGGCTTTGTGCCAACAGTAGAAAGTTCGAGAGGAAACTGGGGCTCAAAATTTGGTTTTATTCTGGCTGCGGCTGGCTCTGCAATTGGTTTGGGAAATATCTGGCGCTTTCCCTATGTGGCAGGTGAAAATGGTGGCGCAGCCTTTGTTTTCATTTATATTCTTTTTGTTTTACTGATCGGATTACCGGTCATGATCGCAGAACTTTCGATCGGTCGGCGAACACAAAAGAATCCGGTAGGCGCATTCAAAAAACTGTTTCCCAAAAGCATGTGGAAAATCGTTGGCGGACTTGGCGTTATTACCGGATTGTGCATTTTATCATTTTACGGCGTCATTGCCGGTTATACATTTGGTTATTTTGTAAAAATTATTCTTGGTGATTTTAATCACATTGTTTCCAGTGAACAATGCGGTGAAATCTTCGCAGCTTTCACAGCAAGTCCGGCTGTGTCGATCGGATTGCTCTTTTTGTTCATTTTTGTGACAGTTATGGTGGTCATGGGAGGCGTGTCTTCCGGAATCGAACGGTGGTCAAAAATATTGATGCCGGTACTTTTTGTGTTACTCATTCTTTTAGCGATACGTTCGGTGACACTGGACGGCGCCGGAAAAGGTTTAAGTTTTTATTTAAAGCCGGATTTTACAAAGCTGAATTTTACAACGGTTGCCCAGGCGTTAGGTCAGGCGCTGTTTTCTTTAAGTCTGGGAATGGGAGCAATGATCACTTACGGAAGTTATATTTCGAAAAAAGACAATCTGATTTCATCCGGCGTTGCGGTTGCATTTTTCGACACAATGATTGCTATTTTGGCAGGATTGGTCATGTTCCCGGCTCTGTTTGCCATGGACATGGATCCGGCACAGGGCGCGAAATTAGTGTTTGTAGTGCTGCCTTCGATTTTTGCAAAAATGCCGGCAGGGATGATTTTCGGAGCCGGAATCTTTTTGCTGTTATCAGTGGCAGCTTTGACCTCCACCATTTCATTGCTCGAGGTTCCTGTGGCCTATTTTGTGGATGAACACGGTTGGAGCCGCAGAAAGGCAGTGTTGTTGATGGGGGCAATTACATTTGTAATTGGAGTACCATCTGCTTTGTCACTGGGGGCTACTCAGTGGCTCTCTTCGTTATTTCCGGGAAATTTGGGCTTTTTGGATTTTATGAATGTGGTTTTTGGAAATTATTCGCTTTCCATTGGTGCGTTTTTGATAGCTATCTTTGCCGGATATAAATGGGGAATCAATGCAGTGAGAGAAGAGGTAGAATCAGAGGAAAACCAATTTTATTTTCGAAAAGTATGGAATTTTCTCATTCGTTTTATTTGCCCGATTGCGATCTTTTTTATTCTGGCTTACATCGCAATTACCGGTAATTATTTTTAAAATAAACGGAGTCATTTATGGAACGCAATGAAGCATATCAATTGGCAAAGTCAAGATTCTCAAATAAAAATTTGTTCAAACACGTGTTAGCTGTTGAGGCGGTCATGAAGGGATTGGCGGAACATTTCGGAGAGGACGTTGAAAAATGGGGCTTGGCTGGTTTGCTGCATGATTTGGATTATGAAGAAACTGCTGAAGAACCGGATCGTCACACATTAGTGACAGCAGAAATTTTAAAGGACTACGAACTGGATCCTCTAATTATCGAAGCGATCAAATGCCACAACGCCAAAGCGCCTCGCGACAAACTGATAGGTAAGGCAATTTATGCGGCTGATCCGGTTACCGGATTAATCGTCGCGGCCGCACTGATGCATCCGGATAAAAAACTGAAATCGCTCGATGTGCCGTTTCTGGAAAGACGGTTTAATGAAAAACGCTTTGCAGCAGGAGCGAATCGTGAGCAAATAAAAACGTGTGAAGATTTCGGATTAACGTTAACAGCGTTTTTGGAAATTTCACTTAAATCCATGCAAAAAATTGATAAGGAATTGGGATTGTGAAAAACTCAATCAAAATCGGATTTCTGTTGATCGTTATTATGTGTGTTTCGGTGAACTTATTAAGCGCTGAAGATATTAACTTTAAAGCGAACAATCAACCGCAGTTGACATTTAAAAAGATAACATTCACTGTTTCAGATTCTTGGTTTAGCAGAGATAAAGCCCATCACTTCTTGACCAGCGCTTTTCTGACAACAGCCGGTTACTATTACTGCCGTAATGAACAGGGATTGCCAAATAATAGATCACAGCAGGGCGCTGTTAGCTTTTCGCTTTCATTAGGATTGATCAAAGAAATTCGGGACGGAATGCAAAAAAAGAATTCTTTTAGTTGGAAAGATTTGACTGCGGACATTTTGGGCACTGCTTTAGGGGTTATTTTAGTCGCTGATTGATCGATTAGAATGTTTTGCCTGAAATTAAGAAAAAGGATGACAGAAAAAATAATGTGTGATGATGATAAAGTAAAAGATAAATGTGCGGTGATGGGGATTTATAATCACCCGGATGCGGCAAATTTTGCCTATTTGGGATTATATGCTTTGCAGCACAGGGGGCAGGAAAGCTCAGGAATTGTAACCAATAATCAGGGGAAATTTTATAAACACATTGGTATGGGATTGGTTGCTGATGTGTTTTCTGAAAAAGCAAATTTGGAAAAATTAAAAGGCAATATCGCCATAGGCCATAATCGTTATTCAACAACCGGCACGACAAAATTGGTAAATGCGCAACCGCTTATTGTGAGTTCCAAATATGGTCCGATGGCAATTTCACATAACGGAAATTTTGTCAATTCACATATATTGCGTGAAAAATTAGAAGACGAAGGTGCGATCTTTCAGACCACAACGGACACAGAAATTGTCCTGCATTTAATTGCCCGATCAAAAGAGAAAACCATGGAGGAAAAAGTAATCAGTTCTCTCCATTTGATCGAAGGGGCTTTTTCTCTGGCAATCATGACGAAAGAGAAGTTAATCGGCGTTCGCGATCCGCGGGGATATCGCCCGCTCTGTTATGGTAAAAAAGATGATGGCTACATCCTTGCTTCAGAGTCGTGTGCGCTGGACATTGTTGATGCGGAATATATCCGGGAAATCGAGCCGGGAGAGGTTGTTGTTTTTAATCAAAAAGGTGTGTCCTCTTATCGACTGACCAAAAAATGTGATACCAGATCATGTATTTTCGAGTATATATATTTTTCCAGGCCTGACAGCAGAATTTTCGGAGAAAAGGTTGACAAGGCGCGCCGGAGGCTTGGGAAAATATTGGCATTAGAAAATCCGGTGGAAGCAGACAGAATCATATCTGTCCCGGATTCCAGTAATACGGCTGCTTTGGGATATGCCCAGCAATCGGGAATCCGGTTTGAAATTGGTCTGATTCGGAATCATTACATTGGCAGAACATTTATTCATCCGGTACAATCGATGCGCGATTTTAACGTTCGAATTAAATTTAACCCGGTAAAAGGTGTGCTTAAAAATAAAAAGATCATCATTGTTGAAGACTCTATTGTGCGGGGAACAACGCTAAAATATCTGGTTAGAATGGTGCGGGAAGCCGGCGCTGAAGAAATTCACGTTCGTGTCAGTTCTCCACCGATTAAATTCCCCTGTTATTACGGAATGGATTTCCCGACAAAGGAAGAGCTAATTGCTTCCTCCATGTCAGTTACAGAAATTCAGCATTATTTGGAAGTGGACAGTTTAAGTTACCTGTCTTTGGAGGGATTGTTAGCCTCGGTACCCCAAGATAATTGTGGGTACTGCACTGCCTGTTTTAGCGGTGAATATCCGATTGTTCCGGAGAAAAAAATAAAAAAATACCAGTTGGAAAATGGCATTGTAAATGATTGATCTACCTGATCCCTCTTGCGTTGAATTATCGTTGATCTGGCTAATCTGTCGCTTTGTTGTCTTTGAATTCTGATTTTTTTAATTACAAACCACTGTTGATTGTTCCTGCAAAAACTTTTTTATTTTAGTTGTTTTTTACAAGCGGGTGAAATATTAAATACTCGACCTCACTAACGAGCGGTGGCTAACAATAAGGAATCGAAATGATTGGTGTCAAAATTGATCGATGTGATTTTTGCGGTACATGTGTCTCTGTTTGTCCGGTTGATGCGATTGAATTGTTCGAGGCGAGAATCAGGATTGATCCCAATAAATGTACTGAGTGTATGAAATGCGTCAAAGTTTGTCCTTTTAGAGCGCTGGAGGACGTTTCATGAATAGCCTTTACGATATTATTGTTGTTGGTGCGGGACCGGCCGGTTCGACAGCCGCGAGAACCGCTTCAGAAAATGGCGCCAAAGTACTGGTGCTGGAAAAAGACCGGGAAGTAGGTGTACCGGTGCGCTGTGCCGAAGCTGTCGGTGAGAAAGGAATTAAAAAAATCGTTGCTTTAAAACCTGAATGGATTGCAAATTCTATTGAAGCAGTACGCCTGATTGCACCCGACGGATCAGTTGTAAAAGTTCATCACGAAGATGTGGGTTTTGTACTGGATCGAAAAAAATTCGATTATGATTTGGCAATGATGGCAGCCAAAGCAGGATCAGAAGTGGTTACCAAGGCATTTGTTTTTGAATTGTTGAAAGAAAATGGTTGTGTTTCCGGTGTAAAGGTCTTGCACATGGGATCAATAAAAGAGATAAAGGCGCGCATTGTAATCGCTGCTGACGGTGTGGAATCAAGGGTGGGGCGCTGGGCAGGATTGAAAACACATCTTCAATTAAAAGACATTGAAACATGTGCCCAGATGACGTTGACAAATATTGATATGGATCGGCGGTTCTGTGATTTTTATTTTTCACGCGAGATCGCGCCGGGCGGATATCTGTGGGTTTTTCCCAAAAACGAACATGTAGCAAATGTTGGATTGGGCATTTCCGGGGAATATGCTCATCAGCGGTCACCGCTTTCCTATTTGAATGCGTTTGTTAAAAACAAATTTCCGCGCGCTTCGGTTTTGACAACAGTGGCTGGTGGCGTTCCGTGTGCTCCTCACATGAAGCAGGTCGTTGCCAACAGAATCATGCTGGTCGGAGATGCAGCTCACCAATCCAATCCCATCTCAGGCGGTGGAATTGTTACCGGCATGTTAGCTGCCGAAATTGCCGGACGTGTCGCAGCAGCAGCAATTGCAAAAAAAAATGTGAGTGAAGAATTTTTATCACGTTATCCGAAAGAGTGGGACAAGGTCGGCGGTCAGAATCACCGCAAAGCATATCGTTTGAAAGAAAGTATTTATAAATTAACAGATGATGATCTGAACAAAACAGCGGCGGCAATTTTGAAAAAACCGCCAGAAAAGCACACGATCATTAATATTTTTAAAGCAGCGCTGATTCAAAAACCCAATTTAATTCCGGATATCATAAAACTGTTTTTGGGTTAAACAGACAAGGATTTTTTTTAGATCATGGAGGATAGCATGAGAAAAAGTGGTGTGATTGTCATTTTAATGTCTCTTTTTTTATCCATTATAATTATTAACAATGGTACTGCTCAGTTACCGGTTCAAAAAAAGCGATCACAGGAATTAACTAAAAAAGGCATCAGTCTTTATAAAGCCCAAAAAGTTGATGATGCCAGGAAAAACTTTCTCAAGGCAGTGGATTTAGACAGGAAGAATGTTTTAGCCCATGAAATGTTATCGTTAGTTTATTATCAGGAACGGAATTTCGATGAAGCAACGAAACACGCCCAGGCGGCTATTGCACTTAATAAGAATTCAGGAAGAGCCTACTATATCCTTGGCTTGATCAGTTACCAGGCTGGAAATGAGAAACAAGCTGAATCCAAATTGAGTCATTCGTATAGATTGCTGAAAGATCCCGAACGGCGAGAGAATGCAAAAAGGATATTGGAGAATATCAGGAAAAAAGTAAAAGACAGCAGACCTGCTATCCGGGTTCGTGACAAGATTGAGGCAATACAATCTGATCCTGAAACTCATAAAGATGAAAGTCAGTACAAACCTTATATTGCTGTTTTTCAATTTGAAGACGCCAATGTGAAAACCAAAGAACTGGGTGTCGGTGAAACGTTAACTGAAATGTTAGTTACTGCTTTAATTAAAAGCAATCGTTTTAATGTCATGGAGCGGGTTCAGTTGCAAAAAATAATGGGTGAGCAATCGCTGTCGCAAACGGGAGCGGTTGACACTGAAACAGCTATTCAAGTGGGGAAACTGGCGGGATTGGAAGCTGTGGTTGTCGGCAGTGTTAGCAAATTAAAAAGTGCAATTGAGGGGGATGCGCGTCTAATCGAAGTCGAAACAGGAAAAGCGCTTGCTGCAACAAACGGAAAGGTGAACGATGTGGATGACATTCGGAGTTTGGCAGATGAATTAGCCAAAAAATTATCGCTGAATGCGAATCTGATCATACCAAAGACAGATAGCACAAAAGTGGAATATTAGAGGAAATTGCTACATTACTGAAATGGCGAAAGAATGATTGAAAAACTGAAAAAAAAGTTATCAAAGACAAGAACCGGAATTATCGGTAAAATAAATGATTCGATTAGCTCGCACGATGATGTTAATGAGGATTTATTTGATGAATTGGAGGAGATATTAATCAGTGGTGATATTGGCGTTGACCTCTCGATTCAACTAATCGAAGATGTGCGTGAAAAAGTAACCGAATTGGAGATAAAAAAGCCGGAAAATATCACACGATTTTTAAAAAGCGCAATGCTAAAAGCGTTGGATACGGAAATAACAACCACATCTAAAATTGATACGGAAGATTATTTTAATCCGAAACAAACCCCGTATATCATCATGGTGATCGGCGTAAACGGAACCGGAAAAACAACAACAATTGGAAAATTAGCAGCTCAATTCAAAGAAAAAAATAAAAAAGTATTATTAGCTGCAGCAGATACGTTCCGGGCTGCAGCAGCGGAACAATTGGAAATATGGGCGAAACGCGCAAATGCCGAGCTGATCAAAAGTCAGCCGGGTGCAGATCCGGCTTCGTTAGCTTTTGATTCTTTGAATGCGGCAAAAAGCAGAGGTATTGACGTGTTAATTGTTGACACTGCCGGCAGATTGCACACGAAAAAGAACCTGATGGAAGAATTGAAAAAAATGAAACGGGTGATGAGTAAAATATTGCCGGAAGCGCCTCATGAAACATTGTTAGTGTTGGATGCAACAACGGGTCAGAACGGTTTAAGTCAGGCAAAACAGTTTACACAATCGATTGGTGTATCCGGTATCATTTTAACCAAATTAGACGGCACAGCAAAAGGAGGAATTGTTCTTTCGATAAGCAAAGAGCTGGGCCTGCCTGTGAAGTTTATTGGTGTGGGTGAAAAAATTGAGGATTTGGAGCCATTTGACGCACAGGAATTTGTTGAGGCGCTATTTCAATGAACATTTGCACGATAACACTGGGATGCCCGAAAAATATTGTCGATTCGGAATATCTAAGAGCCTGGCTAACCGGATCGAATTTTCGTTTTACAGATAAACCTAAAAACGCTGATGTCGTTATTATTAATACGTGTTCCTTTATTCTTCCTGCCCGGGAAGAGGCCGTTGATACAATTTTAGATGCGGTAAGTTTAAAAAATGAGGGGTTGGTGAAGCATATTTATGTTGTCGGTTGCTTACCGCAGCGTTATTTGAAAGCTTTGGAGGCGGAGATTCCTGAAGTGGATCGGTTTTTTCCCAACTATGATTTCAATGAAATCGGTCGAATTTTAGCAAATGATTTAGGGCGAAAGACAACAAATAAGAAACAAAAACGTCTATTAGAAACGAGCAGGCACTACGCCTATTTAAAAATATCCGATGGATGCGATAACCGCTGTCATTTTTGCACCATTCCTCAAATCAAAGGAAGACAGCGTAGCAAACCCTTGAATGAACTGCTTGATGAAGCGACCGAGTTGGTTGATAACGGAGTAAAAGAGCTGATTTTAGTGGCTCAGGATACGACGAGCTATGGCAGGGATTTGAGAACAAAAACGAATCTTTCTTTGTTGATACAAGCCCTTGCAAAAATCAAAAAGTTGGAATGGATCAGAATTTTATACGCTCATCCGGCTCATGTGACTGATGATTTGCTTGAGCTGTTTAAAACAGAGAAAAAGTTGTGTCGTTATATAGATGTTCCTGTTCAGCACATTTCCGATAACGTGTTGAGGGCGATGGGGCGTCAAATCGTAGCAAAAAAGATTAGAAATCTGATTGAAAAAATGAGATTCCAGATTCCGGACCTCGCTATCCGTACTACATTAATGGTTGGTTATCCGGGTGAAAGTGAAGATGATTTCCAAATGTTAAAAGATTTTGTTTCGGATGTCAAATTTGATCGCCTGGGCGTGTTTAAATTTATACCGGAGCCAGGGACAAAGGCGGCAGAACTTTCGGATCAAATCGATGAGCGACTGAAAGAAGAGCGATTGGATGAGTTGATGAGCTTACAACATGATATTTCACTGGAAAGGAATAAAAAATTAGTCGGAAAAAAAATAAAAGTTATTATCGATGAATCCAATAATAATCGCCAATCTTTTATGGGCAGAACTCAATGGGACAGTCCTTTGATTGATAATACGGTTCATGTTGAAGATGCGGTAGTTATTGGCAGATTTTATAATGTCACCATAGATCGCGGAGAAGCATACGATTTGTGGGGGAAAGCGAAATAAACAAATTTTTTGAATTAATTACCCAAATTTTATTTGAGGGTAGGAGGTAAAGATGAAGAAAAATAATCAGCTTCCCCAATATTTAATCATGATTGTGATAATTTTTCTATTTATAAATACGATGATATTGGGAGAGGGAGTTTTATTTGGGTCTCAAGATGATGCTCCCTTTCTCCATTACGACCTGGTATTCCTGAACGCGCCGGAACCTGATCTGAGCCGCTGTAATTTATACATTAAAATACGGTATGATGAACTCTCGTTTATAAAGGAAGATAGCCTGTTTCGAGCTAAATATGAAATAACGGTGGTTGTCAATGATAAGGATAATTTTCAAGTCGACGGAGATGCGTGGGAGGAAGAAGTTAAAGTTTATAATTTCCAGGAAACAAATTCTCGTCAATTATTCAGCACAACCTATGAGCAATTTGACCTAAAACCGGCAGCGTATGAAATCTCAATCGGTTTTACAGATTTGAATTCGAATAACACGAATTCGATTAAGCAGAAAATTGAATTGTTTGATTTTGAAAAGACGGATTTATCAGTGAGTGAGGTCACCTTTGTTCGGGATTTAAAGGTGGACTCATTAGGCGTTAAATCGTTTGTGCCGGAAATTGGCAACTACATTGTTGATCTTTCCAAAGAATTGTATGCCTATTTCGAGATTTACAGTAAGATCGAAACGGAACAGGTTTTTGATGTTAATGTCAATATTGTTGATTCTGAAAAGGAAAAAATTTATGAAAATAGCTATAAACGGAAACGAGATGGGTTCCGAACTCTGGAGTATTTTCCGATGCCACGAGCAAAATTAAATCAGGGTCAATATACATTGTATTTGGACGTTACACAAAAATTGAATAGATTCAAAACAATAAAAAAGCTCCATATAAGCTGGGCAGGCATGCCGTCTTCGGTTGAGGATATCGATTTGGCGATTGATCAAGTGAAATATATTTCAGATAAAGATGAGTGGAATAAATTGAAAAATGCAGAGCAGGATGAAAGGTTGGATGAATTTAAAAAATTCTGGAAGAAACGCGATCCGAGTCCGGGAACTCCGGCTAATGAGCGGATGGAAGAATATTTTAATCGAGTGGCTTATGCGAACGCCAACTTTGGCGGTTTTCGAGATGGCTGGAAAACAGACAGAGGGATGATTTTTATTATTTTTGGGCCACCTTCTGATATTGAAAGGCATCCTTTTGAAAGCGGTACAAAGCCGTATGAGGTTTGGTATTACTACACGATTAACCGGCATTTTATTTTTATGGACGAAACCGGCTTTGGGGATTATCGCCTTTTAACACGATCCTGGCAAGACTGGCGTAATTTGATAAAATAGAGCGTAATTTTTAAACAAAGATCAGCAAATACAATGCTACGGGGACTATGATAAAGACAGGGGATGATTTTTTTATGAATAAAAAAGTGATCAAAGCAAAAGCCATTTCTCATGGGTCAACAATCGGCGTTATTTCGCCTGCGAGCAGACCAACGGATGATGAAAAATATAAAAACGGAATGCGTTACTTGAAGGAAGGCGGCTACCAGGTTGTTGAGAGTAAACATGTGCTTGATAACTATGGCTATCTTGCCGGCACAGACACTGAAAGGGCTGATGATTTTAATTTAATGTTCAAAGATAGCCAGATTGATGCGGTGATTTGCTCCAGAGGTGGTTACGGATCGCCGAGGATAGTGGAGGCGATTGATCTTGATTTGATTCAAAAAAATCCGAAAGTATTTGTCGGTTACAGCGATATTACCGTACTGAACCTGGCGATTTTTGCTAAAACTGGTTTGGTCACATTCTCGGGTCCTATGCTCGCTGTAGAAATGGGAAAGGGAATTGATCCATTTACAGAGAAAAGTTTTTGGGACAGGGTGACGGCAGAAAATTCTTCTGCAAGGTTGGACAACCCTTCTGAAATGCCGATCCAAATTTATAAGCAGGGGCAAGCAGAGGGGAGATTGTTGGGAGGATGTTTATCTTTGATCAATGTGGTACTCGGAACGCCGTATTGCCCGGATTTTAGCGGCGCGATTTTGTTCATTGAAGACATTGAGGAAGAGCCGTACCGAATTGATCGGTATTTAGCTCAGTTGAGAATGGCAGGAATTTTGAATAAAATATCCGGGCTTGTCATCGGGCAATTTGTGGACTGCAAACCACATGATCCGGAAAAGCCGGGTTTGGAATTAAGTGCTATATTTGATGATTATTTTAGTCGTCTGGATATACCGATCGTTTCAAATTTCGCTTACGGACACATTCCGGTAAAACACACTATTCCTACAGGCGTCATGGCCAAAATTGACACAGAAGCCGGGGAAGTGCTCACTTTAACAGAAAGCGCTGTCATTGAAAATGTTAAATAAATTTGGGGTGAGATATGGAAAAACTTCGCATTGCTGTCTTAGCCTCAGGCCGGGGATCAAATTTTGAGGCAATTCTAAAGAATATTCAACATGGTTCACTGGAGGCTTCTATTGAAGTTGTTATCTCAAACAAACAACATGCGGGCGCGTTGGATGTCGCGCGTTCTAATGATATTGGCGCTGTTTTTGTATCACAGAAAAGATTTCCTGATCAAAATGATTTTGATGGTGAAATATTAAGAGTAATGGAGGAATACGGCGTTAATTTCGTTGTTCTCGCGGGTTATTTGAAAATGATTGGCTCAAAAATCCTCCGAAAATTTAAACACCGGATTTTAAATGTTCATCCGGCATTATTGCCTTCATTTGGAGGAAAAGGAATGTACGGACACCATGTCCATGAAGCGGTACTCAATTATGGCTGCAAGGTGTCCGGAGTCACTGTCCATTTGGTGGACGAGGAATATGATACAGGCCCTCCGGTTTTGCAGCAATGTGTGCCGGTTCATGACGACGATACTCCTGATTCGTTAGCTCAGCGGGTATTAAAAGTTGAACATCAAATTTATTCTCAGGCAATAAAACTATTTGCAGAGGGAAAAATCAAAATCGAGGGGAGACGAGTTAAAATTGAATCAGCTTGAAGAAGGGGGTTGATTTTAGAGACGGTATTATTTTGTTAAACCGTAAAATACCCAGTCATTTAAAGTGAAAAGTAATAAACATGCAAATAAGCATATTGAAGTATAAAATAATTCCCATCATATTTTTTTTCCTGCCAGGAATATTGATTTGTCAGCAGCAGCTTGATCTTGTCGATATTACAAAAATAGATTCGACCATCATCGTAGATTTGAAATATGCGACCGCTGACAACTTTTTGGGAGATACACTTTATTCAGCAAATATCTGCCTGCTAAGAAAAGAGGTGGCAGAAAGATTGATAAAAGTCCATCAGTATTTAAAGAAACAGAGGCTTGGATTGAAAATTTGGGACGGCTATCGCCTGTTATCTGTACAGAAAAGAATGTGGGACATCCTACCGAATTCAAATTATGTGGCGAATCCCAAAACAGGATCAAACCATAATCGGGGAGCTGCAGTTGATGTAACATTAGTTGATGCCAAGGGCAATGAATTGGAAATGCCGACTGGTTTTGATGATTTTTCTGACAAGGCAGGGAGCGATTATGCTGAAGTTAGCGCTGCTGCGTTAAAAAATCGAATGCTTCTTCAAAACGCGATGTATCGCTTTGGCTTTAAGTCCATCAAATCCGAATGGTGGCATTTCAATGATAAGAATATAAAAAAGTATCCGGTCCTCGATATACCATTAGAATGTTTTATTCCCAGCGCGGCGAAGCTGCAAAAAAAATTTAACCACCAAGGACATAAAAAATTCACAAAGTTCACCAAGAAAAAAATTAATTTCTATTAATTTAAATTGTATTATCCACTATTTATTTCGTATCATATTTTTTATTTTTCTTTGAGTTCTTTGTGCCTCCTTTGCGGGCTTTGTGGTAAAAATTCTTTTGCACAAAAAACGAAGATTTAACTTGTAATAATATAAAGAAGAGAAGGTGAATCAAAAGTGAAAGGCGAGATTGTTAAATGAAAAAAATAAAACGGGCGCTCATTAGCGTATATGATAAAAACGGAATCGTTGAATTTGCCAGGTCCCTTTCGGAGATGAATGTCGAGATTATTTCCACGGGTGGAACTGAAAAGTTACTGAAGGATGAAGGAGTAAAGGTGACACCAGTTTCAGAGATAACCGGCGAGAAAGAAATGTTAGACGGACGGGTCAAGACATTACATCCGAAAATTCACGGCGCAATTTTAGCCAAGCGAAATAATACTGATCATCTGGGACAACTCAGCGCGCTCGGAATCAACTTGATTGATATGGTTGTAGTGAATCTGTATCCGTTCGCTGAAGTAATTGCCAAACCAAATGTGACACTGGATGAGGCGCTGGAGAACATCGATATCGGCGGTCCTACCATGATTCGGGCAGCAGCGAAAAACTTTGTTGACGTCGCCGTCATTACATCTCCGGGACAGTATGAACCCATTATTAGCGAATTGTCTGAAAACGCAGTCACTCTCAGCCATGATACATTCAAAGATTTGTCGTTACAGGCTTTTCGAACAACCTTTCAATACGATGGATTAATTGCTGAATATTTAACTAAGTTAGATGAAGCTTCAAGGTTTTCTGAAAATATAACCCTCACTTTGGAAAAGATACAGAATCTGAGATACGGAGAAAATCCCCATCAACAGGCAGCTTTTTACCGTGAAACCGGTCACAAAAAATCGGGCGTGACAGGGTTGGAACAGTTGCATGGGAAAGAATTGTCATTTAATAATATCATGGACCTGGATGCGGTGGTCAAGATGGTAAAAATGTTCGAGAAGCCGTGTTCTGTCATTGTGAAACACAGTAATCCATGTGGCGTGGCTGTTGGAGACGATTTGCATTCTGCATTTACAAAAGCATTCGCAACTGATTCGGTTTCAGCGTTTGGTGGAATTTACGGATTTAACAGGAAACTGGATCTGGCAACAGCAGAAGAGCTCATGAAAATATTTATTGAAGTGGTTATTGCGCCTGAGTTCAATGATAAAGCGTTTAAACTATTATCAAAGAAAAAGAATTTGAGATTATTGAAATTGGATACCGAGCAAATTGATCTTTCCGAGCTTAGTTATAAAAAAGTCGCTGGTGGTGTGCTGCTGCAGGAAGAGGATGCTTTGGATGTTGAAGAAAACAAGCTAAAGGTTGTTACCCAGCGAAAACCGACCGAAGAGGAAGTGGAAGCAATGCGCTTTGCCTGGAAGGTGGTCAAATGGGTAAAATCCAATGCTGTTGTTTTTTGTCTCAAAGATCGAACTGTCGGAATTGGAGCCGGTCAGATGTCGCGTGTCGATTCTTCGATGTTTGCTGTGGACAAAGCAAAAAGAGCCGGTCTGTCTTTAAAAGGGACAGTAGTGGCGTCTGATGCTTTCTTCCCGTTTCGTGATGGCGTAGATGCTGCTGTCGAAGCCGGAGCCACAGCGATAATCCAACCCGGTGGATCGATTCGGGATGAGGAAGTGATTCAGGCAGCTAACGAGCATGACGTGGCGATGGTTTTTACCGGAATACGACATTTTAGGCACTAACTTTTTAAAAATCTGGTCTGTTTGGAAGAGGAGTATTTATGTCGAGGACGAAATTGGGCAATTTATTTTCCAATGATATCGCAATCGATTTGGGAACGGCGAATACGCTGGTTTATATCAAGGGCAGAGGCATTGTGGTTGATGAGCCGTCGATTGTGGCGGTGAGAAAATCAAATCAGGAAATTGTTGCTTACGGAAAAGAGGCGAAGGAGATGATCGGCCGGACGCCCGGTGAAATTGTAACAGTAAGACCGCTGCAGGGCGGAGTGATTGCTGATTTCGAACTTACCGAACAAATGATTCGATATTTTATGAAAAAAGCAAAGTTGGCACGCTTTGTTCGACCCCGAATTGCGATTGCAATCCCTTCCGGCATCACCGAAGTTGAGAAGCGGGCGGTGCGAGATTCTGCTGAGCATGTTGGCGCGCGAGAGGTTTACTTGGTGGATGAGCCGATGGCTGCGGCAATCGGGATGGGCTTACCGATTGATGAGCCGGTTGGCAGCATGATTATCGATATCGGGGGCGGGACTACTGAAATTGCAGTCATCGCGCTTTCAGGAATCGTTACCCACAAATCAATCCGTATCGCCGGCGATGAGATGAACAATGCTATTGTCCAATATTTTAAACGTAAATATAGTTTGTTAATTGGAGATAACACGGCAGAGAGAATCAAAACAAATCTGGGGTCGGTTGCGCCTTTTCATGAAAAGGCATCTTTGAAAGTAAAAGGCAGAGATCTTGTCAACGGCATCCCTAAAACTGTCGAAATTACAGGGGAAGAAGTGCAGGAAGCATTAGCCGAGCCCACCAGTGCGATTGTAGAAGCAGTTAAACTCTGTCTGGAACAAACGCCGCCTGAGTTGTCTTCCGACATTCTTGATCGAGGCATTATTTTAAGCGGAGGAGGTTCACTTATTAAGGGATTTGATGAGCGGCTTCGCCAGGAGACGAATTTACCGATTGTTGTCAACGAGGAACCTTTAAAGTGTGTGGTGTTAGGAACAGGAAAAATCCTTACCGATCTTTATAAATATCAAAAGGTACTAACAAAGACGAAAAAAGAGTACAGCGATTAAAGAATTTTTCGGTAATTGATCTTAATTCAGAGTTGTTGTTTTGATAAAAATAGACAGCAAGATCAAAAATGTAATTTCCCAAAAATGTTCTTTTCGATAAAACTCAGTAGCTCATTTTTCTTACTAATCGCATAAATCATGATATTGGTGCTGTGATCAGATGGATTTTTTAATGTTAAGGAGAAAAGAAACATTTTTTACATTGTTTATTTAATACCGAATTCCGGGAGTTAATTAAAATTAAGAATTAGAGATGAAATCGTAATCTGAGAACTAATGAGAATAGATCGCGTATTGAATTTTTATAAAGATTATTTTGTGTTGGCAGCAACAGTATTCATTTCGTTGATTTTAATTTCCTCGAATGATAATGAACAAGTTGCAAATTTGAAAATGCGAATCGTTGGTATTTTATCGATTGTCAATAAGGAATTGGCGGAAGCTCAGTCATATTTTAATTTAAAAAAGATCAACGCTGAATTGCGTAGGGAAAACACACGATTAGCAATTGAAAACAGCGCCATGCAAGAAATGAAATTGGAGAATGAGCGGCTGAGGAATCAAATCGGATTTAAACAAAACAGCCGATTCCGGTTAAAAGCGGCGAAGGTCATCGGGCGGCAGGATCGGGCTTTTATTAATGATATTATACTCGATGTGGGACGCGAAGATTCAGTTAGAAAGAATATGCCGCTCGTCACCTCGAGTGGGTTGGTGGGAAAGGTTTACCAGGTCGGAAAAAATGTTGCTAACGCACAGTTGTTATTTGATCAAAATTTTCGTGTCAGTGCAATTGCTCAGAGAAGCCGGGTGCGCGGTATTGTGCGCTGGAAGACGGGAAGTGATTTTTGTGTGATGAATGAAGTTCCCAAACACTCCGATGTTCAAATTAATGATATTGTTGTAACTTCTGAATACAGCCAGATATTTCCCGCAGGTATCAAAATCGGAAAAGTGAAATCCGTTAAAGAGGATATACGAGGATTGTTCATGGAAATTGTCGTAGAGCCTGCTGTGAATTTTAATCAACTTGAAGAAGTATTTGTTATACTTGAAAACGGGCGCGAATAACCAATAATAAAAGATTGTTTGTGAATGATTTTGAAAAGAATAATAGTTTATATCATCACTTATTTCTTGCTGTTATTTCTTCAAACGAATTTTGCTCATTTAATTGCTATTCGAAATATTGCGCCGGACTTCATTTTGATTTTTGTTTTGATTGTTTCCTACCGGGATGAAAGAAGCACAGCGACCGCTGTCGGATTTTTTGCCGGATTATTTCAGGATTTGTTTACGACGAGATTTTTTGGACTTTCTGCGTTAACCAAATCCATTATTGGTTTCACAGGACAATTTTTTCATCAGCCGGAAAAAACATACAACCTGCCACATTACATTATGTCCTTTTCAACATTAATTATTATTCATGAGTTGATTTATCAGACAATTTTTAGTTTGGGAAAAGAGATTGGTTTTTTCGAACTACTGATTTATGCTACAATTCCGCGTTCTTTTTACACGTTAATTGTTGCCATGATCGTTTATTTTATTTTTAACGAGAAATTGTGGAAACCATAATTCTATGATGTTGCATAATTCAAACCCAGTCATAAAAAAGAAACGTTTTCTGTTTTCTGGGCTTCTCATCACATTTTTTGTGATATTGATCAGTCGGTTTTTTTATTTACAAATTTACAAACAGGCTCAATATCTGAGAGCTTCTGAAAACAACAGAATCAGAGAAGTTATTTTAGAGCCGACACGAGGTCTAATACTGGACCGAAGGGGAAAAGTTCTGGTAAATAATCATCCTTCATATTCGGTATATGCAATCCCTTTTGAATTTCAGCGAGCAGACACGGTGCTGAATCTTGCCAGTCGTTTTTTAGGTATGAATGTTGAAGAAATTCAGGAGATCATCAGGAATGAAAAAACCGGCGTTTTTTCTCCTGTCAAATTAAAAAGACATGTCGATTTTCAGACACTGACGCTCATTGAGGAAAACCGTCTCGATCTGCCAGGAGTTGTGTATCAAATTGAACCCAAACGTTCTTATCCGTCAGGTGTGAGAGCGCCTCATTTGTTTGGGTATTTGGGCGAGATTACCAGAGAAGGGTTAAATTCGGGAAATGATAAGGGGGTGAAATATGGTGATATTGTTGGAAAAAGAGGATTGGAAAAGGTTTTTGATAGCGAGCTGAGTGGACAGCGCGGATATAAATATGTGGAAGTTGATGTATTGGGCAGGGAGCTGAGAGAACTGAAGGACAAGCCGGAAATTTCGCCATTACCCGGTAAAAATCTTTATCTGACTATTGATGCTGACTTGCAAAGACATCTTGAAGCAATGATGGATTCGTTAAGAGGGGGAATTGTCGTTGCTGATTGCAAAAACGGTGAAATCCTTGCCATGGTGAGCAAACCAGATTATCATCCGGCAATGTTTTCCAAGCCGGTCACTGAAGAAATCTGGAAAAATATTGTTAATCGTCCAGAAAAACCGCTTTATGACAGGATGATCCAGAGCATGTATCCGCCCGGGTCTACCTACAAGTTAGTGCTCGCCGCTGCGGCAATAGAAGAAGAAATCGCGGATACCAATAGAGTCATCAATTGTGACGGCTATTACAGATTGGGAAATAAGAGATTTGATTGCTGGAAGCCGGAGGGACACGGCAGGTTAAACTTTTTGGACGCCATCGAGCAGTCGTGTAATGTCTATTTCTATCAGCTGGGATTGGATGTGGGATTGAACAAATGGATTGAATACTCAAAAAAGTTTCTATTCGGTCAGATAGTGGGTGTTGAGAGCGTTGGGGAAAAAACCGGGTTGCTGCCTGATCAACATTATTTGGATAAACACTACGGAAAGAATAAATTCACAAAAGGCATGATGTTAAATTTATCCATCGGACAAGGCGATTTATTGGTGACACCGTTGCAGATGCTTCGTATGGTGATGATTATCGCGAACAATGGAGTTTATCCAAAGCTTCATCTGGTGCGATACATGGAAGACCCCATCAGTCAAACAAAAAATTGGACGTCGATAGATTCTCTTCATATTAAGGGCATCTCATCACGAACCTATGCTATTCTAAAAGATGGAATGTATCGTGTTGTAAACGGAGCGAAGGGAACCGCAAAATCTTCCAGATACGGGCATTTGAAGGCTGCGGGCAAAACAGGTACAGCGGAAAATTCCCATGGTGAACCCCATGCATGGTTCATTGGTTTCGCCCCATTTAATAATCCTCAAATTGCTTTTTGCGTTTTAGTTGAGAATGGTGGATCAGGGGGCAGCGTAGCGGCGCCTTTAGCTAAAGAAATAATCCGGTATATTTTTGAACGAAAAGAAATTGATTATGCTGAACTCTAAAAACTTTAAAATTACAAATTCGGATTATATTTTTATCGCAGTCGTTGTTTTCCTGGTGATGGCTGGATTGGCGGCTATTTATAGCGCTTCACACCATGTGGAAGCTCATGAGATAAAAAACAATGTCACCTACCAGATGATATGGTTTTCTATTGCTGCTTTTTTTATGGTGGGGGTGGTTGTTATCCCGACAAAAGCGTTCTATTACTCAGCCTATTGGATTTACAGCTTTTCTCTGATTCTTGTGTGCCTGACATTGGTCATTAAAGGTCAGGGACATGTTTCACGCTGGATTTCGATCGCGGGTTTACAGTTTCAACCATCTGAGTTGATGAAGATCGGCGTGATTTTGAGTTTGGCGCGATATCTGTCCGGTGAACGTCTGGATTTGAACCGTCCGAAAAACATTGGATTTGCATTGCTCTTCGTTTTTGTTCCTTTTATCATTATTTGTCAACAACCTGATTTGGGCACGGCGTTAGTTTTTGCTGCGATTATTTTACCGATCTTATACTGGGCGGGTCTCCCTGCCTTTTATTTGTTTGCAGCAATCGCTCCGTTTATCGTTATGATCGCTTCGTTCAATTATTATACTTTTTTTGGAGCAATGGTTTTTATCGCGCTGATGTTTCTTTATTTTCGGAGGGGATTAACGGTATCGTTGCTAAACATTCTGTTAAATATCATTATCGGTATTATTACACCGATTTTATGGAATCAACTCTATGATTATCAAAAACACCGAATCTTGACATTCCTGGGCATTGAGATTGATCCCTATGGGCTGAGTTACCAAATCATCCAATCGAAAGTCGCAATTGGATCAGGGGGATTTTGGGGTAAAGGAATGTTAAATGGCACCCAAACACAACTCCGCTTCTTACCGGCACAGCACACGGACTTTGTGTTTTCGGTGATCGGTGAAGAGTTCGGCTTTCTGGGAAGCTTGTTAATTATGGGCATGTTATTATTTATTCTTTTACGGGGAATTTATATTGCGTCCATCGTAAAGAACCCGTTTTTGGGCGTTTTGGTAATCGGAGCGGTAACTATCTTAGCGTTTCATGTAATTATCAATATCGGGATGACAGTCGGAATGATGCCTGTAACAGGATTACCACTTCCTTTTTTAAGTTACGGGGGATCTTTCCTGATTGCTTGTATGATTTTTGTTGGAATAATAATTCATGCCTCGATACGGAGGTTCAAATATTAACCCTATCTGACGAGGGAAATTGTGCACTCAAAATTGTTCGAAATTGGTCCGTTAGAGATCCATAGCTATGGTCTGATGTTGGCGTTGTCTTTTTTAGTCGGGATTTATTTTGCTATCTATCGAGCCCAAAAACAGGGGATTGATCCCAATAAGATAGTCGATTTGTCGATTGTTATCGTTGTTAGTGCGATTGTGGGATCAAGGTTTTTGTACGTTATCTTCCATCTTGACGAATTTAAAGGACGATGGCTTGATACGATTAATCCTTTTCAGAGTTCTGGACAGATTGGTATCGCTGGTTTAACAATGCTGGGTGGTTTTGTTGCTGCGGTGACATTTAGCGTACTATATATGAAAATTAAAAAATTATCAATTCTTCAAATTTGTGATATTATGATTCCTTCGGTTGCACTGGGAATCTTTATTACCCGAATCGGGTGCTTTCTCAACGGATGTTGCTTTGGTTTGCCAACGGATGCGCCCTGGGGGATGGTTTTTCCTCAGGAAAGTCCTGCTGGCTACTGCTTTCAAAACCAGCCAATCCATCCGGCGCAGCTTTATTCATCATTCTATGGTTTAGCCATTTTTGGGTTAGTATTGTTTCTCGAAAAATATAAGAAATTTGATGGATTCCTGTTATATTCGTTTTTTGTTTTTTACGGAATCTCCAGGTTCGTTGTTGATTTTTATCGCTACTATGAAAATAGCATGATTTTAGCGGAAGTTGGAAACGTATCAGTTTCAGTTAATCAGGGAATTTCCTTTGCCATGATTGTGTTGGGAGGAGGACTAATTGTATTGAACTTAATCAGACGAAAACCGTTGAATCAAAATGAACGCTAACCCTTTTGTTTAAATAAGATCTTAATTTAAAGCTCAAATATGATATATTAAAGAATGATAGATTAATTTTATTGCATCCGGGTTCGTTTAAAACATTTTTGTAATTATGTAGTATAAAATGTGTGATCAAACATAAAACATATAGTTAAAAGCATTGAATCGTTGTAAAATTGAAAAACATGAAAAGTTTGTTTAAACTTTTTATGCGTGAATTAGAGAACAATTATTGTCTTTTAATTTAAATAGTTGCTAACTTAATCCGAATTAACTTAGTTTGTTGGCAGTTTTTATGTCATAATTGCTAAAAATAAAAAAACATCTTGACTTTTTTATTTATATTTAATAAATTTTTATTAGTAAGTTCATCAAACTATTTTAGTTATGACAGAGGAGGGATGTTTTGAAAAGAAAAATATTTTATTTTTGTGTGATAATCCTATTATTTAGTCTCTCGACAGTCAGTTATGGGGGTGGTGAACAAACGAATCTTGGTATTAGCATCAAAGGGGGATTGAATAGGTTAGAAGGTGATCTGGCAGCTCCGTTATTAAAACCGTTTGTTTACGGCAGTGTTGAATACAATTTATTTGACTTTCTTGCTGTCGGAGTCGAAGGCGGTTATTCTATGGTTGGTGGAAAAGAAAAGGAATATTCGTTCTATGGCGTTAATGAGCTAAAGCCGGAATTCCAAACCAATATTTTTCCTTACGAGGGACATGTAAAATTTTCTTTTTTGCCTCTCGGGAAAATAAATCCTTATGTCATCTTAGGCGGCGGTGGCTTTTACTGGGAATATACCGAAGGTGATTCGATTCCTGCTTACACAGGAACGACAAAGTTGAAGAAAGGTTATGATTCATTTCTTAAAAGTGGCGGTGGTGTTGAAATACTATTGAACAACAAGCAGAATCTTTATTTTAATCTTGGTGTAACTTTTCGATATTCATTAACAGATATGCTTGATGATATCCATTCTGATGAATTAACCCACAAAGACCCCTTAAACGACGGTTTGATTGATTTCTACGGAGGATTTACCTATTATATTAGAACAACAACCCGTGGAGATCGCGATAATGATGGCGTCCCTGATGAATTGGATTTAAAATCAGAAATTCCTGAAGATCCAAATGGATATTTAGATCATGATGGTAAACCGGATGGTGCGCCCCCTGCTCCAATTCTATCATCCACGGGAATGGATACGAACACTGTTGATACAGACCCACCGATTGTTCTTCATAAGCCGATTCACCGTGTAGAAGAGGGCTCAAATATCTATATTAGAGCGAAAATTCTGGAAGACAGAAGTTTGAAAGTCGCTTCTGTAATTTATAGACCGCTTGGCGATAGCGGATGGAAAGTCGGTCAGCTGCGAAGAAAAGAGGGAAGTTTATATGAAGGAATCATCCCAAGTCGATTCGTTAAAAGGCAGGGGCTTGAATATTGCGTAATAGCGGTTGATGAAGCAATCAGCGGTGTTGGATATTGTGGGTTGCCAAGACTTCCCGTCAGAACCGAAGTTATTTCGCATCCCAAAATGTGGCGGATTATCAGCGGTACGGCAGCGTTGTTGGGATGGGGGACTTCGAGCTATTTAATTTTTAAAAAACAAAATTAAATTTTGAAAGGGGAATGACATGAACTCATCAAAATTATATCGTGTATGGTTACTCCTGATTATAGGTGCTTTTTTAATATATGGTTGTGGGGCGAACCGACCGGAAATTAGTACCGATGAAGGAGTATTTGAAAAAGAAACCCAAAGTCAGGATCAAGCGGATATTGATGAGTTGTTTGGGATAATAAATGAAAGCGAAACCAGAAAGACAGAAGAAGCCGCAAGTGATGATGAGGTTTTAGAATTGCTTGGAATAAGTAAGAAACAAAATGAGCAAGCGGATATTTCCGAATCAGACAAATCAGAAGATCAGCTTCAAAAAGAAATCGAGATGTTGGAAAGTAGATTAGCTGAAAAGAACGCGGAAATTAGTGATTTAAAATCCAATGTACAAGAAAAGGATGAAGTCATTAATCGGCTTGAAGGCGGTGTCGCAGGAGAATATGATCAACCGTCTGGGCAGATGGCTTTAAGTGGTGATTATAAGGCGGATTATGAACAGGCTTTACAGCAGTATTACAACAGAAATTATAAACAGGCAATTCAAATGTTTGAAGAGCTGTTGGCAAAAAATTTTACTCACTCACTTTCCGACAACTGTCGTTATTGGATTGGTGAATCTTATTATGGTTTAGGTAATTATAATCAGGCAATTATTGAATTTACCAAAGTTTTTTCGTTTTCAAAATCCAACAAAATGGACGACTCTCAATTGAAGCTGGGGTTGTGTTACTGGAGACTGGGTGACCGCGACAGAGCAATTCAGGAACTGGAACGATTAATCTCCGATTATCCGGATAGTGAATATGTTGATAAGGCACAACAATTTATTGCCAGATTAGAATAAGGATATTTCAGTCGATTTATTTCAGGTCGAAGGGAATGTGATCTCTTCGACCTTTATTTTATAGACTATTGGCTTTAATTTATATGACAAATGTGCTCATAATCTGATGCAAGCTGTTGTTCAATATTGCCAAATTTGACAATAAAGGTTGTTTATTTGTTAGATTTATTCACCATCCTCAGCAGCCATGAAATTCGAGGGTTTATTTATCCCAGCCATTAACTGAATTTAATCAAGATCAGCTTTTTTATCACAAAAAAGTTTTGGATAGGTCTAATTTGAGCTGTTAATGAGTTAAAAACTTGTTCATTTTAGAGAATAAAATGTGATTAAGTCGTTAATTAAATATTTGTAATTCAAAGGGAAAAAAGTAACATGGCTAATTTTTTCATAGAAGAGTCAGATAAGAGGAAAAAGATGAAAATATTTTTTGTTTCTTCAGAAGTTGCTCCTTTTGCAAAAACAGGCGGTCTGGCGGATGTTTCAAAGTCTCTTCCCAAAGCGCTTAAAGATAAAGAACATGATGTACGGATTTTGATGCCCAAATATGGTGATATTAGTGAACGAAAATATGTGCTCCGGGAAGTGATCCGGTTAAAAGGTATTAATGTCCCGATTGGCGACAAAGTTGAAATCGCTGATGTAAAATCATCCTTTTTACCGAACAGTAAGGTACAGGTTTATTTTGCTGGCAACAAAGATTATTTTCATCGAACCGGCTATTATGTTGATCCCAATACGAATTCGGATTGGGTGGATAACGCTGAACGGTTCATTTTTTTCAGTCGATCTGCGCTCGAAATATTGAAGAAATTACATTGGCAACCTGATATTATTCATTGTAACGATTGGCAGACAGCTTTAATTCCCTTCTATTTGAAAACAATTTTTAAAGACAGTACTTTTTTTGAAAATACTAAGACATTGCTTTCCATACATAATATCGCCTTTCAGGGAGTTTTTGATAAAGATGAGCTGAGACATCTGAATATAAATAGTGATGATTTTGATGAGAAACATCCTCTCGAATTTTTTGGGAAGCTGAACTTTCTTAAGGCAGGAATAATCTGCGCAGATGGTTTGAATACCGTAAGTAATTCCTATGCCAAACAAATTTTAACCACAGAAGAATACGGACTTGGTTTGCAGACACTCTTGAAAAAACGATCTAAAGACTTTTATGGTATTATCAATGGTGTTGATTATTCGGAGTGGAATCCGGAACGTGATTCTCTGATCAAAAATCAATATTCTGTTCAAGACTTTACTGGAAAAATTGAAAACAAAAGAGATCTTTTGAAATCTCAAAATTTAGAATTCGACGAAAAGATTCCTGTGATCGGTACAATATCACGTTTAACGGATCAGAAGGGATTTGATATCATTATCGAATCTCTAAATAAAATGATGAAGTTAAACCTACAGTACATCATTTTAGGTACGGGCGAAACAAAATATCACAAAATATTAAAGGAATATGCTGAAAAATATCCCGAAAAATTGTCGGTCAATTTAAAATATGATAACGAATTGGCACATAGAATAGAGGCTGGAGCAGATATTTATTTGATGCCCTCAAAATTTGAACCTTGCGGCTTGAATCAGCTATACAGTCTAAAATATGGAACCATACCGATTGTCAGAAGTACCGGCGGATTGGCAGACACGATTAAGAACTGGTCTCAAAATTCAGACAGTGGTTTCGGATTTATTTTTGATGAATACAGTTCTGAAAAATTGTTGGAAACAGTGAACTTATCCTTAAATGTTTATCAAAATAAATCAACCTGGAAAAAACTAATGAAGCGCGCCATGGAGCAGGATTTTTCGTGGGAAACAGTGGCGGATAAGTATTTGGAATTATACGAAACACTCCATCGTTGATACGATAATATTGCTGATTTTCTCCCGATCAGACATCCCCAAAAAAATTGAAATAACTTCTTTAAAAATCTTTAATTTGCCTTGTCACGCCATGTTACATTGTTTCGTGTTAAAACAAGAATCTCACAATTACCCAGTATTTGTTTTGCTGTAATTGAATGAGTATTTGTGAGTTACGCGTATGAGGTTTATATATTGTTGATGGCATTGAATTTGCTATTGTGTTGGACACTATATATCTACCAAAAGACCGCAACGAAAAAGAATAGATCAAAAAGTGGTGACATTAAATTATGCAAGGTATCGATTTAGGTTTACATTATATCGGTGCACAACTTGATATTGCACTATTGAAAATTAAAGGATTTCTTGATACGACGACTTCAAGTGAGGTTTCGAATAAATTAAAAGAAATTCTCAATAAAGGAGAACAAAAACTCATTGTTGATATGAGTAACGTTAACTATGTCAGCAGTGCGGGATGGGGCGTATTTGTCGGAGAAATAAGGACTATTCGGGAACGCGGCGGAGATTTGAAAATTGTACAAATGACACCGGATGTTTATGAAGTTTTTGAAATGCTTGAATTTAATCGGATTTTAGAATATTATGAAACGATCGAAGAATCAGTAAACGATTTTGATATCTCGATGGGAATCGACATCACGCAGAGTACGCCGCCGGCAAAAAAAGAAGTTGATACAAAGGCGGATGATTTCACTGCTCCTATTCAGAGACCCCACACTACAAAAATTCAAAAAACCGGTGAGCGCAGACAAAAATCCCGCTTTGCATTTAAAAAGCCTGAAGTGGATGAGGCTGTTTTACCTTTGCCCGAAAAAATCAAAGCGATTGTGGTCGATAATCCGAACGATGGCCCATTTAAAATCAAGAAAAAGCTCAACACCCAACGTTTTGGATTTGAGAATGTCAGCATTATCAAGTTGTACAAGATAATGAAAAATTATAGTTTAGAAACCAAAGAAAAGAGGTATCGTTATTTCAGATCAAGATAATTTTCATAATAAAGCGGAACAGAACAAGAAAAATTGTATCGCATCGTTAACAAAAAAGGTGAGGCAACATGTTAAAATTTAAAACAAACATGAAATTTATAAACCAAGCCACCTTATATTTGCTGATGTTTATTATAATTACTCTCATTTTGAGCAAAGCAGCATTGGCTGGGTTTGGAGAAAAAAGCAACGAATTCTATCCCGGAGATGCAGTCCAAATTTACTATGTTGATATTTATAAAAGCTCGGAGCGGGGTGCATTAAATATCTCGGGAGAATATACTATTGATAGTCGGGGTTATATTGTTTTGCCTCTAATAGGACCAGTAAAAGTTGTCGGACATAACAGATATACTTTAGCAGAAGAATTGGCTGAGAAATATAAACCATTTGCAGAAAAACCCTATATTGCCATTACGCCATTAATGCGAGTCGCAGTTATGGGACCTTTTTACAGACCGGGTGCATACCGAATTAGCCCAGAAAGTTCGCTATGGCAATTGATAGAAATGGCAGGAGGACCGCGGGAAAATATTGATTTAACATCGATAAGCGTTGTTCGCAATGATGAAGTGGTAATTGAAGATTTGTTGGCCAGTTTTGAAAAGGGCTACTCACTCGAGGATATCGGCGTGAAATCAGGAGATCAAATTGTTGCAACGGTGAGGAGAAACTTTGGTCTTAATCAATTGTTTGACTATTTGCGATTTGGCATGTCTATTTTGTCGTTGTATGTTTTAATTTTGAGATGGGAAAGTTATAATAAATAAAAATGGGGTGAATTACTCAATGAACAATCGAGAAATTGATGACAATGAAATATACTATGAGAATGAAGTTGGCGGAGGCGAAGAATTTAATTTAGATTTATCTCGTTATTTTCTTATGCTTTATAAAAGAAAATGGATTATATTGGTAATTTTTCTAATTGTCGCAGTACCCTGGGCATATTACATTAAGAAGCAACCGCCGATATACGAAACATCTTGCCGTATCCGTTTCAGAAACTTTGCAAGCGGTACGGAGAACGTGATCGATGACAGCCGTATCATTGAATTAACCAGTCGATCATTTGCAGAACGGGTTGTTGCTCAGCTGGGGTTAACCCTGGAAATGGCAGATGAGTCACAGATTGTTCGTCAGCAACTATTTGAGGGATTTGTCACCACTCAATCTCCGCAGCATGGTCAATATGTTTTTCGCTGGAAACAAGACGGAACTTATACGATCCATCGTATCGTTGAGGAGAACGAAGACATGGTTGACAGCGGATCTATTATTGAAGCTCAATCTACTTTAAAAGAGACAGATTATGGTTTTTCTTTTCAGCTTGGAGCAGAGATCACTAGTTTGCCCCCTGAAGTTCCTTTCCAGGTTCGAAAGTTTAGAAGCGCGGTCGAATCATTTCAAAACAGTACGAACGTCAGAATAACAGGAGGTGGAGGAATACTCCTTTTGACAATGACGGACAAGAATCCTGTTTTAGTTGCCAAAAAAGTGAATCGTTTGGCAGAGTTGTTTGTCAATGAAAGTAAATTGCTGAAAAAAACGATGATTGAGAAACGAAAGTCAACAATTTCGGAACAGCTAATGGTTGCTGATCAGGAGCTGGCGCAAACCGATCAAGCACTTAAAAATTTCCGAGAAGGTCACAAAGTAAGTTTGGGTGAGGACACAAAAACAACAGTTCAAGAATTAAATCAGACCGAAAGAGATTTGGAGGCAAGAACAAAGCAGCGGAAAGATTTAAACGAGCTATTGTTGAGACTGGATAATTATCAGTATGATCCGAATGGAAAAGAAAATCTCAAATATGTTTATGAACAGATTACAGAGCTAGAAACATTTAACATGAATCCAAAGATGGGCATTTTGGAAAAGCAATTGAAAGATTTACAAATTAGTTACAACAGAATTGTGACTCAATTTTCCGAATCGCATGATGAAGCAATAGAATTTCAAGGTCAGATTGAGGAAGTACAAAATCAGATTAAAATTGAAGCAAAGGCGCATTTAACCGATTTAGATACAAATATCGCTCAGTTGCAAAGGGAAAAAAGTGCATTAGAATACAGATTGAGCAGGTTGCCTGATGAGCAATATAAATTGACAGAATTAGAAAGACAGTTAAAGGCCAAAGAACAGATTCGTTCGGAACTTCTTACGAAGATGCAGCTTGCTCAAATATCAGATGCTGTTGAAACTGAACGAATTGACATATTAGATCCGGCTTTAATACCTGACGAGCCTACTAATCGGGATAAAAAAAAGAAAGCGATGATGGGCGGCGTTTTTGGATTTGTTTTGGGCATTGGTGTCGCTTTTTTACTTGAATTTTTAGACAAAGCAATTAAAAGTGTGGATGATGTAAAAAGATATCTAAAATTACAGGTTTTGGGAACCATTCCCAATATTGATTTCAAAGATTTGAGTGATTATCAGGATACCGAAAAAATCAAACAAATTGACCAGCAACTGGTTACTTATGATTATTCGCCGACACCAATCGGAGAGGCTTATCGATCATTAAGAACGAATTTGGTGTATTCGAAAACAACGGGCAGAATACAGAGTTTAGTGATTACCAGCGCAGCGCCGGGTGATGGCAAATCGTTCACTTCGGCAAATATTGCAATATCTATGGCTCAACATAAAAGCAATACATTGTTAATCGACGCCGATCTTCGTAGAGGCGTATTACACAACACTTTTGGCGTTTCAAAAGAACCGGGATTGACAAATTATTTGACCGGAATGATTGGATTCCAGCACATCATTAATGAAACATTGATCCCCAATCTTTCTTTAGTGAGTTGCGGGTCATTGTTACCTAATCCATCGGAATTATTAGGATCGCACCAAATGCAACGATTTCTTGATGAAGCAAGGAGGAAATTTGATATTATCATTTTTGATAGCCCACCACTCAACGCAGCAACGGATGCCGTTGTAATTGGTACCCAGGTTGAAGCCCTGGTATTAGTTGTTCGATCGGGGGTTACCAATAGAGATGTTGCCAAAACTAAACTCGAGTTATTTAAAAATGTGCCAGTACGGATTTTAGGCGCAATACTGAACGGAACTTCTGCAGATTTCGGACATGACGGATATAGTTACTATCATTATTAGTAGAGGATGAAATGCGATATTTAATTACTGGCGGAGCCGGCTTCATTGGGTCGCATCTGGTTGAGCGTCTGTTGAGAGATGAAAATTTTATTGTTTGCTTGGATAATTTTAATGATTATTATGATCCGAAAATAAAAGAAAAGAATATTCAAGAATGCTTGAAAGATGACAAATTTAAGTTGCTTCGATGTGATATTCTTGATGAAAAGTTGATGAAGGAAATATTTGAACAAAATGATTTTGACATAATTGTTCATTTAGCAGCTCGTGCAGGCGTCAGACCTTCAGTCATCATGCCAAAGTTGTATCAAGAAGTGAATGTGCGAGGCACACTGAATTTACTCGAACTTGCGAAAGAATATCGGATCAAGAAGTTTATTTTAGCATCCTCGTCATCGGTTTATGGGAATAATAAAAAAGTACCTTTTTCTGAATCGGATCCAGTTGATAATCCAATTTCCCCTTACGCTGCGACAAAGAAGGCTTGCGAGCTAATTTCGTACACTTATTCGGCATTGTATGATATATCTGTGAGCTGTTTACGGTTTTTCACTGTATATGGACCAAGACAACGACCCGACATGGCGATACATAAATTCACGAAATTGATAGCCTGTGGTGAGAAAATCCCTGTTTATGGGGATGGTAAGGTAAAACGTGATTTTACGTATATAACGGATATTATCCAGGGTGTTGTAGCTTCGATTGAAAGGTGTAACGGCTATAATATTTACAACTTGGGTGAATCGCAGGTGATAGAATTGAGAGATATGATTGGTTTAATTGAGGAAAGTTTGGGAAAAAGGGCAAATATTGAGTGGCTACCATCTCAACCTGGCGATGTTAAAATAACTTATGCGGACATCTCGAAAGCTAAAAGGGAATTGGATTACGATCCACATGTAAAGATTGATGAGGGTATAAAAAAGTTCGTTGAATGGTTTAAAAGCGAGAATGGTGGTTAGTTGGTTGTTTTTTATATGATATAATTAGAGGGATTTGCTCCACTGATTTAATTTGAATCGCATCCGGGGACATATATGGTAAAGGAAAAAGAAGCATTAATTGCAAATATATTAAAGACACTTGATGCATTTTTTATTATTTTGTCATTTATCTTGTCTTATTTTATTGATGATTATTTTCGTTCAGTTTATAATTACCGTGAGATGGCTTACGCAATAGCTCCGACTTTTAAAGGGTTGATTTATTTTTCAGAAAAGAATCTGGGTTTAACCATTTCTTTTGTGCCTGTGTGGTTGTTTCTGCTGAGCCTTTTCGGTGCTTACCAAGATTTTCGAACCAGAACATTTCGAAAAGAAATTTCAATTGTCATCAAGGCAGCGATACTTTCAATAATTGTTTTAGGCAATGTTGTCTTTCTTATGCAAATGCAATTAACAAGTCGTTTATACATTGGTATTTTTACTATAACCACAGCCACTATTTTGATTGTCGAAAAACGTGTCATAATGGCTATCATGAATCAGATGCATGCGAGAGGTTTTAACCAAATCAACATGCTGGTTGTTGGTACGGGAAAAAGAGCTCAAAAATTTATCAGAACAGTCAAAGAGCATGCGACGTGGGGATTAAATATTGTCGGGTTGATCGATGATGAACATGGAATGTACGGGAAGGAAATAGAAGGCTACAGAGTGTTGGGCAGGCTTCAGGATATTCCATTTATTCTTCACCGAAAGGTGATTGATCGGGTAATTTTCGTTGTTCCTCGTCTTTGGCTTCACAGATTGGATGATGTTATTTTAGCCTGCGAACGGGAGGGGATTGCGACATCAATTTCAATGGATTTATATGACCTCAGAATCGCTGAAATCAGACAGACAAATTTTAATGGATTTCCTTTGCTTGAGTTTGAAACATTTCACGCCAATGAATGGCAGCTTTTTGTTAAACGGGCTTTTGATATTATTTTAGCGCTTACATTTCTTGTAATATTATCGCCGGTGCTCATTTTGACGATGATTGCCATAAAACTGGAGTCGAGAGGACCAATATTCTTTAGTCAAACAAGGTCGGGAGTAAATGGCAGAAAATTTACCTTATATAAATTTCGATCAATGATTGTTGGCGCCGAAATGAAGAAGAAGCATATCGAAAAAATGAATGAAATGGACGGTCCAGTTTTTAAAATTAAAAGTGATCCTAGAATTACGAAGATAGGACGGATTATTAGAAAATTCAGCATTGATGAATTACCCCAATTATTCAACGTTTTAAAGGGCGACATGAGTATTGTCGGCCCGAGACCCCCAATACCTGTTGAAGTAGAGATGTACGAGTTGTGGCAGCGACGCCGATTAAGTTTAAAACCTGGTTTAACATGCATCTGGCAAGTCAGCGGTAGAAACAATATTAATTTCGATCGATGGATGGAAATGGATCTCGAATATATTGACAAGTGGTCTCTATGGTTAGATTTTAAGATTTTGTTTAAAACATTTTTTGTGGTTCTGTTTGGGTATGGCGCTAGCTGATTGGTCACAACTCAAGACTTTTCTTTCTAATTAACAATTTTATTAGCACTGCAACAAGAAGGAATAGCAACGATGAAAATATTAATGATTGCACCGCAACCATTTTTTACCCCGAGAGGCACGCCGCTAAGTGTGCTGCATCGGATAAATACATTATCTAGCCTGGGCCATCAAATCGATTTGGTGACATACCATCTGGGAGAAACGATTCAGTTTCAAAACGTAAATTATTATCGCATCCCAAAAATTCCGTTTATTAAAAAAATCAGTGTTGGTCCATCAAAAAGAAAAATTATCGTCGATGTCTTTGTTTTTATGAAATCGCTTAGGCTGCTATTGACAAATAAATATAATGTGATTCATACCCACGAAGAAGCTGGTTTCTTTGGGATTTGGCTGGCAAAATTATTTGGAACGCTACATCTGTATGATATGCATTCATCGCTTCCCCAACAGCTAACAAATTTTAAATTCACCAAGCTGAAATCGTTGATAAAGATATTTGAATTTTTGGAAAATAGTACCATTGAAAACTCTGCTGCTGTGATTACCATTTGTCCCGAGCTTCAAAATTATGTGATGAAAAACTGGCCTGATAAAAAGAGCCAACTGATTGAAAATGTCGCTGATAATAGCATGGTGTTTGGTGAGCCTGATGTGAATAAAGAAAGCCTTCATCAGAAATATAGTTTGAATTCAAAGACAATCGTTCTCTATGCAGGCACGTTCGAACCTTATCAGGGCTTGGATTTATTGATTGATTCGAGCCAACATGTGTTGGAAAAGTTTAAAAATGTATCATTTTTATTAGTAGGTGGAAATCCGGAGCAGGTAAAGACTTATCAAGAAAAAGTGAAGGATCAGAATTTAAGTGATGCTTTTGTTTTTACGGGACAGGTCTTGCCGGAGATGGTTCCCAAATTTGTGGAGTTAGCTGACATTTTGGTTACTCCACGAATTGAAGGCAACAATACACCATTAAAAATTTACTCATATCTGCGTTCGGGAAAACCAATTGTTGCCACTAATCACATGACCCACACGCAGGTGTTGAACGATGAGGTTGCCGTGTTGACAGATTGTAATGCCGAATCCTTTTCCAATGGATTAATAAAAGTTATTGAAAATGCTAGATTGCAGCAACAGCTTTCAAAAAAAGCGAAACAGTTAGCCGAAGAAAAATACAGTTATCAAGTCTATCGGCAAAAAACGGCGGCTGTGTATCATTATTTGGAGCAGCAATTGAATGACGAAAGGGAGTCTGAATAGATGTGCGGAATTTGTGGTGTCATAAATAGTGTTTCAAACAGAACGATTGAGAAAGCCGTGGTCAAAAGGATGTGCGATCAGATCGTTCATCGCGGTCCTGATGATGAGGGCATTTATACAAACGGGCATGTCGGTTTGGGAATGCGCAGGCTCAGTATCATTGATTTGGTTACCGGAAGACAACCCATCTCCAATGAAGAACAAAACATCTGGATCGTTTTTAATGGAGAAATCTACAACCATCGAGAAATTCGCGAGGATTTGGAGAAAAAAGGACATAAATTTAGAACAAATACAGATACAGAAAGTATTGTTCATGCCTACGAAGAGTACGGCGAAGAATGTGTCACGAAATTAAACGGGATGTTTGCTTTCGCAATTTGGGACGGTCGAAAGAATGAGTGTTTTTTAGCGAGAGACCGGATTGGAATAAAACCACTTTATTACTTTTTTGATAAAACGAGACTTGTTTTCGGATCAGAGTTAAAGTCAATTTTGCAGGTCGAAGATATTCCGAAAAGAATAGATCTGCAGGCATTGGATAATTTTTTAACATTCGAATATATCCCGGCGCCGCTCAGTATTTTCCAAAATATCAAAAAGCTGCCGCCGGGTCATACATTAACATTGAGGAATAATGAAATCTGGATTCGTAACTATTGGGATTTGACCGTTCAACCGGATTCATTGGATTTGGAAGCAGCGAAAACAAATTTAAGAGACTTGTTGCAGGATGCCGTTAAAATTCGGCTAATGAGTGACGTACCGCTGGGCGCGTTTCTGAGCGGTGGCATTGATTCAAGTACCATTGTGGCACTGATGTCACAGGTAATGGATCAGCCAGTAAAAACATTTTCGATCGGATTTGAGGACTCGACTTATAATGAGCTTGATTACGCCCGAATGATCGCCAAAAAATTTAAAACAGAACACCACGAATTTATCATTAAACCGAACGCTGTTGAGTTGACAGATAAGTTGCTGAAATATTTGGATGAGCCTTTTGGTGATTTTTCAATTTTTCCGACATATCTGGTTTCTAAAATGGCGAGAGAATATGTCACGGTTGTCCTGTCCGGAGATGGTGGTGATGAATTGTTTGCCGGCTATGATACCTATATTGCCGATCAGATGGCGAATTATTATGATCGGTTACCCGGCTGGCTCAGAAATGGATTTCTCCCCAGGATGATGGATGCGATTCCGCCTTCTCCGAAAAAGAAGGGGGTTATTAACCGAGCCAAACGTTTCGTTGAAGGAATGCGTTTGCCAGGTGACTTGCACCATACCCGCTGGATGATTTTTTTGCAGAAACTGGAACGGGAAATGCTGTTCACTGATGATGTCAAAAGTGGAATCAATGAAAAGGATTCTTACAAATTCATTCGTGATTATTTTAAAGCAGTGATGCCGCAGACAACCGATTCGATTAATCAGCAGATGTATGTGGATGTGAAAACTTATTTGGTAGATAACATTTTGGTCAAAGTGGATCGGATGAGTATGGCGTCATCCTTGGAAGCACGGGTTCCGTTTCTGGATCATCGGTTTGCTGAATTTGCAGCAACAATTTCCGGCAACAGAAAATTACAGAACCGAAAATCGAAACTCATTTTAAAACAAGCCATGGAAGAATTGCTTCCCAGAGATATTTTATACCGTGGAAAAGAAGGATTTAGTATCCCGATTAAAAACTGGCTTAAAGAAGATTTAAAGCCGATGATGATGGATATTTTGTCGCCGGAAAAAATCAAACGGGAGGGATTTTTCAACACAGATTTTGTAGAAAAATTGAAGCAAGAGCATTTGCAGGGAGTTGAAAATCACAGTCACCGTTTATGGGCTTTGATGATATTTGGTAAGTGGTATGATCACTATATGAGTTAATTGAATGAAAAACAGATGAGATGAGTTGAGATTGTTGCCAGAGGAGTGAGATATGCAGAGAGACTTAAAAAAAATGAGTGATGAAAAATATGATGTAGTTGTCATCGGCGCTGGTATTTATGGCGTCGCTGCAGCCTGGGATGCGACGTTAAGGGGATTGAAAGTCGCTTTGATTGATAAAGGGGATTTTGGAAACGCAACGTCGGCAAACAGTTTGAAAACGATTCATGGCGGACTCCGGTATTTACAAAATTTAGATTTTAGGCGAATGCGGGAGTCCATTTACGAGAGAAAAGTGTTGATGTATATCGCCCCCAATTTCGTGTACCCTTTGCCGGTGCTGATGCCGACTTACAGCTATAAATTGAAAAGCCGTCCGGCAATGATGGCTGCGTTGATTGCCAATGACATCGTTGGTTTTGATCGAAACGGATTGGAAGATCCGCATAAATATATGCCGCGGGGTCATACGATGTCTCCGAAAAAACTGAAGCAATTAATTCCCGGATACGATAAATATAATCTGAATGGCGGGGCGATGTGGTACGACTGTCAGTGTTATAATACGGAACGTTTGTTGCTCCATTTTGCCATATCAGCTGCGAAAAAAGGCGCGGATGTCGCAAACTACATGAAAGCGACCGGGCTACTGATGAATGAGCAAAATGTCACCGGAGTGAAGGTTCAGGATACTCTGACCGGAGATGAGTTTGAAATACAATCAAAAATCGTCGTGAACGATGCCGGCCCGTGGGTGGACAAAATTTTATCCGAAGTCAATGGCACATCAAACGAAAAAAAATTCAATTTATCCACAGCATTAAATTTGGTTGTGGATCGGGATATTATGGGTGAGTACGCAGCGGGATTGTCAGGGCCATACAAGCACGTTTTTGATGATGGCTCTGTTTATCAGGCGCATCGGATGCTGTTTTTTTCGCCATGGCGTGGTAAAACAATTATCGGCACAAATCATTTACCATATCACGGTGATCAGGATGAGTACAAAGTCACTGAAAAAGAGATACAGGAGTTTTTAGCGGATGTAAATAAAGCACATCCCGGCGCACATATTAAACGGGAAGAAGTTACCTGTTTTTATGGCGGTTTTTTACCCATGACCGATACCAATCCCCAAACCGGTGAGGTTCAGCTCGAAAAACACTACAAACTGGTTGATCATAGTCAGGAAAATAAAGTTGACGGTTTAATTACAGCAGTCGGCGTAAAGTATACGACTGCGCGGGATGTGGCTAAAAAAACGATTGACCTGGCATTTCAGAAACTCAATCGAAAGCCACCGAAATGTGAGACTAACAAAATCAGGCTTTACGGAGGGGATATTGATAAATTTATGGAGTTTTTGGACGAGAACAAACAGAAATTAGGTGATCAATTAGACGAGGCAGTAATAAGACATCTGACTTACAATTATGGTTCAGCAATCGATGATATCTTACAATACAGTAATGAAAGTCATCAGAAGATCTCCGGATCAGATGAAGTGATCAAAGCGGAAGCAAAACATGCTATTAAAGAAGAAATGGCATTAAAATTGTCTGATGTTATTATGCGAAGAACTGATCTGGGATCAGCAGGTTATCCCGGCGATGAGACTGTCCGGGATGTCGCTGATCTAATGGCAAAAGAATTAAATTGGAATAAAGCGAAGATTAAAAATGAAGTCGAAGAAGTAAAGAAAATTTATATTCCTGCATAAATGAGAGTGTGACGGTATATAAAACGGAAGAAAAGGAAAACTTATGAAGAATAGCGTATTAGTAACAGGAGCGACAGGATTTACTGGAGGATATTTAGCTGAAGAGCTTGTAAAAAAAGGGAAGGAAGTTGTGGCACTCTCTTTGCCCGATCAGGATATGACGAAACTGGAAAAATTGGGAGTAAAAATCGTCGTTGGTGATTTGACAAAGAAAGAGTCGCTCGCAGAGGCTGTAAAAGATGTTGATACGGTGTATCATATTGCAGCAATTTTCAGAGAACAAAACGTGCCGCGACAATTGTTTTTTGATGTCAATGTCGATGGCACGAAAAATTTACTGGGAGCTTCAGCAGAAGCTGGTGTTCGAAGATTTGTCCATTGCAGCACGGTTGGCGTTCAGGGAGAGATTAAAAATCCGCCAGCAAAAGAAGAAGACCCGTATGCTCCGATGGATTATTATCAGGAATCAAAAGTACAGGGTGAAAAGTTAGCGCTTCAGTTTTTTAAAGAACACGATCTGGAGGGAGTCGTTTTTCGACCGGTGGGAATTTACGGACCGGGAGATACACGATTTTTGAAGATATTCAAATTTGTCAATAGCGGTAAATTCCGGATGATCGGCAGTGGCAAAGTCCTCTATCATTTAACTTATGTCAAAGATCTGGTGCAGGGCATTATCTTGTGCGGAGAGAAAAAAGAAGCCGTCGGAGAGGTTTTTACGCTTGGCGGGAATGAATATGTGACCTTGAATGAGTTTGTAAAAACGCTGGCAGAGGTGTTGGATGTAGCGGTGCCCACAAAACGGATTCCATTGTTTCCGGTTTGGCTGGCTGCGGTGTTGTGCGAAGGGGTTTGTTATCCGATACGCGTGCATCCGCCGTTATATCGCCGTCGATTGGAATTTTTTACCAACGATCGAGCATTCGATATTTCCAAAGCAAAACAGAAATTGGGGTATCAACCAAAAGCGTCATTAAAAGAAGGATTGAAGATTACTGCGGATTGGTATCGGGAACATAATTTGTTGTAAAGTAAAATTTTGATTTTATAGATCGAAGTAGAACCTTTCAATTTTGATAAGTCATATTATCTTGATTGATATTACATGGAAAAATAAATGGAAAAATTTAATACGCCATTTCACCCCATCTCAAATGGGAGTGACGTGGCGGAGCTGTGCTTATATTAAATTTTTTGGTACTGAGATAAATTAAAATTTAAAACAGGGTAAAGTATGGGTACTTATAGTGTCGATGAAGTAAAAGAAATGACTGGCAAGCCTGCAAGAAAAAAAAGGGATATGAAAAGGATAATATTCACATTTATTAAGGCAGCCGTGAGTTCGGTGCTGATTTATTATATTTTAAGCAAAACGAACTTAAATGAAATTTGGTTGTCTGTAAAGGATGCGAACCCCTGGATTCTCATTTTTTCATTCTCGTTGCATGCAGTCGGGTATTATGCCAGTGCATACCGCTGGCGAATTTTGGCCAAAGCACAAGGTATGGATTTACCAGTTTCTTATTTAGTTGAATCATACGCTGTGGCGATGTTTTTTAATAACATCCTGCCCACGACAATTGGTGGCGACGCTGTCCGGGCTTACGATTCCTGGCGCAAAGGATTTCCCAAAATGAAATCAATCGCTACCGTTGGCGTAGAAAGATTCATTGGATTATTTGCCTTGGTTGTTTTTGCCATTATCGCCGTAGCTCTGACAGGCGAAATTAATGAACGGGTGCCATATCTATGGCTTTGGGTCATCATCTGTTTCGTGGTAATGTGGCTGGTATTGCAGGGAATATTTTTACAGCAGGGAAAGGCAAAAGTGCTGACAAGTATTTTTAAATTGCCCGGATTAAAATTGTTTCAAAAATTTGTTAAGAAATTCTCCGACGCATTTGTAAGTTTCAGAGGTAAGAATAAAGAATTAGCATTTTCAATTGCGCTGTCGTTGTTGTTACAAATCAATGTGATCTTTCATTATTATTTGATCGCTGAAGCTTTGGGGCTAAATGTGCCGTTCATTAAATTCTGGGTGATTATCCCCATCGCTTTATTTGTGCAGATGATCCCCGTTTCCATTAATGGGATTGGTATCCGCGAAAATTTATACGTGTTCTTTTTAGGACTTTATGGCGCTTCGGCGGCTTCAGCTATCGCCTTTTCATGGATTGCCTATGCCATGATTTTGCTGCTGGGTCTGTTCGGAGGAGTGTTATATACATTCAGAAAAGAAAGTATTGATAAACATTTTTTAAAGGAGAATCTTATGTCAAGAAATGATGTGAAAACAAAACGCGAGGAAATATTAGACACGCAAAAAGAGCTGCTGGATGAGAAGAAATCAAAGATGCAAAAATATCAGGAATTAATTCTCGGACAACAGGGTTTGTGGAAACTGATAAAATTCGAATTTATCATAACGTGTTTTAGCTGGGTTCCCGGCGCTCTGGGGCTGTTGCTCAGGAGCAAACTCTATCCGTTAATTTTGGGAGAAGTCGGGCGGAATGTCTCATTCGGAACAAACATTACCATCCGTCATCCTCATAAAATTCGCATCGGAGACAATGTCATTATCGATGACCACTGCGTGTTGGATGCGAAGGGAGAAGGCAACACTGGTGTTACTATCGGAAATGGTGTTTTTATTGGACGCGGGACAATTTTGACATGTCACGACGGAGACATTGTACTGGAAGATAATGTCAACATTGGATTCAATTGTGTGATTTCTTCTCTGGGTTCAATTGTCATTAAGAAAAATCATTTGATGGCGGCTTTTTGTTATCTGGTCGGTGGTGACCATGTAGCGGATCGCACGGATGTGCCGATTTTGTATCAGGGACGAACAGCAAAGGGAATTACGTTGGAAGAGAATATTTGGTTAGGCGCTGCTGTCGCTGTATTGGATGGCTCAACCGTTGGCAGAGATTCCATCATTGGTGCGCATGCTGTTGTTAACGGACAAATTGATCCGTATTCAATAGCAGTCGGCGCTCCGGCAAAAACGATTCGCGACCGCAGAAACGGTGGAGAAAAAAAAGATAAGCAGAAAAAATCATAGAAACCGAGAATGGAGTTTTAAATGATTGCAGGAATCCTGCATACAAATTTTGAGAAACAGGTTACACAAAAAGATGTCTCAGTAATTTTCGGCGATCAGGAACTATCCACAAGCATTTTTGAAAAATTTGGAATTGGGGCTTCCAAAGAAAAGACGTCTAATACTGATTTCAATTCTTTTGTTTGGAAAAACGAAAAAACAAGCCTCGGTTTTGTAGGAAATATTTATAATAAAGCAGAGATTTTTACAAACAGCAGTTCCGGCAAACCAATCGGAGAGTTCTTAGCCGAAAAATATCGTGATAGAAAATTCCAGCTTTTTAACGACATAAACGGGAATTATATTCTCGCTTTTTGGGATAAAGAACAGCAATCATTAACTGTGGCACGTGATCACCTCGGCGTCGAGCCATTGTACTACTATTGGGATGAAAAAAAATTCGTTTTTTCCTCATCCTTGAAGAGCCTGTTGCAGCATCCGGACATTAAACCGGAAATCAATTTTAACGCACTTTACGCCTATTTGCTGTTCAATTACAATCCGCTCAATGAGACATTGATTAAAGGGGTTAAAAAGCTCAGACCAGGGCATTATTTACAAGTCAAAAATGGAAAATTAAATATTGAACGCTATTGGCATCTCTCCTTTGCGGACGGCGAAGAAAAGAGCGAAGCAGAATACACGGAAGAGCTTTTGGCGATGATGAAAGATACGGTCGGAATGCGGGTCGCAAAAGATGAAAAAAGTCATGGCGCATTTTTAAGCGGTGGTATGGACTCCAGCTCTGTTGTGGGATTGATGGCACCTTTTGCTACCGGAAAAATTCATTCGTTCTCATTCCGTTGTAAGGGCAAATCCTTTGACGAATCACATTACGCCAAGATTGTTTCTGATCGTTATAACACTGAAAATCATCTAATTGAGTTTTCTCCAGAAGAAATTCTGAATATTCCTGACATCGTTGAAAAAATGGACGAGCCATTTTGTGATATTGGAATCGAAGTTGCTTCATATATCCTGGGACGAGAAGCCGAAGGCAAAATCAACTATGTGTTGACCGGAGATGGTGGCGACGAATTGTTCGCCGGTCATCCGGTGTATCAGGCAGACGAAGTGGCAAAAAAATTTTCCAGGATTCCAAAACCACTCCAGAAAATGATGACCAGTGTTTTTAGTTTATTTCCGGATACGGATAAAAAGAAGAGCTTTGCGGTGAAGGCACAGCGGTTTGCCTACAGTTACAGCTTTCCCGAAGCGTTGTTTAGTAACCGTTGGCGGATTTATTATCAAAAACCTGAACTTTTTAAGCTGTTTGATGCGAGTCATCACGATGATATCAAGCAGGCAAATCCGCTGGACGAGATCATCGATATCTACGATGAAGCAGACGGAGAGGATTATCTCAGTAAAACATTGTACGGCGATTACCAGACAGTGGTTGATTTCTATTTGCGGCGAATGCATCTACTGCGGACGTTTGGCATCGAAGCGCGATTTCCGATGTTTGATCCGCGGCTGGTCGAATACGCCGCAAAAATTCCGTCAGATTTGAAACTGCGGGGATCAGAAACAAAATATATTCTCCATAAAACAATGGCAGGTGTTCTGCCGGATGAAATTGTTTTTCGCAAGGACAAATTGGGTCACAGTGTTCCCTTTAAGAATTGGCTGCGGGATGTGCCGGAAATTAAGCGCTTTATCAATACGGTTTTGTCTGAAGAAACTGTTAAAAAAAGAGGTTTGTTCAATTATTCGTTTGTTCAAAAATTGTTGAGCGACCACGATAAAAAGACGAAAAATAACTCGCACCGAATATGGGCATTGGTGGTTCTCGAGTTGTGGATGCAAAAAAATATTGACAACTGATTATGGCAACTCCGATTGGTCATTCATTATTAGGTTACACAATTTATCATGCTTCGAGCAAAAGTAAAATAAATTGGAAAGTACTGTTCTTTTTCATTTTCGTTGCTAACTTAGCCGATATTGATTATTTGTTTGGCTTTGTCGTTGGCAGACCCAATGCGTTTCACCACCAATTTACGCACAGCATTTCATTGAGTATAATCGTTGGTCTGGCAGCGGCTCTTTTTTATAAAATAAAAGGCTGGGAAAAATTTTCAAAGATATTTGCACTCATTTCTTTAACTTATTTTTCCCACGTGTTGGTTGATTTTTTTACGCTGGATACTTCGGTTCCTTTTGGGGAACAGTTGTTGTGGCCTTTTTCTCAAGAATATTACATTAGTCCGGTCACCATTTTTCGGGATGTTCATAAGGCGGATACGTCAGGCGCCTTTTTCGCTGCAATCTTTTCGTGGTATAACTTCTGGACTGCAATCTCGGAACTGTTGATTTTTGGATTTATTCTGAGTGCAGTACATTATTTTAAAAGAAAATTTAAATACAAGAAAAGTTGAAATTTAAAACCATGAGCCATTCATCCATGGATGTATCAATCGTCATTCCGATTTACAATGAAGAAGAAAATGTGAAACTGCTGTTCGATTCGATTACGGAATCCATGCAGACCATGAATAATGAATACGAGATTATCATGGTGGACGACGGCAGTACTGACCAAACGTATCATATTTTGAAATCGCTTCAGCAGAATGACGACCATCTGAAAATTATCAAGTTCCGAACCAACTTCGGACAATCGGCTGCCATGGCAGCAGGTTTTGAAGCTGCCAAAGGAAATTATGTGGTCGCCATGGACGGCGATCTGCAGAACGATCCCAAGGACATTCCAAAGTTATTGGAAAAGCTGAACGAGGGCTACGATGTGGTTAGTGGCTGGCGCAAAAACCGTAAAGACAAGCTGATTATTCGGAAAGTCCCATCGAAGATTGCCAACCGATTGATTTGTTCTGTGACCAAAGTGAAACTTCACGATACCGGCTGCTCATTGAAAGCGTTCCGCAGGGAAGTGATCAAGAGAATTTCATTATACGGAGAGTTACACCGCTTTATCCCAGCGTTGGCAAGAATCGAAGGTGCAAAAATCACGGAAATTGTGGTTAACCACCATCCGAGAAAATTTGGACAATCAAAATATAATATCACCCGGACGTTCAGAGTGCTGATGGATTTGGCGTCATTGAATTTGTTTTTAAAATATCTGAAAAATCCGCTTCAATTTTTTGGATTACTATCAATGGGCTTTTTGTTCCTGGCACTCATAACAACCATTTGGGCGGGACAAACGTTGATTGCCAACGATTATGTCACTTCAAGCGTAAATATCCTGATTACGATGATATTTTTATTGGTCGTCACTACGTTTCAATTTTTATTTATCGGGTTGTTGGCGGCTTTGATTGTTTATACCGGAAAGAAAAAATCAATATGCATGATGGAACATTTTGAAAAAATCAATGGGTAATAAGCTGATTGGAAATCAAATGACAACACAAACTGCAGCAATTAAATCAATCTCAACAGAAGATTCCTCGCAAGAAGCATTATCGGCAGAACGTAAATTGTCGGTTATCGTATCGCTTTTCAACATGGAGAATTATATTGAGGAATTATATCATTCGCTGAAAAAGGTACTTACCCGATATAATCGCCGTTATGAGATTGTTTTTGTCGAAGACGGCAGTGAAGATGAGACTTACCAAAAAACAAAAGAGCTGATTTCGGATGATGGCAGCGCAAAAATAATCAAAATGCGCTCGACGTTCGGAGAAGCGAGTACATTTAATGCCGGGCTAAAATATTCTTCGGGAGACAGAATCGTCTATTTTACCGCCAGGGTCAGAATTAATCCAAACGATTTGCTCAAATTGCTGGACAAACTCGAGGACGGTAATGATCTGGTGGTCGGCTGGCGGTATCCCAGAAAAGATTCCAAATTAAATCAAATCATCTCCAAGACATTTAATTACATCACACGGAAGTTGTCAAAAATCCGGCTTCACGATATCAACAGCGGTGTTTTTGTGACCAAACGCTCTGTGTTGGACAATATCAATATCTACGGAGACCTAAACAATTTCATGGCGATACTGGCAAAGCGTCAGGGCTATCGAATCGCCGAAGAAAAAATTGAACAACTACCCGGAAAATTCAGAAAGTCAAAATATTTTAAAGAATATTTGCAGCGTATTTTGGACATTATCACGGTCATGTTTTTGACCAATTATTCCAAAAAGCCGATTCACTTTTTAGGATTCGTCGGAGCTGTTTTTACGCTAACTGGTGCAGCTATCGAGATTTATTTGTTTATTTACAGAATTCTGGCGCTGGGTCCAATCGCCGGCCGACCGATGTTGTTGCTGGGAGCGTTATTGCTGGTGATTGGTATTCAATTAATCTCTATCGGCTTATTGGGCGAGATGATCATTTTCACGCATGCCAGGGATATAAAAGAGTATAATATTGAGGAAATTTCAGAGAACAAAAAAAAGTAAATTCAAATGAAGTTAATAATTCAAATACCGTGTTTGAACGAAGAAAAGACACTGCCAATTACGTTAAAAAACATTCCCAAAAAAATTGACGGTGTTGACGAAATCGAATTGCTCATCATTGACGATGGAAGCACCGATGATACGGTAAAAATCGCCAGAGAATTTGGCGTCGACCACATTGTGAAGTTTACCAATAATAAAGGATTGGCTGAAGCTTTTACAGCAGGTATGGACGCTTGTTTGAAATTGGGAGCAGATATTGTTGTCAACACCGACGGGGATAACCAGTATAATGGCGAAGACATTAAAAAATTGATTGCGCCGATTTTGGCGGGAGAGGCAGACTACGTTATCGGTGACCGTCAGGTGAATGGGATCGAGCATTTTTCGAAGACTAAAAAGCGATTACAGGTGTTAGGGAGTTGGGTGGTGAAACACGTTTCCGACACTAGGGTTCCGGATGCAACCAGTGGCTTTCGTGCGATAAATCGAGAGGCTGCCCTGCGGATGAATGTGATCACGAAATTCAGTTATACACTGGAGACAATTATTCAAGCGGGGAAAAAGAATCTGGCAGTCGCTCATGTCCCAATCCGAACGAACGAAAAGCTCCGGGACTCAAGATTGTTCAAAGGGATTCCGGCTTATTTGAAGCGCTCGATATTGACAATTTTCCGCATCTATATCATGTATGAACCGCTGAAGACTTTTTTCAGAATCGGGGGAGTAATATTCAGCGCCGGGCTATTGATTTCCATGCGATTTTTGTATTTTTATATAATCGGTCAGGGCGGCGGCCATATTCAGTCATTGATCCTGGCGGCTGTTTTGTTCATGATTGGATTTCAAACAATGATGATCGGATTGGTAGCGGATTTAATCAGCGGCAATCGTCGTCTTATCGAAGATACATTATATCGTGTAAAAAAGGTTGAGTTGGTCCACCATCGGTCAGGAAATGGCGTTGCAAAAAGTAAAAAAAGTGATAAGAAATAGTTAGAAGATAAATTACGGAAGGAAAGAACATATGAAACTGGCAGTAATCGGGATTGGCAAAATGGGAATGCTGCATGCCGGGATTATTAATGCGCTGGATGGGGTGGAGTTATGTGCTGTTTCGGATACCACAAAATTTTTGCTCAGCTCTGTGAAAAGTCTAAAGAGCGAATTGGCAGTATACGATGATTATGTGAAAATGCTGGACGAACAACAACCAGACGCGGTTGTCATCGCGACGCCGGTCTTTTTGCATGTGCCCATGTCATGGGAATGCGCGAAAAGAGGAATTCCGCTTTTCTTGGAAAAGCCACTGGCGCCAAGAAGCGCAGACGCTGATGAATTGCTTAATAAAGTAGAAGAAAAAAATCTGACGACCATGGTCGGCTATATGATGCGTCATGTGGATACATTTATGAAAGCGAAAGAAATTATCAATTCCGGTGTACTGGGGACGCCAATTACGTTTCATTCCAATATTTATGTCGCGCAGCTTTTTAAAACCGGAAAAGGCTGGCGCTATAGCAAGGAACAATCCGGCGGTGGCGTTTTAGCCGGTCAAGCAACCCATTTGGTTGATTTATTACATTGGTTTTTCGGACCTGTCGACTGGGTATCCGGTCATGCAAAATCATGGTTTTCGGAGGAAGTGGAAGATTTTGCTCATGTTCATTATGAATTCAGCAGCGGCCTGACAGGTTGGATGGACTCATCGTGGAGCATCAGACATCACCGTTTGATGCAAGTCAATATTGAATTGCATACGGAAAATGGAAATCTATTTGTATCTGATGATTATGTTAAACTGTTCCTGGATCAAGGTGCTGGTGGATATGAGGCGGGTTGGACCAATTTATACAATCCGGATTTGTTTAAAGGGGTTGAGATGGATGTTGGCGGGCCTCATTTTTCACGCCAGGGAATTAGTTTTATCGATGCCATCAAAAACGGCACAAAATTGGAGAGTGATTTGAGAAACGCATATGAAGTCCAGAAGATTGTGGACTCGGTTTACCGTTCAGCGGAAAACCACGGTGAACCCATCAGCTTAAAATCATGAACAGGAGATAGGAAAAATGCTCGATAAAATAATGTTAGGTCACAATCAGTTTTTCGGTGTGAATCATCTGGATGCGAAGGTCGGAAACCAGAAAGAAGCACAGTTCAGCCAGGTGCAGAAAATTATGGATATTATAAATTATTGCTTTGATCAGGACGTCAAAGCGATGATGATGTCCACGCACGAACGGGCAATTCTGGTTTCCGATGAAATTCAGAAATCAGACAAATTGAAAGATGACCTGGGTATTTATCTTTTAGTACCCTACATTGCAAAATATATTAAGCAAGCAAATGAAAAGGGCATAGTCAACATTGTTCGGGATTCGCTCAAAGATAGCAGTTTTCAGGACAAACTGGGAATGTTTATGCGCGGAGGTTTAGGTTTGCTGACAAAGGACATCCGTACGATGATTACATTGTTGATTGATTTTGAGGTCGCTCAGTTTAGTCGGTTGAATTTAAAAGCGATATTTCTGCATGACGCGTTGACCGATCTGGCTTTAGGCTGGGATATGCCGGATGTGCTGGAACTATTTGCCGATCATGTGGAAAAGAAATACAACGCGACTCCTGCATTTTGCACAAAAAATTTACCACGATTGATGGAGTTGTTTAAGAAAACGCACATCGAGAATCCGTTGATCATGGCGTCGATTAATAAATTGGGATATCAGGTGAATCCGTCGCGTGAAGCTTTCGAACTGTCGCTGAAAAACCATGAATTACAGTTATTGGCGATGAGCACATTGGCTGCCGGCTATCTAAAGCCAAAAGAGGCTTATGAATATTTGTTTTCATTGCCAAAAGTTGATTCTGTGGTGGTGGGGCTGTCCAGCACAAATCATGCGGTGGAGACGTTTTCTGAAATACGTAAGCACTTAAATTAGGATTATTTAGATAATGATTGAAAAAGTATCAGTGATTGTACCTGCATACAATGCTGCTCATGACCTTGAAAAATTAATCGGAGCACTAAAAAAACAACAAGTAAAACCGCTTGAATACATGCTGATTGATGATTGTTCGATTGATGCCACACAAAAAATAGCGCGGTCTTTTTTTAAAGTATGTTCAACACCCAAAAATTCTGGACCGGCAGTCGCCAGAAATTTAGGTATGAAATTAGCAAAGGGGGATTATTTTGCCTTTTTGGATTCTGATTGCCGTCCCGAGAATGATTGGCTTGAGAACATTGAGAAATGTTTATCCCGAAATCCTGAAGAAGATATTATCACGGGAAGTTATTACGTCAACGCCTGTACAATCGCCGGTAAGGCGATCGCAGCTCAAGGATTCCCCTGTGGGGGATCGCTTGGGTTTAAAAAAATGTGGCAAGTATCAAATGAAGGTTACGTGAAAAAGATCAGCACCGGTAATTTCATTATCAAACGATCAGTGATTGAAAAATATGGCGGCTTTGATGAAGATTTTTCATATTGTTTCGAGGATGCATGGTTTACACACAAATTAACAACTGGAGGGATTAAAATAAAATATTGTCCGGAAATTGAAGTCGAACACGCTCCCAGAGAAAAATTAAGTTCATTTATTAAGTGGCACTACAGCAGGGGGAAAGGTCTAAAGCCTTTTAAACAAAGGGTGGGTAATCTGAAAACATATAAGAAATTACGGCTTTGGTCAACCAAAAATATAATAAAAGAACACGCCAAAGATCCAAAGTTACCACTGATTCTGATGTTGTTGGTTGTGAGTATTGGACTACAATATTCAGCGTTATTTGTTGAAAATGCAAAGAACTTTCTGGGAAAAAAATTCAATCTTGCACGTCATTTACATCAAACACAAGAATGACTTACCATTCAAAAAACCTTCCCCCTTAAATAAAAAAATGAAAAAAGTTTTAATTATTACATATTATTGGCCTCCTTCGGGGAGTTCTGCGGTACAACGCGTTGTCAAATTTGCAAAATATTTGCCTGAATTCGGTTATCAGCCAATTGTGCTCACAGTAAAACAGGGTGAGTATAATGCGACTGATGAATCATTCCTGGACGAGATACCGAAGTCTGTTGAGGTAATAAGAACATGTGCCCTTGAGCCTCACGCAGTTTATAAATTATTAACTGATGGAAAAATAAAAGGGGAAGTGCCTCTCGATGCAATGGCTGAAAAAACAGCCAACTGGAAAAAGAAGCTGTCTTTTTGGATCAGACTGAATTTATTCATACCGGATTCAAGAATTGGGTGGATCCCTTTTGCTGTCCAAAAAGGGAAAAAATTAATAAAGAAGAAAAAAATCGATCTGATATTTTCCACGGCTCCCCCTCCAACGGTTCATCTAATCGCCCGAAACCTGGCAGCTTGGAGTGGTATTAAATGGGTAGCTGATTTTCGTGATCCATGGACGAACATTCATTATTTACAGACATCGGAAAGAACCAAATTTGCTAAAAAAATAGATGTAAAAATGGAAAAAAACGTGTTGAATTCAGCGGACGCTGTTGTCGCAGTTAGTATGCTGGATATAAACATGGATTATAAAACAAAGGTGACTAACAAAAATAAATTTCATTACATCCCCAATGGTTTTGATGAGAATGATTATATAGATTTTTCAAAAGATACTGATGTAATTGAAAACGGGAAATTTAAAATTGCCCATATCGGCACAATCGGTGAGGAAAGAATACCGATGGCATTTTACAAGGCGATTTCGATACTTCATAAAAAAGAGGTTATCACCAGGGAAAATTTTGAAATCAATCTGATCGGGAAAGTGGAAAAATCAAACTTCGTCGCCTGTCAAAAAGCAAAGATTGACCAATATGTTAAATTGATACCTTATGTGTCACACAGGGAAATATTTAAATATTATCAGCAAATGAATGCTTTATTGTTGCTGACCTATAAGACGCCGAAAAATATTCCCGGAAAAACTTTTGAATATATTCGCACCGGAAAGCCAATCATCGCATTCGGTCCAACAACTGGTGAAGCAGCACGTGTCTTATCACAGTTCAAAAATAGTATTATGATAGATTATGATGATGTTGATACCGCGGTTGAATTTTTAGAAAACGTGATGCTGAAATATGAAGAGAACCAAACGAATACGAGAATATCTCATGCTGAAGTTAACAGATTTGAGAGAAAGCAATTAACAGAGCAATTAGCCGGAGTTTTTGATAGCTTAATAAAAGATTGAACAAGTGATTGGGTAATGATAATTTCATCAGAATGTTAAAATTCAGTCTATTACGACGATGAGGCAAACGGGAATACGATGTTGAAAGTTGTTCATTTCAAAAAGTATTTTTTAAATAATACAGAGACATTCGTTTATAATCAAATTTTAAATCAGCAAGAACTTGAAGCATACGTTCTTTGCCGGCAGAACATATTGAATTCCAATTTTGATTATTCAAAAATTGGAAGCGTATTTGAAATTCCTTTTATGGTTAGTTGGGGGGTACAAAAAAATATTTTTGCACTTATGGGAATTTTAGGTCAAAAATATAAATTTGACTTAAAGAAAATTGAAGAAAAATTGACAGAGATTAAACCTGATGTCATACATGCCCATTTTGGTCCTGATGCTAATTATATTTTACCGGCTGCTGTAAAGTTAGACATACCACTTATCACGTCATTTTACGGATATGATGTCTCGGAATTCCCTGATTCTTACAGTGGTTTAGCCAAACGTGCGTATCGAAGATTGATTGAAAAAGGTGAGATGTTTATCGCCATGTCTGATAATATGCGGGAAAAATTAGAGTTTTTGGGATTCCCAGGAGAGAGAATCAAAGTTCATCATTTTGGAATTAATTATGAATATTTCGATTCGCGTGAAAGAAGTTATCAACGGAATAAGGATGAAAATTTTTACTTAATTCAGATTGCAAGTATGATCCCCAAAAAGGGACATATTTACACATTGCTTGCCATGGACAAATTAATTAATCAGTTAGGCAAAAAAAAGATTATTTTAAATTTGATTGGTAGCGGTCCGTTAGAAAATGAACTGATACAATTTGTTCGTGAACGCAAGTTGGAAAACAATGTCAAATTTTTAGGTTTTGTTCCCATTTCAGATGATTATTTAGACTTGTTATACCAAAGTCATGTTTATGTTCACCCCAGTGTAACCGACAAAACAGGTGCTACAGAGGGCATCCCAACGACATTGTTAGAGGCGATGGCGACCGGTTTACCTGCTGTATCTAGCTATCATGCCGGAATACCAGATGTGATTGATCATGAAAAAAACGGACTTTTAATCCAGGAAAAGGAAACTGATAAACTAGTTGAATATATCAGCAAGTTGGAAAAGGATGAGCAATTGCGTCGCCAATTAGGTGAAAAGGCGAGTGAAGCGATTCATGAAAATTTTAATATCAGAATCCAGACTCATAATTTAACTGATATTTATAAAGCTGTATTGAGCCGTAATTAATTTATGGCAAAGGGAAAATATGCTTAATTTAGATGGAAAGAAGGCACTGATTACTGGCGGTTTGGGAATGATCGGAAGTACAATCGCCAGCCTATTGGTTGAGTGTGGTGCAGAGGTGACAATTGCTGATGCGCTTATTGAGCCGTTCGGAGGGAATTTTTTTAATATTGAACCGATCAAGGATAAAGTTTTTGTCAATATTGTTGATATTCGGGATAAAGAGGCGATTAAGATTTTAGTCAGAAATAAAGACTACATTTTTAATCTGGCCGCACAGGTCAGCCATAACGACAGCCTGAAAGACCCGTTTCTGGATGCAGACATCAATTATATCGGACATTTAAATGTAATTGAAGCGGTGAAAAAATATAATCCCGAAGCGAAAGTCCTATTTTCCGGTTCCCGCCTTCAGTTCGGACAAATTGACCGGATTCCAGTTGAAGAGGCACAACCGATGCAACCGCTTACACCGTATGCTCTGAATAAAGCTGCGGCTGAAAATCTTTATTTGTATTATCACCGTTTGTTCAAAATTCCGGTAGTTATTTTCAGAATAGCAAATCCTTACGGCCCGCGCTGTCAGATGAAGCACAGCAAATATTCCATCATTAACTGGTTTTTACGTCAGGCGATGGAAAACAAAACGATTACGGTCTTTGGTGACGGCAATCAGATTCGGGATTATTTTTATGTGGACGATCTGGCAGAGGCTTTTATCCTGGCAGCGGTAAATGAGAACACAGCGGGAGAAGTATTTAATGTGGGCAGCGGAACCGGAACAAAGTTCCGTGAAATGGCAGAGGAAGTAGTTGCAGTCGTTGGTAAGGGAGAAGTAAAATATATGGAATGGCCCGATGAATATATTAATGTGGAAACCGGGGATTATATTACCAACATTGAAAAAATTAGCCGTTATCTCAATTGGCAACCAAAGGTAGATTTGAGTGAAGGCATTGAAATGACTTTTAATTATTATAAGAAATACAGCCAACATTATTGGTAATTTAACGGATTTGATTTTACACTGGTTTTAAAAATTAGATGTCAGTGAAAAATATTTTAAATAAAAATGAACTTGCACAGGTGGTAAGTTTTACGATTCTGTTGATTTTGATTGGCTTATTGCTGATTAGTCAGCGGTGGATTAATCCGGACGAAGGTGCACACTTAGCCGATGGAAAATTGCTACTCGAAGGCAACATTCCGGTGGTTGATTTTCAATCGAGGCAGCCTTTTTATGTCGTGCAATTGGCTCTTTTTTTGAAAATATTCGGTATGTCATTTGTCAGCGGACGTCTCCTGATTTTGCTATGCTGTGCCGGAAATAGCATACTGTTTTATTTGATAGCAAAACGATTGTTTGATTCCGATACGGGGAAGATAGCGCAAATTCTGTACATCTTTTTCCCGTTTACGATTATGTATTGTACCATCGTAAAAATGCCCAATGTTATGCTGTTCTGGATGAGTCTGGGAATTTTTATGTTTCTCGTGTCCCAGGATCAACGGAAGTTGCTTTATCTGTTTTTGAGCGGATTGTTCATCGGATTAGCCTTCTATGTTCGGGAAAGCAGTCTGGCTGGTTTTGCAGCACTTGTGATCATGTTGGTGATTATTAATGGACGTAAATTATCGAGAACAATTGTTGAAATATTGACGCTCTCTTCTGGTTTTCTTGTCATTGTTTCCGTGATAATGATATTTTATTTAAATTTTATGTCATGGAATGAGTTTTTGAATTCACCACTTAATCCTGCCCAACTTTTCTTCCAATCTCTGGCAAAATTTATTTATCTGCCGCAGATCACAGTGGCTTCCGAAGAATTGAATAAAATACGTCTTGCAGGCCAAAATTTATCAGTATCGATGAAAGAAGTGAGAGCCGTCTTTCGCATGAATTTATATCTGATTCTGGGATTTACCTTTTTCTTGGTATTGCTTGTGAAAGATATCTTGTCAAAAAAGTCCGGCGACAATAAAAACCAAAAATTAAGATTATTGATACCTGTGTGGGCGTTTTTTTCATCAGTATTGTATCTCTATTATTTTTGGGCGCGGGGATTTTTTCCGGCTTATGCTGTGGAGGTGTACCCTCCGCTAATTATTGGAATGGCCTGGCTATGGAAACATTATTTGTATAAATCCGATAAGGGGAGATTGATTTCGATATTGTTGATTATAACTTTGGCTTATTTGTTTTACGGCTTTCTAACTTTAATGAATCAAAAAACAGATTTTAGTGTGGTTTTTTTAATAGCGGCTCTGATTTGGCTGATTACTAAAATTAGCATAAAAGAAAAAGAATTCGTTTATAAAAATAAATTAAAAATTTTCATTGTTTCCGCATTTTTGGTTGTTCTCGCACTTGCCCTGCAGTTAGACTCTGTGACCAGAATTTTACCCGGACGCTATGGATTGATACTCGTCATCATCATTATCTCAGTAATAATTTTTCTACTGATATCAAAGAAATTGATTTCAACTCAAGGATTTTTACGCGACTACTTAGTGGCTACACTTTTGGTCGGAGCGCTTGCTGGCAGTTTTGGCGAATCCGCTCAGTATCTGAACTTAAAATATGACGGTGCTTGGTCGCCAAAAACGGTAAAAGCGGTGCATAACCATTTTACCAGCAATGCAAAAGAAGGTGAGACGATTTTATCCGGAGGTATGATTTGGTCTATTCACCCCAAAGTTGCCCCGTACTTAATGATTGCCCATCCGACGTCCTATTTATCAGAAGTGGAAACCACATTTGTAGAGAAATTGGAAAATGAAATCAAAAATAATCCGCCGGATTATATTATTTATGACGGCTATACGCGCCGATGTTATCAATTTTTAGATCGGCCAATAGATGGGCTTGTCATTCATCAATATTCAATATCGCGGGTCTTTGGGGATGAGACAAATCCGGTGCAACTATTTAAAAAAGTAAGCACCAGGAGTAGATGATTTATTTCTAAAAGTTACTTATCGTGGAGTTCGAAAATGATATTAGATAAAATAACCAGCGAAAGTCTGCATGTCGATTACCCGGCGATGGCTGTTGTAGCGACCTATTGTCTGGAGGAAAACAGCGCAGCGGTTTATCCGTGCTATTATATGCATCATGCGGATCATTTGCTTGTCTCGACTTCAGTCGTATCCTTGATCAAACATGTGAACCGTTTTATGTTAAATCCGCTTTTTCAGCCGATAAATTACTTTGAAGATGAAAATGCCAACAATAAAATGCTAATGCGATTAGCCGCGGCGATTCCCCATAAGCTAAGGAAAAATATTCGGGAAGTGTTGGCAAGAAAAATGCATATTTATCTGGTTGAAAAATTGTGGTATGAGCGATGGGATACAATCGATAGCAGAATAAAAAGGTTAAAAGCGTTCCATAAAGTAACGCCATCTGGCGAATCCATTATGATGGTACCGGACTTTTCATTACGTGACCCGGATACAATTATCGAAAAGGTGGTTTTTCATTTAACGGATTATATTAATCGTATCGAAAAGAAATTCCCCGATTATAAAAATATCGTACTTGTTGGTGGAAAGGACAGTCAGTTAATCGTGCTTGTTCCGAAAATGAATAAGGAAAATTGGATCGTTTTTAGCTCTGAACCCGATTATCATCTGGTAAAGAAATGGATTGAAATGAATGATATTGAAATTACTGATCTCATCTATCACGATGGTCAAAACGAAGAGACTGCCGAGGAGACTGAACGTAAAATTATTTACAGTGATTTGTATTCTGATCCGAGACATATTCGCTTTTTGCCAACTTTAAAGAAAATCGCAGAGCGCTTTAAAAACAAGTGTCTTTTTTGGTCGGGTACTGCAGCAGGTACTATCATCGCTTATCATCAAGATTATCCATATGAGAAGCCGGATAAATTTTTCGAAGTACAATATACCAGGGAAGGTTTGTTTCAGGGAATATATCACCAGGTTTTCAAAAATTATGTCGACTGTCCATTGCTTTCCCCATATCATTCTTATCAAATTTGGGAAGATTTATTTATACATTTAGATCCAAGGATTATCAAAAAAGGGGTTGATTTCAGAAAAGAGATTGGTCATAAATTAATTAACAGACTAATTGAATGGATTGATGAAAATCCTCATATTGGACCTTATGAATATGATCACAAAATTGATACTTATGATGTATATCTGAGTTACATCAAAGAGAATATAACATCATGACGAGCAACTCATTAAGTGATTTGTGTTAATTTTGGGAAAGAATAGGAAGATTTTCAAAACATAGTGAACCTAAAAAATAAAACAATTTCAGGAATTATTTGGAACGGCGCCGGTAAATTATCAAATCAAATTATCCAGTTCGTGATAATGATCGTGCTGGCAAGGTTGTTAACGCCTTCCGACTTTGGAATTATCGGCATTGTTTTTATTTTCATTCGTTTCATCGCATTGTTGAATGAAACCGGTATCGTCGCTGCAATAATTCAAAAAGAGACCATCGATAAAAAGGATTTGTCAACGCTTTTTGTTGCAAGCTTAATGACCGGATTAGTATTATCATTCTTCCTGATTATCAGCACGTCTTACATCGCTGATTTTTTTCAAATGCCGGCGCTGGAACCAATTCTAAAATTGGCAGCGTTAACATTTGTTTTTGGAGCATTGGGAGTTGTTCAGAAGTCCCTTTTAAACAGAGAACTTAATTTCAAGGAAATAGCAAGGGCTGAGATTTTAGGAAGCATCTGTTACGGGCTCATTTCTATTACTCTGGCAGCCACAGGGTTCGGTGTTTGGAGCTTAATTTGGGGCATCATTGCATGGCATTTGGTGATGAATCTGATTTTTATATTAAAAAGTGAATGGAAAATACAGATTTCTTTTTATTTAGAAAGATTTAAAAGACTTATAAGGTTTGGTCTTAATGTTTTCTTTACAAATTTTGTGATGTACACTGGAAACAATATCACATCCTTTATAACAGGAAAATTTTTAGGTCCTGCTCCATTAGGATTATACTCTTTGGCAAACAATGTAACATCCCAAACAGTAGGGCGATTATCATTCATCGTTGGTAGAGTAATGTTTCCTGCTTTAGCAAGGATTCAGGATGACAACATCCGTTTTCAAAATGCATATCTCAAAGTGCTTGATATGATAGCTATGATTAGTTTTCCGATATTGATCGGCGTATCAGTTATAGCTAAACCATTTGTTGGAGTATTATTAGGCGAAAAATGGAGCGGAACAGTTTTTCCCCTACAAGCTTTAGCGATGGTATCAATACTTAATACTATTGGGGTTACAATTGGATTCGTTCTGCTAGCAAAAGGACGCTCTGATATCGAATTTAAATGGAATTTAGTTACAAAGTCGATTTTTATCGCCATGCTCTTAATGACAGTCAGATATGGTTTGAACACAATGGTATTAGGTATTGTCTTTTACTATTTGTTAACGACACCAATTATCATCAAAATAACGTATTCATTTATTGATCTGAGCCTCTGGCGTGTGATAAAACGGTTATTCCCGACATTTTTGAGCGCTGTATTAATGGCGGCTGGAATTTATCTGGTAATGGAATTCATCTTTAAATCAGACATAAATTTGATCGGATTGATTGGTTTGGTATTGTTTGGCGCGATACTATTTTGTTTATTCATGCTAATTTTCAATAAACGGCAACTCAACGAAATCAAAGCGTCGTTGGCAGATTCGATTGTTGGTGATAAATATAAACACATTAAAAACGGAAAGCCAGGTTACCTTTTCTGGAGAAATAATGAATTACAAGAGAAATAGAACGACAGACATTATTTTTGTAAGTCTAATTATCATATTAGCAATTGTATTTCGACTTTTTTTGATGCGCTATCGTTTTGCCGTAGTTTTTGATGAGGTAAATTATCTGAAATTAGCAGCAAGCGGTAATTTAGAAGGATTGTCAAATGTATTTCATACATACTGGTCACCATTTTATCCGCTGGTCGTGGCACTATTCTCGAAGTTGGTTCCGAATTTTGAATTGGCTGGGCGACTTGTATCGATTGTTTGTGGTAGTTTGATAATTATGCCAGTTTATCTGTTTACCAGAAAATATATATCCCGGTATGTAGCGATATTATCTGCTGTCCTAATTGCTTTTCTACCAACATTTGCTTTTTTATCCACACGGGCTCAAACAGAGGCTTTATACACCTTGTTAGGTGTAACGTCCGTTTTTATTGGCTGGCGAGTTTTGAATGAGTTTTCCGTAAAGGATGTTATTCTTATCGGCATTCTTTTTGGGCTGGCATATTTGACAAAACCTGAGGGTATTGGATTCTTTATTGTGTTTTCAGGGATATTGGTATTTTTAATGATAGTTAATTTGGTCAAAAAACATTTTAGTATGAAGTTAGTAATTATCGGACTTTCGGTGGCTGTTATATGCTTGATCGTTGCTTTTTCCTATTTAAATTTTTTGCACAAAGCAACAGGAAAATGGACAATCAGCGCAAAGGGAAAAGCCAATCAACAATTTGAAGCTGTTTCAACTGGGTTAACGGGAAAAACGTTTGATGTGTTTCGTTCCCTGTCCAAAGACAACAAACATGTTCTGATCGACCAAATATATCACATCGGCACGTTCTTAAATGAGGAAGTAAAAGAATCTCAACCTTCGGTTCCGTTGAATTATAACATTGTCACCAGAAAGTACGCTGAAAATTTTTATAAAGTAGTTGCTTTTGGCATGAATCATGCATTGACATCGCCTATTTTGATTTTGATTGTACTTGGATTATTTTCAAGCGTGTGGGATAAAAAACGGCTTTACAGAGATTTGTACTTATTAAGCTATATCGTATTTTTCTGGTTCATTGTGATACCGTTGTTTCACATCAATGATCGTTATTTTATTTCTGTTTTTCCGATTGCGATCATTTGGGCAAGTCAGGGAATAATTTATTTGGGGTCCTGGTTTAAGAAAACTATTGCACAGAATGTGAATGGAAACTACGGAGAGAAAAAATTATTATTTTGGGCGACAGCAATTGTTGTTGCAATCTTGTTAGTTACACTTTTTTTTCCTCAATTGGGAAAAATAATCAACCGTGATCGATGGTCGGCAGAATTTTACCATGATCCTGTTGAACAAAAAATCGCGGGGGAATGGATAAAAGAGCATTTTGATAACACACCGATCATTATGAGTCGAGGGCATACGGTGGATTTTTATGCCGGGAATTTCAAAATTGCTGAGTCTGTTACTATTCCCAAAAATGATATTAACAGGATTCTTGAATATGCAAAATACAGAGAAGTAGATTTTCTTGTCCTGAATGAGCGGTATTTAGCATCGTATCCTCATTTGTCAAATTTGTTGTATGAAGAAAATATCCCCGAAAGTTTAGAATTAGTTTATAAAAATGATCAAAAGCCCGGCTTAAAAACAGTTGTTTATAAAATAGATCAGACAGAAGAACAGACAGAGTAATCTCATTATCAAAAAAGGGTGTCAGAAGAATATGAAAATTGCGATCATGGGAATACGAGGAATCCCAGCGAATTACGGAGGCTTCGAAACTTTTGCTGAAGAAATGGCTCCGAGATTGGTTGAATACGGCCATGACGTGACAGTATATTGCCGGTCAAATAATATTCAATACGAGGGTACGCACTACAAAGGTGTTCGACTGATAATTTTACCCACGATCAGTCACAAATATTTTGACACAGTATTTCATACATTTTTCTCAACAGTGCATAGCCTTTTTAACAAATTCGACGCGATACTGATTTGCAATAGCGCCAACAGTTCATTTACCTGGATTCCACGCCTCACCGGGCAAAAAGTTGCCATCAATGTGGACGGGCTCGAGTGGAAAAGAAAGAAATGGAATAAATTGGGCCAATGGTTTTATAAAATGTCGGAATATTTGGCAACCATTTTCCCTAATGAGGTTGTTACGGATGCTGTTGATATTCAAAAGTATTATTTGGACAAATTTAAGCAAAATTCCACCTACATTCCTTATGGGGCACCAGTTAATCGAGTGCAAACGAAACAGGTGCTCGAAAAATATAATTTAAACCCAAGAGAATATGTCCTCTACGTGAGTCGATTAGAACCAGAGAATAACGCCCATTTGGTAGTCGAAGCTTTTGAGAAAGTTAAAACAGATAAAAAATTGGTTGTTGTTGGAGATGCACCCTATAATAAAGAGTATATTGAGAAACTGAAATCAACCAAAGATGATCGCATCATTTTTACAGGATATGTGTTCGGAGAGGGTTACAAAGAATTTCAATCGAACGCGTATTTTTATGTTCAAGCTACAGAAGTGGGTGGCACTCATCCGGCGCTACTGGAGGGCATGGGATTTGGGAATTGTGTGTTAGCAAATGATGTGGCAGAGCATCATGAAGTTTTAGGAGATGCAGGCTTGTATTTTGTAGGAAACCATAATGAACAGGACTTGATCAAGAAGATGCAATATCTGGTGGATCGTCCGGAAATTGTTGAAGACTATCGCTTTAAAGCGCGAGACAGAGTAATCGCCCGATACTCTTGGGATAAGGTGGCGCGGGATTATGAGGCGTTGTTTATAAAAATGAGCATTTAACAAGAAGCACTGCAGATTATGGCAAAAAAACAAATAAGCGAGGTCGGAATAGGTTTGTTAACTGCATTTGTTGGATTGTTTCTGTTATTAGCCTTTTATATGTATAACATGGACATGAAGTGGGTTGCTGCTTTGATGGTGCTCATCTTAGGATTTATCGTTTTCCAGCAAATCCGGGATAAACGGCGGTTTTTACTTCATCTGGTTATATTTTTATTACCGTTTACAGCTGGTACTTTGTATTCAATATTAGTAAAAGCTACATTAGTTTTTGCATTCGATATGATTTTATTTTTACTTGTAGGATGGTGGATTTTTGAAACTCATGGACTGCAAACTACAAAACTACAAATTCACAGATCGACGATACCAGCATTCTTAATGGTCATTTGGGCAGGTCTTGCTATTGTGTTGGCTGTTTCGAGAATGAGCACGGCTCATGGTGTATTTTTATTATTTAAAGCGTTTGTATTCTATTTTTTCATTATTAACAATATAAAATTCAAGAAACAATTACAAATAATCGTAAATATGCTGCTGATTGGTATCGGTATTCAGGGGTTATTGGGAATTTTGCAGAAAGTATCGGGACGAGGCTTAGGGCTTAAATTTTTAGGTGAAGAGAAAGCTTCGATGAGCTATGCCACTGAAATATCACGAGTTCGAGGGACATTGGGTTTTCCAAATCAGTATGGTGCCTACATAATTCTGATATTGCCCATCGCATTGAGTTTTTACTTTACTGCAGAGTCAAAAAAGGAGAAAATGTTTTATGGCGGTATCACTTTTATATCGACAATGGGGCTGTTTCTCTCACTATCGCGATCTTCTTGGTTTGGAATAATTGGGGCATTATTTGTTATTTTGTATATACTTAACAAACAAAAAAAGCTGAATCCGAAAATATTGCGCGGCATATTGGCTATTTTGGTTTTTATTGTCATTATTGTTGTTTTGTTTTGGGATGTCATCATGTACCGTTTTGAAACTGGTGAAAAGGGTGAATGGCGAACCTTTATGATTGATATTGCATTACCCATTATTATGTCGCATCCAATATTAGGAGTTGGGCTATTCAATTATCAGTACCATTCGTTTTCAAGTTTCGAATTTTGGCATCCAGTTCATAATGAAACGCTGCGGATAGCCGCAGAAATGGGGGTGCCCGGACTTTTACTGTTTGTGTGGTTTGTTGTAATTATTTACAAAGAGGCATTTAAAAATTTACGTTTAAAAGATCCGTATCTGCAAAAATTGGCTTTGGGCGTGATTGGAGGATATACAGCCTTTCTCATTGCAGTGCAGTTCGGACCGCAATATCAACATTACCGCCAGAAAACAGTGTTCTGGATTCTCGCCGCGTTAATGGTGGTGTCAAAGAGAATTGCAAAAAATGAGTTGCTAAAAAAGAAAAGACTCGCAGAAAAAAAGCGTGCTATCATTACTAAACCTATTGAAAGCAGTAGAAAAGGAAATGTTTAGAATTCTCCGGGCAGTGAAAAACTACCCTGTTGAAGTACTCCATGGAGATAAAATAATGGACATACTTGATATAGCGGCAGTTGCAGGATTCAACTTAAAAATCTTATGAGCAAGAGTAAAATGAGAAAAAAGATAGTCATCATGTTAATGGTTTTCATACCAGCATTATTCATAATAATCGGTATGCAACATAGAGTTTATATAAAATTTATGTTGAAAAAGCAGCCATTCGCATATAAAGCAGTCAGAGCAGGAAAAAATTTAATAAATGAAAACATCATCGCTGTTTTCAGTAAGGAAAAAAAGAGAATAAAAGCCAAAAACGTTGATATCGTTGTTGATGCAGCTAATGTGATCGAAAACTATGAGAAATTTTGGGGAGGTTTTGGTCATGACTGTTTCTATAGCGGCGTAACTGATCCAAAATACCGGGCATTTTTCGATTTGATCAAACAGATTAATTGGACCAGAAAAGCCTTCACCTATTATCGTTCTCATAACATTTTTTCAGATTTGGATGCACCGAGCGGTGAAGAATGTGGAGGAAATGTCTATCGTGAAGAGAAAAACGGAAACCCTGTTTACGATTGGTCGAGAATTAATGAGGTCTTTGATACGATATTAGAGGTAAACATGGATCCGATGGTGGAGTTCGGCTTTATGCCGATAGACTTAACTTCAGATCCGGACAGAATAGGTAACTGGAGAAAAGCAAATGTGGCTCCGCCAAGGGATTATGCTAAATGGCGGACTTTGGTTTCGGAAACTGTCCGACATTTAAAGGATCGATATGGAGAACAGGAAATTTCGAAATGGTATTTTGAAGTGTGGAACGAACCAGATCTCTGGTACCATTTTTGGGTGCCCAATCCAAAGGATTCCAGCAAAACCGATGTGGCAGAATATAATAAGCTCTACGATTTTACCGTTGCCGGAGCTGCATCAGTATTTCCTGAAATTAAAATAGGCGGGCCGGCAATTGCAGGTTGGCCTTATGTTTTAAATGGTTTTTTGAAACATACACAGAGTGGAGAGAATTATGTCACAGGGCAGAGAGGCTCAAAGATAAATTTTTATTCTTTCCACAAATATGGTGACATCGAGGATAAAATTCTCAAGTACACCAAAATATATGTTGAGAATGCCTTGTTTATCAACAAAGAAAAGTTTTCGTCTGTACCGTTTTTTATCGATGAGACCGGTCCTTCGGGAACTCGCTGGAAAAATCCCTGGAAAAATTCGCCTTATATATCCGCATGGCTTTGCAAGTTAGTGGACGGGATGTTCGAGCTGGGAATTGAAAAGGGAAGGGCATACCGACCAAAAGGGGTAGTTTATTGGAGTGATATAGGGGAAGATTTTAAAGCCGGAAGTAGCGCTCTGGCAACAGTTTTAAATGATAATACAGAATATATTCTCAAAGGACCGGTTTTTAATGCGTATGAAATGCTGAGTTATTTAGGAGAAAAGAGAGTCGCTTTGGAAGGAGCTCAATTTGGAGATTATGTGCGCGGGTTTGCTACAAAAACCGAGAATGAAAGTGTCGAAATTGTCCTATATCATATTGACAAACAATATTTAAATAGTGACGAGGTTAAGGACAGTGTGCTGGTAGATTTGAAAGTAAAAAATTTACCTCACCAAAAGTATTTTTTAAACCTATTTAAAATTGATGACAATCATAGTAACGGCTACGGATTGTGGAAACGGATGGGAAGACCTTTAAAGCCAACCAAAGGACAGTTTGAAATATTATCTCAAAATGATGATTTAACCTTAGCCGAACCTGCGGAACAAGTTGGAATTGATCAATATACTTTTGAAAGAACCGTCGCATTAGAAGCGAACAGCAGCGCTTTACTAAAATTAACCAGGGTAACTGACAATGTCCCACCGTTAATGCCTAAAAATAGTAGGACGGTAAAAAATACTACCCGTTCTATTTGGTTAGATTGGCAGCCACCGAACATCGCGCCTGATGGTGACCGTGCAAGCTCATATTTAATATTCAGAAATGGCGAACGATTAGGCATGTCCTTTCATCCTGAACTTAATGATGAAAATTTACTCGACAATACAGCTTATCATTATGAAATATTCTCAGTGGATGATCAGGGAAATTTAAGTGAACGTGCTTTGACAGCTACTTATACGACGAAAGTAGATGATCAACCCCCACATGTTGAATCATTTTATATGAAAAATGCAACGACACTTTATCTGTACTTTAATGAATTAATTGACACATCTTTAATCGCGACTCCGTCTGCTTTTTCAATTAATAACAATGTTCATGTCAATTCAATTTTCTGGGATAAAGAGAGAAAACTATTGCTTCTGGCTACGTCACCGCATGAACGAGGACAAAAATATGTTTTGGATTTATCAAATGTAAGGGATTTAGCCAAAAAGCCCAATAGAGTATTAACCCCTCAATGGTCATACCGGTATATTTTAAATTATGTGGACTTCTTCGAAACGAAAAGCATCCCGCGATATTTGTGGAGTCATAATCCACCCAATGCGAAAACAACAGCTTTTACCTTTGATAAAAGTGAAGAAAGATTGATTGTCCAAACAGGCGATGACGTGAGCGGATCATTTTCGCATTTACTTCCCATGTCAAGTAGCGGGCTGTTCAAAGTTACATTTTTACCGTTTCAAAAATATCCTGAAGGTGGAGCGATTGAAATTAAGTTGTTAGCTGATGAACAAAATTACATTTCAGTTTCCAACACTGACGGATACGGCCCGGGAAAAGTGGAAAAAGTTGCATCCGGTCAAATGGTAAATTTTTCAAATTTTAGATATTCATTCAGGCAGGGAAACCTTTATCGAATTACAATAAAATTTTCTCCTGATGAAATTGTTGTACATGCTTTTGATCAACAAGTTCGGTTGAAGAATTCACCTGATCAGCAAAAAATTCAAAAATTTGAAATTACGCTTTCTCAACAGGATGCTTATATTGATGATATAATTTACGAAGCAGAATAAAAGAATGATTTGTAATCTGTAGTAAAGGCTGAATAATGAAAATATTAATGGTCGATAAATATTATTTTATTAAAGGCGGAGCAGAGCGGTATTGTTTTGAGCTTTCTCTTTTGTTAGAAAAGAATGGACATGAGGTTATTCCTTTTTCAATGAAGCACGCGGACAATTTTACAACTTCGTATGAGAAATTTTTTGTGGAAAACATTGAATATAATTTGAATTCGAATTTGGCGAAAATTAAAAACAGCCTTAAGATCACTAGTCGAATGATTTATTCAATTCATGCAAAGAATATGCTGGAACGGTTGATTCGCTCTGTTAAACCGGATATTGCTCATTTGCATATGATTGATCATCAAATTTCACCATCAATTTTGCATGTATTAAAGAAGCACAACATACCTGTGATCCAGACTGTCCATCAATATAAATTAGCCTGTCCGAACTATCGCCTATATAACATGAAAAGAAAGAAAATTTGTGAGAAATGTTTATTCGGCCATTACTATCATCCTATATTTGAGAAGTGTCACAAAGATTCTGCATTCGCCGGAATGTTGATTGGACTTGAAACTTACATTCACAAAAAGATGAAAATATATGAAAAAAATATTGACGTTTTCCATGTACCGAGTAAATTTATGGGTTCAAAACTTGAACAGGCTGGTATTGAGAAAAACAAAATACACCATTTTTTCTATACTATCAACATAGATAATTATAAGCCACATTTTGATTTTGAAAATTATATCCTCTATTATGGCCGACTCGCTAAAGAAAAGGGAATCTTAACTTTGCTGAAAGCAATGGTGGGTATCACTAATACGAAATTGCTTGTTGTGGGAGATGGACAGCAACGAGCTGAATTGGAAGCATTTTGTTTGAAAAAGAATCTTGATAACGTTGAATTCTTAGGTATCAGAAATGGTGAGAATTTGAAATCTATCATTTCGAAAGCAAAGTTCATCGTTGTTCCGTCAGAGTGGTATGATAATTCCCCTTTGGTTATCTATGAGTCATTCTCTTTAGGAAAGCCGGTAATTGGTTCAAATTTAGGGGGGATTCCAGAGCTGATCGATGATGAAAAAAATGGATTCATTTTTGAACAAGGAAACGTTGATCAACTCTCAGAAAAAATGACGAGCTTGATCGACAATGCTGATTTGATCAAATCATTTGGAAAGAATGCCCGCTATAAAGCTGAAACAGAATTTGCTCCAGAACCGCATTATGGCATCATAATAAAAGAATACAACAATTTGAAAGAGAAGGTCACAAATTAATGACAAGCAGTGGCAAAAAGATTGTCTCAAATTCAATCATTCTACTATCATCCCTTGTTATCTCAAGGTTTTTTCATTTTGTTTTGGTCATATTTTCCGCGAGATTATTAGGAGACGCGAATTACGGCATTTTTTCCTTCGCATTAGCTTTTACAAGCCTATTTTTAATCCTTTCTGATTTTGGTGTCCACCAACTTATGGTTCGTGAATTGGCACGTAAACCGGATAAAGTTGAAAGCTATCTGGGTAATACAATAACCATAAAAGTTGTATTGGCATTATTAACGTTTGCAATGATTGTTCTGGTCGTAAATTTAACAAATAAACCTGACGAAGTCAGAAAAACAGTATATTTGATGGGCGCTTTTCAAATTTTGTTTTCATTTATTGAATATTTTAAAGCAATCTTTCAGGCCTTCCAGAAAATGCTCTATGACGCCATGGTAACCATCTTGTTGGCGTTATTAACTGCTATTTTTGGAATTGCGCTTTTGCTCTCGAATGGTACTTATGCTGGCTTGGCAGCCATGTACTGTTTCGCCAGCCTCTTCTCTTTGATGTTGTGTGTATTAATTCTTGTTCGAAAGTTTACTTACATAAAAATGCGTTTTGATTGGAAATTGATAAAGTATTTCCTGGTGGAAGGATTTCCGTTTGGCTTACTGCATTTTTTTTCAATGATCTATATATACATGTCAACCGTTTTATTGTCCTTTTTAGTCGGGGATCAGGCTGTTGGTTGGTATAATGCGTCCTATCGTTTAATAGTGATCATGCTATTTATTCCACAAGCAACGATGAAAGCAATCTTTCCTGTTTTATCCAAATTTTATGAATCGTCAATCGAGAACTTTGAGCGGCTATTCGAAAAGGCCTTTAAAAGTATGTTTATTGTTGGCATTACAATGGCATTCATTTTTAGCCTGTTAAGTGACAAAATCGTTCTGTTAATGTATGGTAATGAATATATTAACAGCGCTAATATATTGAAAATTATGGTTTGGTCAAGCGCGTTTGTGTTTATGACCACAACAATGACGCATACGACTCGATCGTCCAATCGCCAGCGTTTTACGGCAAAAGTTGTTACGTTAGGGGCAGTGTTAAATATTATCCTAAATTTGATTCTGATACCAAAATTTAGTTATATGGGCGCCGCTTATGCGTATTTAATTACTGAAATTCTAATTTTTGCTTTTCATTTTTTCTATGTATCTAAACAATTATTCACACCGCCATTAATAAAATTGGCGCCAAAAGTGTTTGCTATCAATGCAGTAATGTGTGGTTATATTTTATATTTTATAAAATGGAATGTTCTGTTGTTAATACCTACTTCCTTGGTCGTGAACATAGTAATGGTATTTCTGCTAAAATATTTTGACCCAGATGAGTTGTCATTGTTAAGGCAAATTATAAAAACGACAGGAACGAGATCATAAATTAATAGGAATATATTTTATTATGTGTGGTATTGCAGGTATATTGAATTTTGGTAAACAGCCGGTTAATCCTGAAAAAATTCGTAAGATGACGGATATGATGAAGCATCGCGGGCCTGATGACGAGGGGCATTTTGTCAGTCAAAATATCGGTTTGGGGCATCGCCGACTTAGCATCATTGATCTCTCCGAAAAAGGACATCAGCCAATGACGAATGAGGATCGAAGTGTTTGGATTGTGTATAATGGTGAAATTTATAATTATCAAGAATTGAATAAATTCCTTATTTCAAAGGGTCATCAGATTGAAAGCAACTGCGATACGGAAACCATTATTCATCTTTATGAGGAATTTGGCACCAGATGCGTTGATCATTTAAGGGGCATGTTCAGCTTTGCTATTTGGGATGAAAAACGGAAGATGTTATTTGCTGCCGTTGATCGGTTGAGAATCAAGCCGTTTTACTATACGAAAAAAGAAGACAGTTTAATTTTTGCCTCCGAGTTGAAATCGATATTGTCATCGGATTTGCTCAAACCTGAATTGAATTATCAAGGCATTCATCATTATTTATCCCTTCAGGCAATTCCTGTCCCTGAAACTATATATCAGGATGTTTATACTTTGCCTGGCGGATATTTTCTGGTTGCGAAAGATGGCAAGGTCACTGTCGAAAAATATTGGGATATTCCGGTTAACGCGGAATCGAAAGATGGCTGCAGCGAAGATGAATATAAAAAGAAGCTGTATGATTTGATTCAGGAATCTGTGGAAATAAGGCTAATGAGTGATGTTCCTCTGGGTGCATTTCTGAGCGGAGGAATCGATTCCAGTATCATCGTTGGGCTGATGAAAGATATGCAACGAGGTCCGGTCAAAACATTTTCCATAGGTTATGATGTGGGTGGTGAAGATTGGGATGATACATATTACGCTAATCTCGTTTCAAAAAAATATAATACGGATCACACTCAAAAAACTGTTACAGCAACTGATATTCTGCAAGGATTAAAAGGATTTATTTGGTATCTGGACCAACCTTCAACCGACGCCATTAATAGTTATTTTGTATCTCAGCTGGCAGCTAATGACGTAACTGTGGTACTTTGTGGTCAAGGGGGGGATGAACTCTTTGCAGGATACCGGACCTTTGACTTAATGCAACTATTCAATCGTCGTGATCAAAAGTGGGAACAAATACCAATTCCTTTGAGAAAATTATTGATTAATGGTTATAATTTGATACCCTCAAATTTGAAAAGAATGGAAGTGTCTCAAAAAATCGACAGATTTCTTCATACTTATGGTTCGTTCGTGAATAAGTTTGGCGTGATTAGAATGGAAATGTATGAACAGGATAAGCACCGGATTTACTCTGATTATTTTAAGAATCAATTAAATGGAGCAGATACTCATAATTACTATCAAAAATACTGTGACAGTTTGAGATCAGATGTTGAAGAATGTGATATAATCAGTTATCTGGAACTTAAAATGCATCTGGGGGATATTCTTATGCGGGATGTGGATGTGATGAGTATGGCTTTCTCGCTGGAAACCCGGATTCCATTAATTGATTATAAATTAGTAGAGTTCGCGACAACTATTCCGGGTAACTTGAAAATGAAGGATAATTTAAAAAAATATATTTTAATTGAGTCGATGAAAGGATTGCTTCCTGAAGAAGTTGTTAACCGTAAGAAGCGAGGATTCGCTTTCCCGTTCAATATTTGGTTGAGAAATCAGTTGAAACCGTTAGTAAATTTTGTATTATCAGAAGAAAATATTAATAATCGGGGATTTTTTAAATATTCACAAGTCGAACAACTTAAGCAACATTTTTTCAAAAACGAGGCGATCACTTACCGCAAGGTCTGGGGACTAATAATTTTAGAGTTATGGATTAGATTAACATTAGAAAACGATTATGAATATTTTGATCAACTAAAATCGTATGTTGAATCAAAAATGTAAGCTGGAAAAGGTAAAAAATCATGGTAAATATAAGTCCGATAGTTGAGCACGGAACATGTACACAGTGTGGAACTTGCATTGCAGTTTGCCCCGAAGATGCGATTCGTTTATATCAACATCCCAAAAAAGGATTGCTGCCAATCGTGGATGACGAAAAGTGTACAAAATGTCGGAAATGTGTTAAGGTCTGTCCTGGCGAAGAACTTGATTTTAATCTACTCAACCAAGAATTTTTTGGGAAGTTGCCGGAGAACGAATTGTATGGTAATTTCATAAGTGTTTATACATCCTATGCCAACGACGAGAAGGTTCGCTACAACGGAGCCTCTGGAGGTGTAGTCACAGCGTTATTAAATGATTTTATGGAACAGAAAGAAATTGACGGCGCATTGGTTGTGAAAATGAGCCAAGAACGACCGTTGGAACCGGAAATCTTCATAGCCCGAAATAAAGAGGAACTCATATCTGCTCAACAATCAAAATATTTGCCGGTTCCGATGAATATAGGGCTCAAGCAGATATTAAAGAATTCCAATGAAAGATACGCAATGGTTGGCCTGCCTTGTCATTTTCATGGTTTGTTAAAAGCCGAGAAGATTATACCAGAAATCAAAGATCGAATCGCTTTGCGAATAGGCTTGTTCTGCGGATTTAATCCAACGCTGTCGTCCACAAAGTTCTTGCTTCGTCGCTCTGGTGTTAAAAATTTTGATGATGTAGCGGAAATAAAATATCGTGATGGAGATTGGCCCTGCGGTTTTCGAGCCTTTCTTAAAGACGGCACTGATAGGTTTTTATATCCTATTCGACATTTTTTGTTTTCTCATTATGTGTTTGAACGGCATCGATGTGCAATGTGTGCTGATCATCTTTGTGAGTTTTGTGATTTATCTATGGGAGATGAGTGGCGTGCAGACCTGAAAGATGATGCTGCCGGATGGTCTTTTATCATGACTCGCACCAAAAAGGGAGAGAAGGTTGTTCAAAAATTATTAGAGAGAAAAATTATCGAAGCAGAAAAGATTAGTGAAGATGTGATATTCAGTGGGCAGGGATCAAATATGATTTTTAAGAAAAGAGGTAATCAGGCATTTGCTAATATCAAGAAATTTATGGGGAAGCAAGTTCCTGATTATTTTTCACGAAGGGAACAGAAGCCCAAACTGAAATATTATATCGGTGCTTTTGCAATTTTAATCATGACAAATCTTTTTGAACAGCCCATAATTAGTCGAATGTTTGAATGGGTGCCAACAAGAGTCTTTACCAAATATCGACATTTAGTCATAAATGTCTTCAAAGATTAGCATAGAATTTTGTCTCCGGTAACGTAGTATCAATACGTAATTGAAAAGGTAACGGATAGAAAGAATTAGAATAATATGAATTATGTCGAAGTCGTATTTCAAATTTATCAATGGTTAGCTAATTTACAAATCAGGCAGAAACAGATAAGCGCGAAAGTAAAAAATGGATATTTGCACTTTCAATTAATCCATCCGGTTCAAGGAAACATAGCAGTTAAACAGTCTTTTCCGAACGATACTTATTTTCGCACAAATGGTATTGGCTTAAAGCTGATAGAGAAAAAAGGTGAGGATGCAATTATAGAAGTATATGACTCGGGAGGAATTTGGGACCCGGTCGATAAATTTGTGCCGGGAGATCATTATGCGACAACGCATTTTGCTTTTTTGGGTGCTATCATCTATAAACATTATCGGAAAGAGAAAGAAATATTAGAAAATGTAAAACTTGCCATTGAATTTCATCTGAGAACTTCAGCAGATGAATACTATTTCGGTGATTACGGATATCACTGGGATTTTCAGAATTATGCCTTTTTGGAGACCTTTAACCTGTTGAAAGATGACCTTTTAGAGCATGAACGCGTACTTTGGCTGAACGGATTAAAAAAATATATAGAGAATAATAGAAACAGACATACGAACTGGATTGCAATGCGTTCCTATTCCGCACTAATGAGATATTTCGTGTTTCATTCCATTGTTGATAAATTAAGATTTTATTGTCGATTGAGCAGAGTATACAAGGCGAGGAAAAAGGATGGATGCTATGATGATTTCCCGAACATGAGCCGCCCAATTCAGTATCATGTTTTTACAGTCGCCTTGCTGCACAGGATATATTTACTGAAGCCCACAAAAAAATTGAAGAGGAAAATAATCTCGGGCATTGACTATTTTCTGAAATTTGTGGATCCGGAAGGATGTTTTAACTACTTTGGGCGAGGCCAGGAACAGATATTTGGTTATGGATTAGCATTGTACGTTTTGGAAGCAGGACAACAACTTGACCCAGAGCAGAGAAGTAAACATGCTATCCAAAGAAACAAAATATGGAAATATCTTTATCAATTTAAAACCACAGACCATTTTCCCCTCGTTCTCAATAGTCATAAAGATGAGGAGAAGTTTGGCTGGTACGATTACCATCACACAACGGTTTATAATGCATTTTTAGGTGCCTGGTTGGGATTGAGCGCATTGCTAAATAATAAAGATGAGAGAAAAACTGAACAAAAGATTAAGTCAAATTTCTGTTATAATAAACCGAGCCGCACTATAATAGTCTCAAATGAAGAATATTTTATCGCCTTTAGCGGCGGTATGAAATCCTATTTAAGTGAAGCTGGTTTAACACCATTACATATTTGGTTCAAAGATGTTGGACATATATTTTCGTGCCCGGGTGGGCCTTCAAAGGAGAAATTTGGCAAATTGAATCCAATGGAAAATGTCGAAAAAAATTATTTAGCACCCATTTTTCAATTGGAAAACGGAGAATGGCTGACACCTGCAAAAAAAGAGTTTGATTTAAAAGTTTTGGGTAACAACGTGATTTTTTTTTATTTTGATTATGGAAGTTTTGTGATAAAAAGACGCGTTACATTCGAACCCAAAAAAATAGAATTCAATGACCAAATTAAAATACAATCAAATATAAAATTTAGAGAAATAAGGTATTTTAATTTTCCGCTCAATATTGATAAATTTCTAAATACTGTTACAGAAAGAATGATTATTCAGGATAAATTAAAAAAAAATAAACTTGGTATTTATTTGGAAAAAGATGGTTTGCCGATAAATTCATTTGAAAAAAGTGAAAGAGTTCGGTCAGCGACGGGCAACGCTGATGTTCATCTTTTTCGAGACAGAAATGTCGCGATGAAAAAAGGCGATGTTATTGAGGTGGTATTTTCAATGGAAAAGATTAGTTAATCAAAACGGATTCAGTATTTACAATAATAAAAAGATTAGAGATGAAGATAGCGTACTTTAATTGTTTATATGACATTGAGGACAGTTCAGTTGGCGCGGGGATTCATGTAAAGGAATTAGCAAACGCTTTGAATGATTTGGGTAATACTGTTACTGTTTATAACATGAATCGCTTCAATAGCGTTGAATCATCGACAAGAAAGAAATGGAGAAGTGTTTTAAAAGGAAAACTAAAACTTGATCGCTATTTTAACCAAATCAACTCTCTTCTTTCTAATTTCAGGTATTTTATCAAGGTATGGAAAATTGTCCACAATGAACCACCAGATGTAATTTTGATGCGGTATCATCGATTGAATTTTACTATGCTGGTCTTTTGTAAGATGAAAAAGATACCATTGGTACTGGAGGTAAATGCTCCCTTATCTTATGAATATCGAAAGTATTGTAAACATATCTTACAACTCCCAATAATTCCCGAATTTATTGAATGGATAAACTTAAGATTGGCTGATGATGTCATCGTAGTATCAAATCAGTTAAAGAAATACTATGAAAAATGGAAAATTAAATCGAATAAAATTCATTTTGTAATTAACGGTTCAGATGTTGATAAATTTTTAGCTAGCAAAATGGATAATAATATTCTGAGTAATTTTAAGTCTAAACAAAATATTGTGCTTGGTTTTATTGGCTCATTCCATTACTGGCATGGCATTGATAATTTATTCAGATTTATTGAGTCAACGTTAGAAAGTTATAAAAATGTTTCATTTCTGTTGGTTGGTCCCGGTCCATTAAAAGATAAATTAATGAAAAGAGTCGAAAGGGCGAATTTGAGTGATAAGGTGTACTTCACAGATTATGTCCCGCACGAAGATATACCTAAATACTTAAATTTAATGGATATTGTAATGGCATTGTATCCAAAAATGGATTTTTTCTATTTTTCACCTTTAAAACTCTTTGAGTACATGGCAGCTGGGAAGGCTATCGTGGCAAGCAATATTGGTCAGATTTCTGAAATTGTAGAAGATGGAAAAAATGGTATGTTGTTTGAACCTGATAATTTTGATGAAATGCGAAGGAAAGTATTTAATCTGATTGAAGATAGGGATGTTAGAGACAAAATTGGAGAACAAGCTCGCATAAAAATACTGCGAAATTATACCTGGCGTCATACTGCCCAAAAGGTTGCCAAAATTTTAGCTGAATCCAGCAATAGATCTATTTAGTCCCAAAATGGTGTTAGTTTAAATAGATTTTTTGTTGGCAGAGTAATTTAGTGTAGAGAACATGATTTCAATAGTTGGAGTTGACTAAAGGATGCAAAGTAATAGAAGAATAAAAATATTATACATTGTTGATGGCTTTAGATTAGGAGGGGCAGAAACAAAACTACTGGAATTATTAAAACATTTAGACAGGAAAAATTACCATATTTCAATCTGTAGTTTGAACAACGAAGGAGAGTTGAGAAAAGATTTTGAGAATTTAGGAGCGAAGGTAAAGGTATTGGGAAGAAAACATCGATTTGATATATCTATAATTCCCAAACTGATTCAATTTTGTAAGAGGGAAAAATTTGATATTGTCCAAAATATTTTATTTTATGCCGATGTTGTCGGAACCTTGTCTGCAAAATTGGCGGGAGTTCTTGGTGTAATCTCATGGGAAACAATATCCCATGAAAATGAATCTTATGAGCCCGTACATCGCCAAATAGCCTATCGATTTGGCATGAAATTTGTTGATAGAATTGTAGCTGTTTCAGAAGATGTTCGTCAATCTATTGTAAAATTAAGAAATATCAACCCAGGGAAGATCATAACAATTCATTATGGAGTCAATCTGACAAAGTATAACAATGCAAAACGAAATGCTGCTGTTGACTTCCCCTGTAATGCAAGGTTCCCGAGTATAGCTGTCGTGGCAAGGTTGAATGAGGTAAAAGGACATAAATATCTAATCGAAGCATTGAAAAAAGTTGTTGAACATTTTCCAAATTTGAAATGTCTGTTTGTAGGTGATGGTAATTATCGGAAAGACCTGGAGGAGATGGTTCGTGAATTTGGGTTGAATAACAATGTCCAATTTCTCGGTTTTTGTGATAACATCGAGGAAATTCTACAAACAAGTGATCTATTCGTTTTGCCTTCAATATCGGAAGGACTTCCAAATGCACTTTTAGAAGCGATGGCGTGCTCAGTTCCGGTTGTTGCGACTTCGGTTGGTGGAATACCAGAGGTCATAAAGGATGGTTTCAATGGAATTCTGGTTCCAACTAGAAATGAAACTGCGTTGTCAGAAAAAATAGTGAAATTAGCCAAAGACAGAGAATATATGATGAAATTGGGAAAGGAAGGTCGGAAAAGTGTTGAAAGTCACTACTCTTTGCAAAAGCAAATAGAAGAATTCCAATCAGTATATAATGAGTTAATCATTGAAAAGAATGCAACCTGGCAACATAGTGACAGAGAGGTATCTTAATGAAGTTAGTACATGGTATTAATAAGCTAATAATAGGAGGATGTTTAGCTATTATATTATCTAATAGTGCCTATACACAAAGCAATCACTCCTACCCCAGAATTGGAGTTTTTCATTTTGCTTCAGGAAGTACACCGGCGGAATGGCATGCAAAATTCGATTTGATTATTACGTCAAGTAATAGTTCGGGGTTTGCAAGTGCTATAAAAGCAATTAATCCGGATGCTATTGTTTTGCCTACAAAGGACTGGAATGCCGGGGCTGGAATTAATAATTATAATTTACCTGATGAGTGGAAAACACAAGATTCTAACGGCGATTATGTGACAATATATGGAGGAATGAAAAATTTAATTGATATTACTGATTATTGTTACACAAGTTCGAGTTATGGTGATAAAAAATATAATGAGTATCTGGCGGAATATTATGAGGATTATGCTGATTACAATTATTTTGATGGGTTTTCTTCTGATGGTACCTGGATAAAGCCTCACGATACGAATGACATAGATTTGGATAAGAATGGTTCGAATGATTATAGCGAACATGGCTCAAGTTGGATAGAAAATCAATGGCAGGCTGGGATTTTAACTGCTGTGACTGATGTGAGGGCAACTTTGGGAGAGGATAAAGTTATTGTATTTAATCCCGGAGCAATGAAATTGTATGATTCTCAAAATAATATTGTGAAAAAGATTAACGGAATCATAGCAGAACATCATAAATATATGGACTCATATTATAATTTTAAAAGGGCTTATACAACTTATTCTCAACATGCTGTAGAGCCTCATGTAACTTTGATTGATGGGGAGGGAAATTCGAAAACTGATTTTAGTTGGATGAGGTTTTGGGTGGGTCTTACTTCGTTGGGAGATGGATATGCCAGCTTTTCTGACAGGCCCGGGACACATGAACATCATTATGATCACTACTATGATGAGTATGATTTGAATTTAGGAATGCCCACCAGCGGTTCTTATCAGTTATATTCTACAGGAACAAACGATCAGGGAGTGTATGTCCGTTTTTTTAGCGATGGTGCTGTGATTGTTAATATTGATGAAAGCAATCGGACAGTGTCTGATGATGAAATTCAGGTTTATGATGAGTATGATGGTCCTTATTATCGGTTTAAAGGTGGGCAAGTGCCTACAGTAAATAATGGTGAGGTTTTTCAGTCTGTTAATTTGGTGGGGGTAGATAATGGTTATTATTGGCGTGGTGATGCTATATTTCTGGTTACATCTCCCCAGACTGTTATATCAGATATCTATGTTGATAGTGATGATGAAGGCACATCTCCCGGTTCTTACCCGGCTGAATATACCGGTAGTTGGACACAGACTAATGACGATATTAGTAATGCCTGGGCTTTGAGCTACCGGGGCTATCGTGACGCATGGGCTGTTGCTTATTCTGCGGCTGGTGATGGATCGAGCTCGGCCGTTTTTAAACCGACTATCGGTGTCGGAGGCTTTTATAAAGTTTATGAATGGCATGGAGATGTGCGTTATATTTCAGAAGGATCAGATGTTCCTTATGAAATTCGTCACGCAAATGGAAATTCCAGAGGAATCATAAATCAAAGAGAAAATTACGGCCGGTGGAACTATTTGGGCACATTTTATTTTAACAGCGGAAATGAAGGGTACGTAAAACTAAACAATCAGGCGAATGGAATAGTCGTTGCTGATGCATTTAAGTTTGTTTTTGACGAAAACGGTGAAGTTGATAACACTCCCCCCAATGCTCCGGTGAATTTAGGTTGTGAGTCAAAGACAGAAAACAGTATCACTTTGAGTTGGTCTCCTCCTCAGCAAGCGAGTGACGGAGACATCGCTTCTTCATATGAAATACATAGAGATAATAATTTTATCGGATATACCGTTTATACGAATTATCTCGATTCGAATCTTGATGAAAACACGAGCTATTCTTATGATATTTATTCTGTTGACGATTATGGCAACATAAGTACGACATCAGCTTACGGAGATTTTTGGACCTCGATTGATGAGGTAGCTCCGGGAATGGATTCAGTGTATGCTCTTACTAATTCAATAGTCAAGATTATTTTTAGCGAATCACTCGATCAGTCGTCCGCTGAAAATATCAATAATTATACAATCAATAATGAAATTTCGATTTTATCAGCATCTTTAATGAGCGACGAAAAAACAGTAAATTTAAATACGGATAAACATGAAGTTGGTGTGACATATACATTAACGATGAATAATATTAAAGATAAAGCATCTACGCCGAATTATATTGAAGCGAATACAACAGTTCAATACATCGGTGTGGGCGATCCCATAGAAATATCCTTATCAGCGGACAATGGTTATGAGTTGTACATTAATGGAGAGTATATGGGATCAGATGGTACGTGGGAAAATGCGGAAACCTATTATTACATATCAAGACAAGTTGAAAAAAATGTTATAGCTATAAAATGTAATAATAATGATATGACTGCTGGAATTGTCGCAGAAATAGCAGTAGGCGAAGATAAATATGTTTCGAATGAAACCTGGAAGGTCACAACGAGCTACCAGGAGGGATGGGAGACTTTAGCTTTTAATGACAATCTTTGGTCCAACGCGACTTCATATGGTCTCCATGGAACAGCAGATCCATGGGCACAATATGGAAACGTCGATGGAATTTCTCATGATTCCGGAGTGGCATGGATATGGTCCTCTAATAATGAAGTGGATAGTGAAGTTTATTTAAGATTCATTATCGGAAACAATAATGCCGATTTAACTCCGCCGGCCCCACCAACAGGGGTAAGCGTGGTTCGACCTTAATATGATTACAGCTTGCTTGTTGCTACTCATTAAACTATGAGGGATAGCACTCAAAACTGTTACAATAGCAAGATAATCGATACCCTTCATCACAATATTTAAACAATTCCCCTAAAAATCTTTCCTTCTCTAAAAATAAAAGGTAATAGATTTGTAGAGCTAATGGGATTGAATGGAAAGGCACACGGCTTATCAGTTGGTATACATTATATTATAAGAACGAATCCTGAAATAAAAGAAGATCACATAAATGAGGTCTTTCAAAAATTACAAAACATTACCCTTTTAGAAAATAAAGAGAGATTGTTTGATGTTACTTTACAGGGATCTGAAATTGTTCTGGAGCTCCGAAATTTATTCTTAATGTATCTATCTGAAGCCAATGCGTTTTTAAAGAAAAAATTAAATATAAATGACCAGGTTGTTACTGCAGAAGATGTATTTATTAATCGTTCTGATATTACAGGTGAACACCAAAACGAAGGCATCTTAACTGTATATGGAAAGAACATAAAAAAGGGTGTGAAATTAACTCATGCCAGTGTGTTAGACATTGTCCCTACAATTCTCTATTTAAAAGGACTTCCAGTGGGCAAAGACATGGATGGAAATGTCCTGATAGAAGCAATCGACGAAAAATTTGTGAAAGAAAACCCCCTCAAATACATAGATACCTATGAATCAGATACTGATACCCAGATTGACAGCGATACAGATTATTCAATGACAGAAGAATTGGAATCACGGTTACGAGATTTAGGTTATTTAGATTAACAGGTTATTTTATTTGTTCAATTTTTAGATAAATTTTGAAGAGAAAAAAAGTTCCTCTTGTAAAAATTATTACCTGCTATTCATACTCATTTCAAATTTTTTGCTGAAATAAATGTTAAATATCAGCTTTGAAGGTATTTGGATTTTAACTGACTTTTTAGGGCTCTTATTATGTTTCTGAATTTTAAGAATGAATTTATTAATCGATTTTGTAACTCTTTTAAATTGGGTTTGTATTATGGTTTGTTGTTTGGGATCCTTGTTGGGATATCAAGATGTCTTATATTTATTCAACAGAACAATTACACACCTGATAATCTGAAAAAAGTTGTTGTCTATTTGTTTAAATTTTCGATTAATAAAAATGTTTTGATTTTTTCTTTAATTCTTATAATATTTTTAATTTTAATAGAATATGTAAAAATAGCCAGGAAAGCGATTTTTCCGTCCATAATTACTTTGCTCATTTTTACGCTTGGAGGTTATTATTTCAATAAGAATGTATTCCCTGGTTTTTATGAAATAAAAAGCATCGTTGGAAATGCTGTGTTATTTATCGTAAGTTTGAGTGTTGGGCTGGTGATTTTGAAAAGGATTAAATTTGAAATCAATTCCCCAAAAGTGAGGCGATTTTATAATCAAAAATTATTTGTTCTGTTGATTGTGATATTTTTAATTTTTAATATTCTTGTCTATATTACTGCAACGAATAATAGCTTCATAAATACCAGTAAAACTGTTCCCGATAAGAAATTTATCAATCTTTTCAACCTGGATTATCCAGGTTTAGAACATATTAAACAATTGAATAAACAAGGAAACAATAAAGACGCAAAATCAGCGCTGTTAGATTACTTTAGAATCAAAAAAACGGATAGTTCTCTGGTTGATTTTGAGGAAATAAATCAATTGGATTCTGCACAAGTAATTTTTGCAGCGAAAGAAATTTTGGATCATAAGTTTAAAAATGTGGGTAAAACCTATTATCTTGGTGAACAAATTGACTGGACTAAAAATCCGGATGTTAATAATGAGTGGATTTGGAAGTTGAATTCTCATCGGCAATTTCATAGATTAGGGTGGGCTTATCACAAAACAGGGGATGAAAAATATGCCAAAGAGTTTAATGATTTAATTTTTAATTGGATTGTTCAAAATCCTCCCCAGAAATGGAAGAATGAGAAAAGTTTTACCTGGCGGTTGATGGATGTCGGGGAAAGAATGTATGTCAGTTGGATTAAGCTCTATTATATTTTTAAATCTTCTGATTCTTTTAAAGATGAAACCTTGAAATTAATGCTTGCTTCAATTTATAACCACGCTCAATTTCTAAAACTTTTTAAATCGCCGACGAGGAATCATTTGTTAATGGAAAGCAGAGGATTGGCGTATGTGTCCACATATTTTCCAGAATTCAAATTGGCCAAAGAATGGGAGGACATCGCTTATGAGCGGGTTGAAAATGCAATTGAAACAGAGATAAATGATGATGGTTCTTATTGTGAATTATCAACTGGTTATCAATGGCTTGTCATTCGGCAATTCGAAGGCTTTTTGGATTTGGAAAGAAAAAATGGGCGTTCTTTAAATGGAAAAGAGAAAATAATTAAGATGTACGAATTCTTAATGAATGTCATGAGACCCGATGGTGAACTGCCGGAGATTAATGACGGTTTCCCGCCGGAAAATTTTAATTTAATATTAACGGAGGCAGCAGAAAAATATAATAGAGGAGATTTTCTGTATGCCGGAACGTTTGGAAAACAAGGGACAAAGCCCGCCTATACCCCTTGCCAACTCCCGGATGCTGGTTACTATGTAATGCGGACAGACTGGAGTGCTAACGCCAACTACTTCATTTTTGATGGAGGTCCATATGGGTCAGCTCATGGACATGATGATAAATTGGGTTTTGAATGCAGTGCTTTTGGGAAAACAATGATCTGTGATGTCGGGACATATACAAGCGATGCGTCTAATAAATATGTCGATTATTTTCATCGTTCCACCGGTCACAATACGATTGTTGTTGACGGGAAGAGTCAGTCCCGATTTTATGATAAAAATTTATGGATTTATAATTCGTCTTATTCAAATGAAAATATTTGGAAGTCGAATACTAAATATGATTATATCCAGGGTGAATATAGTAACGGTTACGGTAATTACAAAGAAAAGATTGATCGCTCTGTCAAACATATCAGAAAGATTGTTTTTATTAAACCAGAATATTGGGTTGTATCGGATTTGTTACTTACGGATGGTGAACATAGTTACGAACAATTCTTCCATTTTGTGCCAACAGAATTGTCGGTAAATGGAAAGAAGGTAATTTCTACTCAAAATAGACAAGAAGCAAATTTAGCAATTTTTCCATTAAACCCTGATCAACTGGATTTAAAGATATTAGAAGGCTCTGACGATCCGATTCAGGGTTGGGTTTCCAAAGGTTATAATAGAAAAGAACCAGCTCCTGCTGTGATATATTCAAAAAGATCAAAGGGATCAACATCTTTTAATACGGTTTTGTATCCTTTTCCTGAAGACGTAAAGATGAGAAAAATGAAACTGGAGAAAGTAGCAGTTGAATTACATGGGCATGAATTGCCGGAGACTGAAGCAATATGTTTAAAGTTTGAAAACGGAAAATGGACAGATTATATTATGATATCTCATCAAAAGGTGGGTTCAAAAGCGTTTCATAAATTCGTTAGTGATGGTGATGTCGCATATTTACGGGAAAACGATAACGGCGACATTGTTGAAAGTTTCGAAATTAACTTAAAATAATTTGAATTTGATCATAACCAAAAGTATCTGAAGGAGAACAACCAATATGAGTAAATTAGTACCGCCGCATGGTGGAAACTTATTTCCACTATTATTAAAAGATAATGATTTGATTACAGAAAAAAAGAAGGCTGGATCATTAAAATCAGTCAAAATGACATCCCGCGAAACATCAGATCTCATTATGATGGCGATGGGTGCATTCAGCCCGTTGACCGGATTTATGACGAAAAAAGATTACGAAAACGTTGTCAAAGATATGCATCTTGATAGCGGGTTGGTCTGGCCCATTCCGATAACACTTTCGGTATCCAAAGAACAAGCGGATTCTATCAAAGAAGGAGAGCAGGTTGCGTTAGTGGATGAGGAAACCGGAGAATTGATGGGATCAATGGAAGTCCAGGAAAAATTCACCTATGATAAAAAGAGGGAAGCAAAAGAAGTTTTTGGCACAGAGGATGAAAACCATCCCGGCGTTGCAAAGGTTTATGATCAGGGAGAAGTCCTCTTAGGCGGACCGGTAAAGGCTTTTAGTGAAGGAACGTATCCGGAACTCTTTGCCGAACATTATGCACGACCTGATGAGACTCGAAGACTGTTTGAAGAAAATGGCTGGTCAACAGTCGCCGGATTTCAGGTGCGGAATCCGATCCATCGCTCCCATGAATACTGCACCAAAATCGCGCTTGAAGTAAGCGACGGACTGTTTATTCATCCGCTGGTTGGGAAACTAAAAGCTGGCGATATACCGGCGGATGTTCGTATGAAATGTTACGAAGTTCTGCTGGACAAATATTATCCTAAAGATCGCGTTGTCATGAAAGTGTATCCAATGGAAATGCGCTATGGTGGTCCCAGAGAAGCTGTGCTACATGCTATTTTCCGGCAGAATTTTGGCTGCAGCCACATGATCATTGGCAGAGATCACGCCGGTGTTGGAAATTATTATGGTCCATTCGATGCACAGGAAATTTTCAATCGGTTCGAAGATGGTGAACTAAAAATAAAACCACTCAATATCGACTGGACGTTCTGGTGTTATAAATGTGATGGCATGGCGTCGATGAAAACCTGCCCGCACACAGCAGAAGATCGATGTATGATTAGCGGAACAGAATTGCGTCGCATGTTATCTGAAGGTGAAATGCCTCCTAAAGAATTTGGCAGACCCGAGGTTGTTGAAATATTAATCGATTACTACAAAAACCAATAAAGATAAAGGAATCGGACTATGGTAAAGCAAAAAGCCACCAATATTACGTGGCATGAGGGACACATCCCAAAGCAAGCGCGAGAAAAATTACTTGGACAGAAAGGTGTGACACTCTGGTTCACCGGTCTTTCCGGTTCAGGGAAATCAACAGTGGCGAATGGGGTCGAACGAAAATTGTATGAAAAGGGAAACGCGACTTTTGTACTGGATGGAGATAACATTAGACATGGTCTTAATAAAGATTTGGGGTTTTCACCAGAAGATCGTGAGGAGAATATTCGTCGAATTGGCGAAGTGGCTCACCTTTTTTCAAATGCCGGAATAATAAACTTAACTTCTTTTATTTCACCCTATCGGGCGGACCGGCAAAAAGCACGCGAACTTGCCGGGGATGGAGAATTTATTGAAATTTATGTTTACTGTCCGTTGGAAGAGTGCGAAAAAAGAGATCCCAAGGGATTATTTAAAAAAGCGCGAGCCGGTATCATTCCTGAATTTACAGGCATTTCTGCTCCTTACGAAGAACCAGAAAATCCGGAAATCCGTATCGAGACGCATAAGCAATCTGTCGAAGAATGCGCTGATATTGTGATTAATTACTTGAAGGAAAAAGGAATCATCGACTAAAAGAAATTATTGTTGGTGCCAACTCAAATATTTGGTGCGATTCATATTTTATCAGGAATATAATCGCACCTAATGCTATTCCCACTAAAACCTGCATTTACTCACTTGTTTCAACAAGTCCATATTAAAAAATAAAATCTTTTTGTTTCATTAACTAACAATTGTTTGTCAATGGAACATAACTCGTTTATTTAACTGCGGATTATAATGATTAATATTTAATAACTTATAGTAAATACTATTAATTATCTGAAGTGGTATAAATATTGCAAATGAAAACCCGTTTATGAGATCACTAAAGGTACATCTTATCGGCTATTCATACCAAAGTTAAAAAAATATAGGGAAATCATCTTCAGGGATTACTTATGGCCAAAAAGAATTATATACTGATCATTTTGTTTTCGCTTATATTATTTGTGTTTGCGGAATGTAAAATCGCTTATGCCTATGTCGGACCCGGTGCCGGTTTTGCACTCATTACATCATTCTTCACTCTTTTTATTGCATTCTTTCTGGCGATAATAAGTGTATTAACCTGGCCTGTCCGTGCTTTATATAAATCAATCATCGGAAAAAATGCCTACAAAAACAGCAAGGTTAAGCGAGCCGTGATTGTTGGTTTGGATGGATTCGATCCTGAGTTGGCTCAAAAATTCATCAATGAAGATAAGTTGCCCAATTTTAAAAAAATCGCTGACAAGGGTAGCTTTAAAAAATTGCAGACGACGTACCCTTCCATTTCCCCTGTTGCCTGGTCTTCTTTTTTATCCGGTGTTAATCCGGGGAAACATAATATCTTCGATTTTTTGAGCCGGGATAAGAACACGTATTTTCCAGTCTTATCGTCGGCACATATCGGTGGCACGAACAAAACAATTAAAATAGGAAAATATCAATTACCCATCGGAAAACCGGTCATCAAATTACTTCGCAAGAGTGAACCGTTCTGGAAAATCTTGGGAAAACGGGGCGTTTTTTCCACAGTATTGAGAGTCCCGATTACATTTCCGCCGGAAAAATTTGACGGTTTACTGTTGTCCGGTATGTGCGTACCTGACCTCAGAGGAACGCAAGGTTCTTTTACATATTACACGACGTCAAACAATAATGGGAAGCATACTGGCGGTGAAAGAATGCAGTTAGAACGAGAGAATGGGATTCTGAAATCCAAACTTGAAGGGCCGCCGAATCCGATTCGGGTGGATCAGAAAAAAATGAAATTGCCCTTTACCATCAATTTCAAGAATGATAAAATGATCATGTCGATCAATGATCAAAAAATCGAATTGGAGAAGGGTCGGTATTCGGATTGGATCGAATTAAAATTCAAAGCGGGTTTGGGCATCAAAGTAACCGGAATTTGCCGGTTTTTGGTACTGGATACGGAACCTGAATTTAAGCTTTATGTCACGCCAATTAATATCGATCCTGAAAAAGCAGCGCTTCCGATATCGCATCCGAAAAATTACGGCACATACCTTTCGAAACATCAAGGTAAATATGCTACGTTAGGATTAGCGGAAGATACCTGGGCGTTAAATGAAAAAATTATTGACGAAGATGATTTCTTGAAACAATGTTATGATATTCATGATGAGCGCGAGGAGATGTTTTTCAACGCGTTGAAAAAGACAGATAAGGGACTTCTGGTTTGCGTTTTTGACACAACCGATAGAATTCAGCACATGTTTCTGCGATTCCTCGATCCTGAACATCCGGCTATAGTTGGGTATAACGGAAAATACGAAAATGTGATCGAAGACCTTTACATTAAAATGGACAAACTTATTGGTCGTGTTTTGGATCAAATCGATGACGATACCGCGCTTTTTGTTATGTCTGATCATGGTTTCAAGCAGTTCAAACGCGGAATCAATTTGAACACTTGGTTGAAAGAAAACGGTTATCTGAAATTAAAAGACGGAGCGAATGGGTCCGGTGAATGGTTTGAAGATGTTGACTGGACGAACACAAAGGCCTATGCTTTTGGCCTGGCTGGGATTTATCTAAATCTGAATGGAAGGGAAGCTCATGGTATTATCGAGCCTGGTCAGGAATCAGAAAATTTAAAAGCCGAGTTGATCAAAAAACTTAATAGCCTTTATGATGAAGAAAAAAATGAAGTGGCAATCAGTGAAGTGTTCGATACAGCCAAAGTTTTGAAAGGACCTTACGTAAGTAATGCATTAGATCTGATTGTCGGTTATAAAGAGGGTTATCGAGCATCATGGAATTCAGTGACCGGGAAAATTAATGAACCGGTATTTGTGGATAATACAAAAAGTTGGGGGGCGGATCATTGTTTGGATCCGAAATTGGTACCTGGTGTTGTATTTTCAAACAGAAAACTCAACAGCAACGCTCCGAGGATTATTGATATTGCGCCTTCTGTTTTAGATCTTTTTGGTATTAAAGCTCCCGGGTATATGGACGGTAAAACATTGTTTTGTGAATGAATTTGAGGGAATTGAATAATGAAACAAGATGAATTAAATCCTGACTCAAAAATTGGAATGAAAAAAAGCATGTTATTTGGCCTGCTCATTGGATTTATTTTGGGCGTGGTCGATTTATATTTAGGACTACAACATGCCATATTCTCAGCGCGTACTTATATTGGCTTTTTTGTTGGCTATATTTTTATGTTTACGTTTGTGAGTATGATATTTAATTTAATATTGAATTATATTCAAAAACGATTCAGGATAAACCTCAATCCCTTTGTAATGAATTTCATTTTCTTTCTGTTTTTATACGATTATGTTATTTTAAATGTCAGGTTAACCGGTTGGTTTAATCTGCTAAATTTACGGGCGATTGGTATAAATATTATTTTGATTGCGAGTGTTTTTATTCTTGGATTCTTAGCGCATAAGGTTGAAAGCTTACGTAAGAAATTTTCAAGCATAAGTGATTTAATCCAGCTATCTTTAGTCACATTCATGGGTACAGCGTTATTTAATATATTGAAGCTAAATTTCGCCGATCCCCCGGACAATAAGTTAAACGTCATTTTATTAACTGTACTTTTGATGATAATTCCTTACTTTTCACTAGCGCTTAAACTGATGTGGGATGCAATCCTGATCAAACTTAAATTTCCGGCGAAGTATCAGTATTTAGCCGGATTGGGTATCGCTTTATTGATTTTTATTTTGTTACCGCAAGTTTTGAAAAAACCAAGTATGGCTCAATTTTTCAATGAAGAATATAACGAAGCTGCTTTTCGGCAAAACTCAAACAAGCCAAATGTAATCTGGATTGTTTTGGATACAGCTCGAAAAGATCAATTTTCATGTTACGGAAACGATAGAATAACAACTCCGAACATTGACAGGTTTGCACAAGACGGAGTCATGTTTACCAATTACATTTCAACTGCCCCCTGGACAATACCATCCCACGCGTCCATGTTTACGGGTATGTATACATCAAAACATGGAGCCCGGTTCGCGAAAAAAAATGAAAATGGCCTTTTTAAGTTTCTTCCGCTCGAAGCAGTAACAATCGCCGAAGTTCTTCAGAAGAATGGTTATAATACCGGAGCTGTCATATCAAATACCATCCTAAGCTCAAACGCTAATTTCGATCAGGGCTTTAATTTCTATTATTCAAAAGTCAATGAGTTTAGTGATTTTTTCTGGGGATTATTTTGTGGTCAGGTCTATCCCAATATTTGGAATGATTTGGGACTGTTCAGAATTAATGTATATCAGCTTGCTCCAAGCGTAAACAAAACAGCAATTAGGTGGGTAGAGGAGAATGAAACTAATCCCTTCTTCCTATTTTTGAATTATATGGAACCCCATACCGGCGGAAAGTATTTTCCCGGAAAATATGATGATTACTTTGGTATTGACTGGGGTGATTGGACGAGAATGTACAATTCATTGGATGTGGAGGCGATTGTATATAAAGAGAAATCTTTAACAGATCAGCAAAAACAGGTGAATAAAGACTGGTTGGACAATAAAATGTTATTTTTGGACAACCACGTTGGGGTTTTACTAGATAAGCTTAAAAAATTAAATCTTTATGATAATTCAATTATCGCTGTGTTGTCGGACCATGGTCATCTTTTTGGTGAACATTATTCTTTCGGACATACCATGGAATTGTATAATGAACTGATACATGTTCCGCTGATTATAAAATATCAAAAGCAGATGAAAAGAACAGGAACTTCTCAGAAATACATTCAAACCGTTGACCTGATGCCCGAAATTTTAAAATTAATGGGCTTGGAGATACCAGCAAAAGTTCAGGGGCAGGATTTTGAGAACATTAATCATCAGATTGTATCTGAATTATTTCAGACTAAAAATTTAGATATAAATGTTGAGCGCTATGCCAGAGATATAAAAGCGATTTATGATGATCAAAATCAGGAAATATATAAATATATCAAATCAACGAATAACAAAAATGAACTTTTTAATTTAACCAATGATTCATTGGAATCGCAGAATATTGTTTCTGAAAGTCCTGATTTGGAAGAGATATTTAACCGAAAGATTTTAAATTGGATGAATTCTTTTGAACCAATAAAAGAATCATTGAATAAAGATGGAAATGCGCTTGATGAAAAAACACGACAAAAATTGAGAGCTTTAGGCTACATCAAATAAATTCCATCTGTCAGGATGGGAATCGAATACGGGAGTAATTAATGAAACGAAGAGAATTCATAGAAAAATGCGCATTAGGTACTGCCGGTGTGGCGTTAGGCGGACTCGGTAGTTTAGCCAAGGCAAATTTTCATGTTCGAAATAACAAATTAGCTAAAAAAGTCATTGTTTTGGGTATTGATGGTATGGATCCGAAGCTGACGATGAAATTTGTTGAGGAAGGGATTTTACCCAATTTCAAAAAGCTCATTGATAACGGAGGATTCAAACCATTGGCAACAAGCCTGCCTCCGCAAAGCCCAGTCGCCTGGTCAAATTTTATTACGGGAATGAATCCGGGGGGACATGGTATTTTTGATTTTATCCATCGTGATCCCGAATTGTTTTTGCCTTATTTGTCAACGACAAAAGTCGTCGCTCCATCGAAATCACTAAAATTAGGAGACTGGCAGATACCATTAAACAGCGGCAAAATAGAATTGCTGAGAAAAGGTCGGGCTTTTTGGGAGATACTGGAAGAACATGATATCCCGGCAAAAATTTTTAAGATGCCATCGAATTATCCGCCCGTTGAGTGCAACTCAAAAACTATATCTGGAATGGGAACGCCTGATATTCTGGGAACATACGGAACCTTTTCGTATTACACAGACTCACCACCACCTGATGCTGAAAATTTCGGCGGCGGAAAAGTCTATCTGGTCACGGTGAGAGAGAATAAAATAGAGGCTGATCTGATTGGTCCGTCAAATTCTTTTCGAAAAGATGGAGAGAGCGCTAAAATACCATTTACAGTGTATCGTGATGCGGTTAATCCCGTTGCAAAAATTGTTGTCCAGAATAAGGAAATATTAATGAATCAGGGCGAATGGAGTGACTGGCTGCAAATTAAATTTGAGATGCTGCCTCACTTGCATAGTTTGTCGGGTATCTGTCGTTTTTATCTGCAGGAAGTTCATCCGAAATTTAAATTATATGTAACCCCGATTAATGTTGATCCCAGTGATCCGGCTATCCCGATTTCAACCCAAAATTATTCAAAGGAATTGTTCGATGCAGTAGGGCCGTTTTACACTCAGGGTTTTCCCGAAGATACAAAAGCGTTATCCAATGGCGTTTTCTCTGATGAAGAGTATTTGATGCAGGCAAAATTGGTTCTTAATGAGCGAAGACGAATTTTTGATCACGAAATTAACTGCTTCAATGATGGCTTCTTTTTCTTCTATTTTTCGAGCATCGACCAGGATTCGCACATGCTTTTGCGCATGATGGATAAAAACCACCCATTGTACAATGCCAAAGCGAGCCCGGAAGTCAAAGATTCGATTCGCTATTTGTACAAGCAGATGGATGAAGTGCTGGCTCAAACGATGAGCAAAGTGGATAACCAGACAACGCTAATGATATTATCTGATCATGGTTTTGCGCCTCTTTATCGTGAGTTTCATTTAAGTTCATGGCTGGTTGAAAACGGTTATACAACGCTTCTTGATCCGAGCAGACGAGGCGAGGGAGAGTTTTTTGATAATGTGGATTGGGACCACACCAAAGCTTATGCGATGGGATTGAATGGACTTTATCTGAATTTGAGAGATAGGGAGTTCAACGGAGTTGTTGATCCGTTTGAGGCTCATGATGTTCTCAATGAATTAGTTGGTAAATTGGAAAATTTCAGAGATCCGTTAAATGGTAAGAACGTTGTTAAAAAAGCCTATAAACCACAAGAGGCATATCGCGGTAATTACATTAGTGAAGCGCCAGACCTTGTTATTGGCTATCAGCCGGAATACCGGATTTCTGATAAATCGACATTGGGAGAATTTCCTGATAAAATAATAGAAGATCGAAAAGACAAGTGGAGCGCTGATCATTGTATGGATCCGAGTTCGGTGCCAGGCGTTCTGTTTTCTAATAAAGAAATTGTTGCAAAAAATCCGGCCATCGAAAATTTGGCAGCGACTATTTTGGATGAATTCAGGATCGAACCGCTTCCTGAAATGACTAAAGAACAAATATTTAAGAACACATAAAAAGCACCACGTAATACAATTTTAACATCAGGAGTTTATTATGCCAAAGGTGAAAATTGAAAAAGATTTATATGAGAAAATTGAACAGTATGCTGAAAAAGCCGGTTATTCATCAACTGATGAGTTTATTGTACATACGCTGGAAAAAATAGTTGAAATGGCGGGTGAGACCGATCTTGATGAAGCAGTGAAAGAACGGTTAAAAGGATTGGGTTATTTGGAATAGCTAATCGAGGAGTAATACTTGATGTCATTTTTGATTAATATCTTGAATTCAGTTTTTGACTTGTTGTTGTACCCATTCAAGTCATTAGCACCGATATGGGGGTTATTAGCGATCTCCGTTTTGACAGGAATCTTGATGTTGATTATTTTTCGTTATACATCGAACCAAAAAGCCATTAAGAAGGCGAAAGATAAAACCAGAGCTCATATTCTTGAGTTGGTTTTATACAAAGACAATCTCAAAGTAATTTCGAGCGCATTAGCCAACATTTTAAAATATAATTTTGCATATTTGAAGCAGACAATCATTCCTCTGGTTTTTATCATTATTCCGATGCTTTTGATTCTGATTCAGCTAAATTTCAGGTATCAGTATCGTCCGTTAAAATCAGGTGAGTCAGCACTGGTGAAGTTGAAATTAGGGAAAACAGAATCCGAAGTTGTGAGTTTAATCGAATCTGAAAATCTTATGGTGGAAACCCCGGCACTCTATATTCCTGAAGAGAATGAGTATGATTGGCGGGTGCGGATAAAAAATTCGGGTATGCACAACATGAATTTTGAAATCAATGAAAGTACAGTGGTTGAAAAAGCAGTTGATGCATCGGACAATTTCTCAATGATTGCTCCAGTCAGGGTGAATTACAATTTTTTAAGAATGGTATTTAATCCGGCTGAAAATCCATTACCAGCAATGGCAAAAGTAAGTACAATAGAAGTGTCATATCCCAACAGACAATTGAGCGTTTTTGGTATCAACGTACATTGGTTGGTCATCTTTTTTGTGGTTTCACTTGTCGCGGCGTTTTCGTTGAAAGGATTGTTCAAGGTTGAAATTTAAAGGGAGTTGTCAAAAATTGAAATAAGTATAAATTATGAGTTTCCAATTTCCTCAAAAAAAATCATCGATCTTGTTTTAGGTCGATGATTTTTTTTTGTTTAAAAATTTATTTTATAGAGAAAAACAGGCGGATCGTTTTGTGAATAGATTAATTGAAAATTTTGTGGTAATTGTTCGGGCTGTTGTAGAATTTTTAAACCTGGTCTTAGTTCAGTTTCAATGACGCCATAATAAACATATTTGACATTTTTCTGCTGTGCTTCAGTTAAAAGATCATCAATGTTGTTTACTTCAGGCATGAATTCTGCGGTTAACCCTGAAAAAAAAGCGAGGTGCGGTTTTCGAATAAATATTTTATCCGATGGATTACTGTGTTGTGTTAAAGTTTGAGCAATCTTTTTGAGATATAAAGGCTCATCGGTGATATTTTTTTTCAAATCAACCAGAGATGTTTTCAGAAGAAATAGGCTCATAAAAATGAATAAAGCCATTTTGATCCAATAGTATTTTTTTTGTTCTGAATTTTCTCTTTGAGAATAAGTCGTACCAAAAAAGTAATAACTGATCATCAATAAAAAGAAGGGTAAAATATATAAGTAAAATCGCGGTATAAAAGCAACGATACAGTAAATTAAGAAACCAAATACCGGAATTATAAAATAGGAGAGTTGTGTCCTGTTAACCCGGCTGAATAATAAAGCAGCACCTGGGACTAAAAATAAGTATGCCGGAAATTTAATTACGATTACTAATAGGAGTTTAAAGTGATTTATGATGTTTTTTAAAAAGAATTTTAGAAATGATTTGAAATTATGGAGAATCAAAGCAAAAAGCGAGTTGTATCTCTCAGCAACTTTCTCTTTTTGTGCCCCCCATGCGAAATCAGTCGGTTCTGCTGTGGCAGGTGCTTGGTTGTCTAAAAAACTGGCTCCGATGGTTTGATGGGCTTCTGATATAAACAGCTTGCCATAATAAATATAGTTCATCACAAACCATGGCGATGCTGTAATAAGAATGAAAAAACAAAAAATCAATATTGCTTTTACTCTTTTTTGCCAATTCCAGCTTTGTGGGTTTAAAAAAATTATTGCAGTAATAACTGCAAATGGTAGAATAATTGCATTTAACCGCGTCATGATGGCGTAACCAGCGACTACACCCCCCCAAATCAAATTACTGGTAGAAAAATTCCCTTTTCTAAAAAGGAGATATATTGCAAGACTTACCAAAAAAGCAAAAAACATGTCAGTCGAAACAATAATGGAAACAGGTAAGATGAAAATAATAATTAACAACAAAGTAAAAAAAGCGAGCTTTGAATTGAAAAGGTACAGGATTGTTTTAAAACTAAAATAGGAGAATAACACCGCTGAGATCAAAGTTAACGTTTTTCCGGCGACAAAGATGTCACCGAGAATCAAGTAAAATATAATCAATACGAACACATAGCCCGGCCCATGATCTTCATCGAAATATTTACCTCCATTCAGCATGTTGAGCGCATTTGGAGCGTAAGAGCCATAAAAATCCGTTTCAACATTGTAGCTTCCCATTTCGTGAAATTGACTTAGGATGACGATGGACAGGGAAAAAAATACCAGCAATACGATGGCAAGTTTTTCATAACTTACATTGTCTGCAGAGAAAAACAGCTTAATTTTTGACATTATATTTTTTCCGGTTTTCATTTTTTTAAAAGAATTTTTGATTTATGTTTTGTGTTTTATTTATTCTAAAAATATTCATGCCTTCTTTCCATGCAAAAATAACACCTAACATGAGGAAAGGAATTGTATTAAGTCCATGAATAACAAATGCGAAACCAAGGGCGGCGCTTTTTGAAATTCCGAACAATCCTAATGAAATTTGACATAAAAAATGATAAGTGCCAATATAGCCTGGTGAAGAGGGAACAACAAGGCTGATAGTGGTTATTATCATCAGGACTAACGGAGCAATCCAGGGAAGGTTGAATCCAAATGCTTTCAGGGTAGAAAAGAATACGAGAGTATAGCCAAACCAAATGAGAAGAGACAGTAGAATGGTTAAAATATAGTGATGATGATTTTTCAGCAATACAAATCCATCTATGAATGAGTTGAACAGAATCATAATTTTTGCCTGATATTTGTCAGGCAAGGGCCTCAAAACGCAGCGTAAAAAATTTTCGGCTTTTTGATTTTTGATTTTCAGGGCGACCAGGACGACAATAATAAAAATTGTCATTAAACTCATTATATAGCTGCTATTTTTAACCCAATCAGGAAACGGGTAAAATGCGATCGCACCTATCATTAAAATGATAAGTGTAAGCATGTCCAATACGCGTTCTGTAACGATAGTTGCAAAAACTGAGGAAGTTTTAGCGTTTTTCTTTTTACCAATTACATAGGCTCTCGCGAATTCACCCAAATGCGCTGGTAGAACAAAATTAGTCGCATAGCCAATCATTAACGCGTTAAACAGGCTTGCGGTGTCAATCTTTTTTAACGGATACAATAAATATTTCCATCTTACGGCTCTCAACCAGGCACAGAAGAGAATAATTGCGAGAGTTACGAGCAAGATGAAAACATCGGCCTCTCGTATTGCCTCGAGCATTTTAGATAGTTGAACCTTTCGAAATGCGAGGTAAATAAAAATAATACTGACGAGAATACCTGCAAAAATTTTAATCCTTTTTTTCATTTTCATTTTCATTTATCATTCATTTAATCCGGTGATACAAGGGAAGGTAAATTCTTTATCAAGATACGATTTGGCATGATTTATGATTTTATAAATATGTTTCGTTTGCAAAATATATACCATCCTACTTATCCCGCATTATTCATTATAAGTTTTAAAGAAAGCGTCTCCTAAAAATGGGATGAATTATTCATATATTAAGAAATAAAAACCAATAAATCTGTTTTAATCATTTGTTTTATATACAGTTGTAATTAATTAAAATAAACAGTTTAAATGGCTGTTTAAGAATAATCCAGGTTATAAATTAAACTTTGTCTCTTTAACATAGAGAAAAATGTAATTATTAAAAAGAAGAATAATATATTTAACATGTTATTTTGAAATTATTAATGTATTATGCTAAAACATTGTCTTAACTTATATCATTTATTAAACTTGAAAAAAGCGAAAACTCTGTTGGAAAAGATTTTCATGGAGAAAATATTAGAATTTAATTTCTGACTGGTTTGTCATAGAATAAGCTTGTTTCAATAATTTCAATTGTGTTAGAGATGTAAGCATAATAAATATAATTAAATAGAAATAAAAAAATGATTGAAGTGTTTTAAAATAATACATATCAATTATTATAACCTGAATTGAAGATAATATTTTAAGGAGACAACCATAAAAAAAAGAGCGAGTTGTGCGATATTGCTGTGGACTCCGCTAAAATGGCATAAATTTTGCCAGTTTTATTTTCATTATTATTAATTATTAACCAGGCAACAATTAATAATCACATGAAAATTAAAGAATTAGATAAAAACATTAACAAAGTTTGGGATGAATTTGTTTATCATCATCCGGATTCATCTTTCTATCATTTACTTGGTTGGAAAAATGTTTTTGAAAAAGTATTTAATTATAAATCGTTCTATCTTATTGCGCACAAAGATAGTGGTGAAATAGAAGGTATCTTACCCCTCTTTTTGATGAGAGATGTTTTGGGTCGCAAGTATTTGGTGTCCAATCCTTTTGCAAATTATGCGGGTGTATGCGCCAAATCAGATGAAGCAGAGAGGTCACTTATAAGTCATGCAATGAAATTGGCAATGCGGGAGCGAGCCAATTACATGGAGCTTCGACATCTCACTTCTGAAAAAAAAACTGATTGGCCTGACAAAAGAAGCTTTGTAAATTTTTTCCTCGAAATTAATCCTGACCTTGAAATTAATTGGCAAAATATAAGTTCAAGAAACAGGGGAAAGGTTCGAAAGGCTGGGAAGAGAGGAGTTGAAGTCGATATTGGTAGAAACTATTTACCGGAATTTTACAGGATTTTTACACAAAATCTGAAATATCTTGGTACACCACCATTTTCAATTCAATTTTTTGAATCATTGTTACAGGAATTTCCCGATAATACGGACATCTTTGTGTTGAAATTGAATTCGAAAATCATTTCTGCAATGTTTATGTTTAAATTCAAAGATTTGATTGCAGAGCCTTGGGTTGCCTCCTTACGTGAATATAATCGGATTTATGTTAATAATTTCTTGTATTGGGAGGCGATAAAATACGCGCATCAGAACAATTTTAAAATTTTCGATTTTGGCCGCTCCACAAACGGATGCGGAACTTATCATTTTAAGCGCCAGTGGCAGGCGAAACCAATCCAGTTATATTATGAATATTTCCTAAATCGCACGAAAACAGTCCCGGCAGTTGATGCCCATGACAATAAATATCAATTCTATGTAAATATGTGGAAACGGTTGCCGCTATCAATAACTAAATTTATCGGACCGAAAATTGTAAAATATTTACCCGAACTCTAAAATAATAGGTGAGGATCATTGGATAAAAAAGTGCTGATTATTGTTCCGGCTTATAACGAAGAAAACAGCATCGCCGGAGTTCTTAATTCTATCAAAAAAGAGGCGCCTTACTGTGATATTGTAGTTGTTAACGATGGTTCAATGGACAGAACAGCACAGATAGTTGAAGAAAATAAAGTGAATGTAATATCAGTGCCTTACAATTTAGGTATTGGTGGCGCTGTTCAAACGGGCCTTTTGTTTGCCGAAAGAAAAAATTATGACGTTGCGATTCAATTGGACGCGGATGGACAGCACAAAGCTGAAGAACTGAAAAAACTGCTCGACACTCTTGAAAAAGAAAAAACTGACATGGTACTTGGTAGCCGGTTTTTGGAAAAAACCAATTATCATTCTACCTTTATGAGAAAGCTTGGTAATCGGATTTTTTCATGGCTTATCGCATTGGTCACCAAACAATATTTTACCGATTCAACCAGTGGGTTTCGGGCTTTTAACAAAAACGCAATCAGATTTTTGTCGAAACACTATCCGATTGATTTTCCAGAACCCGAGTCATTAGTAATTTTAAAGAAACATGGTTTTAAGATTAAAGAAACTTCAGTTTTTATGAATGAGCGTCTTGGGGGTGAATCTTCTGTCACCAAATTTAAGGCAGTATATTTTATGATTTCAATATCGATTGCCATTTTAATAGATTGGATAAAAAAACCGATAGCGATGGAGATAAATAATGAGTGATACATTAATTCCTTTAAAATTACAACTCTTTGCCATATTAACGAGTTTGGTATTGCTTGTCGGTATTGTGACTTTAATTCGAAAAGGAAAATTAAAAGAAGGCTATTCAATTCTTTGGTTTGCAGTTGGGATTGGGTTTTTTATTATTGCTGTATGGACAGATTTGCTGGAATTTTTATCCTACCTGGTCGGTGTGGAATATGAGCCAGCAACGTTATTTGCGGTACTTCTGATTGGAATGATATTGATCATGATACACATAACTGTGCTGGTATCGGGTTTTGACCGCAAAGATAAAACGTTAGCTCAATTTGTCGGGTTGCTGATGTGGGAAATTAAAAAACTCAAAGAAGAAAATGAAAAGATCCGGCAACAGCTAAAAGATAAGAAATTCAAATAAAATGAATTCAACCACAAAGGATTTAAATTAATTTTGATTAAAAACCTGTTAACATTTGATTTGGAAGATTGGTATCACGGTAATTTCCTTGAAGAAGGCGAGATCGCTGAGACACAGGATCGAGTTGTTGAACCGACCGAAAAAATTTTAAAAATACTGGAAGCGACGGGTAATCAAGCAACGTTTTTTGTGTTAGGTTGTGTTGCAGAAAAATACCCGGAACTGATAAAAAAAATTCATCAGAACGGGCATGAAATCGCTTCTCATAGCTATAAACATAACATTATTTATAAACTGAATAGAGAAGATTTTGAAACGGATTTGAAAAAATCGATTTCGATTTTGGAAAGTATTATCAATGATAAAGTCATCGGTTACCGGGCACCCTACTGGTCAATCTATCAGGATATGGATTGGGTGTGGGAGGTGCTTAGTGAAAATGGCATTGTTTATGATTCCAGTGTTTATCCATTTAAAACCTACTTGTATGGCGATAACAATGTGCCTCGGTTTAAATATTATTTAAACTGGAGTGACGATGGAAACAGGATCGTAGAAATTCCACCATCAGTATTGGCATTTGGCGGGAGAAGAATTCCATTTTCCGGAGGATTTTATTTCCGGCTGTTACCATATCGGATTGTAAAGTGGGCAATACAAAGAACCAATATTAATGATGGAAGGCCAGTAGTTTTTTATCTGCACCCATACGAGATTGATCCGAAGAAACAAAAAAATTCAAAAGGTTTCAAAAATAATTTTATTTTACATGTGAATATTAAAAAAGCAGAAGCAAAGCTATTCCGATTATTATCGGATTTCAAGTTTGTAAATGTGAAAGACTACTTAAATAATAATTAAAAAAAATTTTAAGCATTAAATCAATGTTTGATTCCTAATGTAGGGGGGGTGAAAAGTTGGGAATTGGTGATTTTTTTAGGAGGTATATAAAATGAAGCGTTATTTTATGATCAGAGTATTGTTCGCGATGACGTTAGTTGTCATTTTCACAATCAACAATTTGTTTGCTCAAAAGCGAATTATGCCATTGGGAGATTCAAATACCGCAGGCGTGGTTTCTGGTGATCCAATCGGTGGATACAGGGATGACCTTGACGCACTTTTGACTGATGCTGGTATAAATTTCAATTTTGTCGGTACTCTAAATGATGGTGCTGGATTTGATGCAGACCATGAGGGACATAATGGTATGAGAGCTGATGAAATTGCAAACAACTTAGCATCCTGGTTTAATACATTAGGCTCTCAAGTGCCGCGCTTCATCATGTTGCAAATTGGGACGAATGATATTAGTCAAGGACAGACTCCTCAAAGCACAGCAGATGACATTGCTGACATATTAGATGTGATTTTTAATAATGCAGATTATAATTGTGTAATATTGTCTAGCGTATTGCCACGAAATGATGAACATGATGCAGAGGTTACTCAATTAAATCTATTGATAAAAAACTTGTATTATACAAAGAGAGCCGAAGGCTACAATATCCACTATCTTGGATTGAATGAGATTTTTAAGTCGAATGGTAATTGGGTTAATGATTACCTTCATGACCAGAGACATCCGAATAATGATGGTTTCAATCTGATGGCCCAAGGGTTTTTTAATGCACTTATGAATGGGTTCCATACTTTTGATCAGCACGTGCCTGTTGTAACAGATTATTTTACACGGGCTGAATTAGGTGTAACGTGGGCAGCAGATGCGGAATTTGTAATTGATAATAATGAACTGTCGAACAGCTCAACTGAAAACGGTTGGGATTATTTGGCAGTGTACAAGGCGCAAACTGATCCGACAAATGTTGCCATTGAATGGAGTGCAAATGCCGATGCTGCCGGAATCGGAGAAGGTGGATTAGCCTTAAAGTTAGATGCCCCCAACAGTAATGCGAATGGTTATCTATGTTGGTATTCCAGCAGTGGCGTTCGTTTGTGGACAATTTCCAATGGAGCACCCAGTAATCAAATTGACATTAAAAATACCACATTACCTTTTCCTGTTGCGGGTGATACATTTGAAATCGAGATGTTTAGCGATGAGAGTGGACACCATTTTAAATGCTATATCAATGATCAAGAAGATGTTACACTTACTGATCCGAATAAAATATATAATGGATCTTATGCCGGTGTTATGCTTAAGGGTGATTTAAATAATAATGTGAATTCTTTCAACTTATTAGGTTCAGAAGCATCAATACCGTCTGACGATACGACGCCTCCAGGAACAGTGTCTGACCTGTCTGCGGGTTCGCCAACGTCAAATAGTATCACTCTGACCTGGACGGCTGTGGGTGATGATGGGATGGATGGTACGGCTTCTTATTATGATGTGAGATACTCAAGTAATCCAATAAATAATGGTACGGACTTCAATCAGGCGAATCAAGCATCGGGCGAGCCGTCGCCGGCTGTTTCGGGAACACAAGAAACATTTATCATAACCGGACTCTCACCGAATACAACGTACCATTTCGCCCTGAAAGTTTATGATGAAGCCTCGAATGAGTCCGGAATGTCAAATAGTCCAAATGAGACAACCATTGCGTCGGACGATACTATTGCCCCAGCAACTGTATCGGACCTATCTGCAAGCTCACCAGCCTCAAATAGCATTACGCTTACTTGGACAGCAGTAGGTGATGATGATATGGTTGGCACAGCTTCTTACTATGATGTAAGATATTCGACTAATCCTATAAATAATGGAACTGATTATGATCAGGCAACTCAAGCAACGGGTGAGCCAACACCCGCTGTTGCAGGTACGCAAGAAACCTTCGTTGTAAATGGACTCTCAACTAATACTACCTACCATTTCGCGCTAAAAGTTTTTGATGAAGCCTCGAATAAATCTGGATTATCAAATAGTGCCAGTGAAACTACAATACAAACTGCTATTCAGTATACTGTTGATACCTTTGATAGACAGACATTGGGGCCAAATTGGATCGCTAATGAAAGTTTCCAAATTGATAACAATGAACTATCCAATTCAACCACAACTTATGATTGGGGATATCTTGCATTATATAAACCAATAGTGAACCCGGTTGAGGTCTCAATAAGATGGGGCACATCTGCAGACCAGGGCGGTATTGAAGAAGGTGGTTTGGCTTTAATGATGAGCGATAGTTCAATAACAGCAAATGGTTATTTCATTTGGTTGAGACCCTCAAACCGTTCGATAAATTTATATGCAATCGTAAATGGCTGGCCCGATCATAGAATCGGTAGCAAAGTAGATATGGAACCCGGAGCACCGACAATAGAGGCTGGCTCGGTTTTTAAAGTAAAGCTCACCTCTGATACTCAGGGACACCATTTTGAATGCTATTTAAATGATCAGTATATTGGAACTATCTCTGATCCGAATAAAGAAAAAGGCAATACTCCAGCAAAATATACAGGAGTAAATCTTAAAGGTAATCTGAATAACAATGTTGATGATTTTACACTGGGAGTTTTGGGAGAGGTAGATAATACTCCACCTGATCCGATAACGGATTTAGCCGTGACAAATACAGGTATCACAACGGTGACATTGGGATGGACAGCCGTGGGGGATGATGGTATGGATGGTAATGCTTCGAGTTATGACATAAGATATTCGATGGATCCCATTGGTAATGAAAATGATTTTGACGCTGCAGATCAGGCGGTCGGTGTGCCAAATCCCGCTGCACCGGGAAGTCAGGAATCATTTCTGGTAACCGGATTGGAATCAAATACGACATACTATTTTGCAATCAAAGTTTTTGATGAAATGTCGAATTATTCGCTTTCTAATACTGCGAGCGCAAAAACAAAATCGGCAAATATTGTAACAGATAATTTCAACAGAACAGACTTAGGAGCGAATTGGAACGCGGATCCGGAATTTCAAATTGAAAATGAAGAATTAGCGAATACTGCCCAAACAAATAGTTGGAATTATCTTGCGGTTTACAATGCCAGAACCAATCCAATAGAAGTATCCTTCAAATGGGGTTCTCAAGCGACATCATCCGGAATCGAGGAAGGTGGAATGGCATTAAGATTAGACACAGCTTCTCCAGATGCGAGTGGGTATGCTGTCTGGATAAGGCCTTCGCTTCGTCGGATACAGTTGTGGACTATTGTTAATGGAAATATCGGCTCTTCAGTGACTTACAAATCAATGGAAGGTGGTGCCCCGACCCCACAAGCCGGATATGTTTTTAAAGTTCAATTAAGTAGTGACAATCAAGGTCATCACTTTGATTGTTTCGTAAATGAACAATTTGCCGGAAGAGTTTCAGACCCTGATAAATTAGAGGGAAATGACGCTGAACAATTTGCTGGCGTAATTTTAAAAGGTGGGTTAAACAATAACGTTGATGATTTTTCGGAAATTAACGTAGCCGGGAATGCACAATTTTTGGAATATGTTTCTGGTGATGGTCAATTTGGAACAATCGGTGAAAAATTGCCCAACAAATTGATAGTCAAAGTATTAGATCAAAATCGCATTCCTGTTGCAAATTATAAAGTAGATTATCGTGTGATTAACGGCGACGCAACGTTGGATCTATCGCCCCCCGATAATAACGTGAGAATAGAAGCGGAAACAGGGCAGTTGACATCACCAATGCAAATTGGTTATGACGACGCCGCTTCGGGTGGTCAATATGTGTCTTCGCTAACTGGTCAGCCTAAAGAAGGCAAAGCAGAGTATTCATTTTATTTGCCTGTCGCTGGCAATTATGAAATTTGGGGGAGAATTTATGCTCCTTCAGGTGAGGAAGATAGTTATTTCTACGTTGTCGATGGCACTGCAGATACGTTAGAGTATCATCTACTGAGCCCTTATAACACCTGGCGATGGAAAAAATTTCAAAATCAGAACGGGGTTGTATTTCGGCGATATTTGGATGCTGGGCAGCATAGCTTGTCGCTTATTAAACGTGAGAATAACGCCAGAATTGATAAAATAATATTCACTGCTGACCCAAGTTTTACGCCTTCAGGAAAAGAGGAAGTCCCGGGTTATTTCACTGATGCAAGTGGTGAAGCTGCGGCAGAAGTCACTTTAGGAAACAATGTCGGACAAATTACAGTTCGAGCGGAAACCCCGGGTCTTGAAGGATCTCCGGTTGATTTTAATTTGACGGCGAGGGCAGGAGATGCAGTACGAATCGAGCTGGTATCGGGCAACGACCAATCGGGCGCCGGTGGTCAACAATTATCACAACCGTTTGTTGTCAAATTGTTTGATATGGGTGACAATCCGGTATTTGGTTGGCCTGTGACATTTCAGGAGATTGAAGGTGGTGGATTCCCTTCCAGTAGTCAACCAGTGGTTAGTGATGAAACAGGTTTAGCATCTTGCTATTGGACATTAGGTACAGAGCAGGCAAATAATGTAATTCACGCTATTTCAGAGGGATTAACCGGATCACCGGTAGTCTTTACTGCAACAGCTACGAGCAATGTCGCTGATAGTTTGGTTTATTCCAGTGGCGATGGTCAGGTCGGAGTTGTTGGTACTCCATTGACAAATCCATTTAAAGTTAAGGTAATCGATGGACAGTCCAATCCAATCCAGAATCATCGAGTTGGGTTTAAGGTAATTGGAGGAGGCGGTACGTTAGACGGATCACCCGAAACAGAAAAAGAAATTTTGACAGATGCAAGTGGATTCGCACAGGTGACACTGACATTAGGTGATACTGCTGGCATCCAAAACAATTTAGTCGAGGCAAAAGCAATGGGAGCCGGACAAAATTTAAAAGGTTCTCCCTTTATCTTCAAAGCATCTGCCAATCCGGATGTTCCCAGCAAGATCGAATATGTGAGCGGAAATAGTCAAACCGGAGCAGCAGGTCTTCCTCTGGGTGCCCCGTTCATTGTTAGAGTAGTTGATCAGTATGGTAATGGTATTGACGCACATGAAGTAAATTTTCAAGTTAAGAATGGTGGAGGATCTTTAAATCCAAATGGTCCCTGGTATACAGAAGGTGGTGGATTCTCACAGGTCACATTGACGTTGGGTTCTGAATCGGGCGTAGCTAATGAAGTTTGGGCGAGCGCTCAGTATAGCGGAACGCAATTGACGAATTCTCCTGTTGTATTTCAGGCAACTGCAGGCACTGTAACGACTATGGAATATGTCTCAGGGAATAATCAAACCGGTTCTGCTGGCTATCCGGTGGAGGATTCTTTGAAAGTGAAGATACTAGATAATTACGGGAATCCGGTGGGCGGATATCCTGTTACGTTTTCAACGTTAGACAGCCCAAATCCAGGCACGTTGAATGGCACTGAAGACCAACTTTTAGTTGTGAATACAAACGACATTGGTGTCGCGGAAGTTATGTTTTATTGCGGAAGCAGCTGGGGCGAAGCATCCCAGGCCAAAGCAATTGTAGAAGGACTAACTGGGTCGCCGCAGATATTTAACATTAATGTTGCGGATTTGTCAGAATTAGAATATGTATCAGGAAATGGTCAATCTGGTGTCGTGGGATCGCAGTTGGAAAATCCATTTCGGGTGAAGGTTTTGGATGATTTGGGAAAATCTATGCCAAATGTACGGGTAGCTTTTATTGTAACTCAAGGGAATGGTAATTTTTCTGGCAGCCCCACAATTGATGTATTTACCGATAGTGAAAATCATTTTGCTAGTGCAACGTTAACTTTGGGACCAAATCCCGGGAACAATAATAATGTGGCCCAGGCGACCGTAACTTACAAAGGAAATCAATTAGGGTCACCAATTACATTCTATGCATCAGGAACCGCTGGACAGGCGAATGAACTGGTTGAGGTTAGTGGTAACTATGGAGCAGCAGTGGTTGGAAATCCGATAGAAAACCCCTTTGTCGTCAAAGTGATTGATTCTTATGGCAATGCCGTCTCCGGCCATTCTGTTAAATTTACTGTGAAGGCTGGTGGAGGGACTTTTGTGGATAACAACTCGACCACTGTGACCAAGTTAACGAGTATTAACGGCAGAGCCCAGGTTTACTTAACTGTGGGATTAAACGCGGGTATAAATAATAACGAAGTTGAAGTGGTCTCGTTCAAATCAGGAACTCAAACTAATCTGGTTGGTTCTCCGAGGACTTTTTATGCCTCTGGTTTGAGTAGCCCGGCAACGAAGATGGAATATCTCTCCGGAAACGGACAACCCACAAGTCCAGTGAGGTCTGCTATGACGCAGCCTTTCCGTGTAAAAATAACTGATAATCATAACAATGCAGTGCCGGATCATCCGGTGAATTGGTTTGTTGTACAAGGTGGTGGTACATTCAACAATTTAGTTGATTCAACCAAAACAATAAGAACCGACAATAATGGAATTGCTGAAGTCTATTATTACCCGGGACCGGTTGCTGGTATCACCAACGAAGTCAAGGCCCAATCCTTTAACGGACCGGAATTAAATAATTCACCGATTACATTTACAGTAAATACAAAGGCTGCGGCTGTAAGCGCGGACAGGTCTGAGGTCATAGCTACAGGCCCCGTTCCCGCAGACGGACAGTCACAGTCAACAATTACCGTTACGTTAATGGATGATTACGCTAATAGAGTGCAGGGCAAGGCGTTGTCTATGTTTGCAACCGGATCATCTAATTCGATAACACCGTTTACTTCGTTGACTGATCAGAATGGTCAGGCAGTTGCGTATCTTGCTTCGACAAAGGCAGAGACGAAAAAGGTAATTATACTGAATGTTTCTGATAGTATAACACTGTCAGATACGACGCATGTGAAATTTTTACCATTAGCTGCTAACAGTATTGGCTATGTTTCCGGTACGAATCAGTCGAGTAATTTTGAAACAGCCTGTAATGATCCGATTGAAGCGCGAATAGTCGATGTCCACGGCAATGTGATTTCTGGTTATCCTGTATTTTTTGAAGCTTATGTGGGTGGCGGATATATCTATGAACAACAACCGGTTTATACTGATTCAAATGGTATTGCGTCTTCCTATTGGGTGCTCGGAGACCAGGAAGTAAACCGGGCGAGAGCAAAAGCTGACGGATTGGCAAATTCACCGGTTGAATATATTGCAACTGCGAACAGCGGTGTTGCATCAAAATTGGAGTATGTGATCGGAAATCAGCAAACAGGAACGGCAGGTTATGCGTTACCACAACCGCTGGTTGTGAAGGTTGTTGATGATAGCGGAGATCCGATTGCCAATTATCCGGTCAACTACAAAGTTGAGTTTGGCGGCGGTAACTTTAATGGCAAATCTACTCTTGATATTTACACCGATGTTTTTGGAAAGGCAACAGCATCTTTTACAATTGGTAGGGTTGCCGGTTCAAAAATCGCATCTGCCAACACACCAGACCTCGCAGGATCACCACAAAGATTCACTGCAATGGGAGTGGCAGGACCGGCTCAAAAGATCGTCAAACATAGTGGTGATAATTCATCCATTAGTGTAAATGGTGGTCGATGGGTTCGGGTTAAAGTGACAGATTTGTATGATAACGCCGTCAGCGGGTACGAAGTTATATACTCAGTAATTCAGGGTGATGCAACAATTCGAAATGGATATGAGAAAGCTATTAGTGATGCCGATGGTCTCGCCGGAACAATTGTTGATGCCGGAATGACACTTGAGGCAATAAAAGTAATTGCAGTTGCGCCCGGATTAATTGGGGACGGATTGATTTTTAACTTAACTGTTGTCGCCAGGCCTGCTGTATCTATTGAAATTTATCACGGTAATAATCAGGAAGGTACTGTCGGAAGAGAGCTGGTTTATCCGCTGTCAGTCGTCGTGAAGGATGAATACGGAAATCCTGCGGGTGGTCAAAACATTCCGATTACCTTTGCACTAACCGGAAATAAGGGTATATTACTGGATACGCAAGTTAATACGGACGAAAAAGGAATCGCTTCTGCACGACTTCAGTTGGAAGATGCAACAGGTCCGCTTTATAAAGTATGGGCGATTAAAAGTGGATTGAGTGGTTCACCGTTGGAATTTGCGGCAACTGGTGTCACAAACAAATTTCCAATGTATAGTGAAATACCCGATTATAATATTGACGAAAACGAATCACTAAACTTTTCGGTGAGTGCTACTGATGATGATGGTGATCCTGTAACCTATGGGATTAGAAAATTACCTGATGGCGCAACATTTGATTCATTAGGCGCCAGGCAGTTCAATTGGAAACCGAATTATTTTCAATCAGGAGAATATACCGTACATTTTATGGCCTGGGATAATCGAGGCGGCTTTGATGATGAACCGGTTACCATTAATGTCGCCAATGTGAACAGGCTCCCGCAAATCATTAATTATGAGCCAATCGCATTTCAGATTGTTGGACACAAGAGTGTGGGAGAAATTTTCAGATTTATGGTTCAGGCTACAGATGCGGATAATGACATACTGTCTTATAAATGGTATAATAACGATATTTTGGTTTCCACAAAAAATTACTATGATTGTGATGTTTCGACACAGTCGTTATATGAGCATATTATCAAAGTCCAGGTAAGTGATGGTTATGATACAGTTGAACACACGTGGAATCTATTCATCAAAACCCCTGTGGAGTTGGCAAGTTTCTCAGGACAGGTGGTGGAAAGAAAAGGCATCGAATTAATCTGGGAAACTGCTTCAGAACACAACCTGGCCGGTTTCAATATTTTTAAAAAATCAAATTCACAGACAAATTACGAAAAGATTAACACAAGTCCGATTAAACCGGATGGTACAAAAGAGTATCATTACCTGGATTCCGATGTAAAAGTGGGCCACACTTACAGCTATAAATTAGAAGATGTGGCTATAACTGGAGAGAGTACTCAACACGATCCCATCCGTGTTTTTGTGGAGAAACCCCAAGAATATATGCTGTCTCAAAATTATCCGAATCCCTTTAATGCGACAACGCATATTCGATATCAACTTCCTGATCAGAACAGAGTCACTATCAAGATTTATAACATTCTGGGGCAGGAAGTGAGGACTTTAGTTGATGAAGTTAAAGAAGCAGGTTATCATGCTGCTATTTGGGACGGTTTTGATAAGTACGATAATCCTGTGGGGTCGGGAGTTTATTATTACCGGATTATGAGTGGCTCATTCGTTCAATCTAAGAAAATGGTATTATTGAAATAAGGATCAAGGATTAATTTGTTGGTCACTGAAAAAATTAAGGGAGTATGATATATGCTCCCTTAATATAATTTTCATGTTTATAAAAAAAATGGAATCAATGAAATAGAAATAGCTTCAATTTTCGGATGTAAACCATCACATGTATCGTTGAAGCAGGGGAAAATTACCAGAAAAGGTGAGCAAATTTTCTGGTTTTTTTCTTTTAAAAATTGGGATATATACAAAATATTATTTTATGCAATTAGCTAAAAATGAAGGTATATTTATTATTGGAAACAAGTAAGATGGCTTGTTATAAATTAAATCAGGGGGTTTCTCTAAAAGATGAAAAATATACGGACGGTATTGGTACTCATTAGTATTCAGGTATTGGTGTTGATGTGTTATGTTTATTCAATGAATAATGCACAGTATGTTATTAATATCAAAAATGCTGATCAGTATTATTTATGGTTACGGGTTAAAACAACATCTCAAAGCAGCACAATTAATATTAAAGTGAATGAAAACAGTTCAAGTATTAACATTGAAAAGAGCTCAAATTTTTCATGGATAAAACATTCAGTTAGCTATGCATTTTCCAGGGGGTCTTATCGAATTTCATTCAACAGTAACAATCCTGGTACCTCGGTTGACAAATTTGTACTCACACCAAATTCGAGCTACACTCCAATTGGCACTGGTGAAACCGCACTTAGTCCTTCCTCTGTCTCTCATATTTGGAAAGTGATTAATTTAGACGGAAAAGGAGGCACCCCTATTATGGGAGATGTGACCGGTGACGGAAAAACAGATTTTGTCGTTACTGGCTCTACATATGTTTCTCTTTTTGATAATAGTGGGAGCTTAATATGGCAAAAGAATTTTTCTTCAGGTCAGCTTTCTTATGTCGGTGACGGTGCATATTATCTCCGTCCCATCGATATTGATAACGATGGTAATGTGGAGGTTGTCGGCATTATAAATAATAATAACAAACCATATTTGGCAGCCCTAAACGGAGCGAATGGGAATATAAAATGTATGTATGAGCTTCCTGTTTTATCAGAAAATTGGATTTACGATGCCACTCAGATTGCCAACTTGCGTGGAATAGAAAGCCCTGGGGATTTTATTATTAAAGTGGCAGTAAATGGATATGTGCCCTTTAAATTGACTGCATACAAATTTGAAGACGGAAGCTGTTCCTCGCTTTGGTCGTTTGAAAGTATTCCCGGAGAAGATAGGGCTGGGTGTCAACGTCCTAAAGTTTTTGATATAGATGGTGATGGAAAGGACGAAGTGTTGTTTGGTCATTGGACATTAGAGGAAGATGGCGCGATTCGATGGGAAAAGCCTTATGGTTTTTTTGATCAACACAATCATGTGGATAGCCAAAGAGCAGGTGATATTTTGCCTTCAGTAGCCGGAATAGAAATAGCCTATGCCAGTGGAAGTATCTTGTTAGATTCAATTGGTAATGTCATATGGCGAAAAGATATTGATGAGGGTCAGTCAGTAGCGTTTGCGGAGATGAGGCCTGATTTGCCCGGATTAGAGGTTTTGTTTGCATATCAGGAACCTGTAAATGATGAACGCCTTTTTTCGGCAGATGGCACATTATTATGGACACATAATGGCCCCTCTGCTTTTGCTGCCAGCTATGAAACCTATCCGATCCAGTGGATTGGTGATGAAGGCAGAGAGTCTGTCCGTCAGGAATGGGGTAGGGATCGTAGCCCGGCGATTTATGATGAATTCAACAATTTGGTGGTACGTTTAACGCCTGAGTATGAATATGGAGAAGGCGGCTATCGACCCTGCGATGTTACTGGCGATTATCGTGAAGAATTGGTATATTTCAATGAAAATTATATTGTGATATATCAAAATATTGCATTAAACCCCAACTCCAATCCCTCACCATGGTCAGATCCGATTTACGTCGAAAGTCAGTATAACTGGGTTTATTATTAAACAGCAGGTAAAATCTAATTTAAAGAATAGAGCCTAAAAATGATTAGCAGCAATAGAAAAAATAGCCTCAAGTTTTCTAAAAATATATCGTATGTTCTAATAATCCAAGCGTTTTGTTTGTTTCTTATAAGCTATAATCTCTATTCTCAACAAATCAAATCATATTTTGAGCAAGATGCGCCAAATATCGTTGTTGAAGCTGAAAATGCTCTCGGATACGGTTGGATTTCTTCTACCATGCCCGATGCATCAGGGAATGAGGCTGTATTGTTTCCAAAAACAGATACACTCTATTTTCAGGTAATTGAAGATACTTATGTCGATTTATACAATCGAAACACACCTTATGGTAGTGAGAGCGTATTGAAGGTCGATGGTAAAGGTGGTAAGAAAAGAGGCTTTTTTATTACACCTTGGTGGAATGAGCAGTATGAAGCATTTGAGAAAGCAAGTTTTTTGAAGTTTGCAGTAACAGGTCTGCAAAACATTATAGTTGAAGCAAAAGTATTTTTGTATTGCGTCCAGGGCGGAAGAGGGGGAGGTATCTATGAACTGGATCCATTACAAGATAACTTAAATTGGACAGAAGATCAAGCAACATGGAATAACCGACCGAGTACGCATTATGATGGTAATACATTCCAGGATTTTGTGGGAAATGTAGGTTCCGGGAATTGGCATTCGTTTGACGTTACACAAGCGTTGTATGGCAAAGGAAACGGAACCTATAGTTTTGGGATTGTCATGCAGGAAGATGATTATACGGAATGGAGTTCAAATGAAGGCTCAAATCCACCCTACCTTATGATTAGGGTTAAGTCAAGCGGATATAATATATCCGGTCACATAAACTACTATTCGAACGATAATCCGATTGTTTTGGCAGAGATGTCTTTAACTGGAGGCGCGCAGTTAATATCGAGCAGTAACAGTTCGGGTTATTACACATTTTCGGATTTATCGGAGGGGTTATCTTACACGCTCAAAGCGAGTAAGGCTTCGGGCACGGATATTGGTATTTTTGATATTACAACGTATGATGCGGCATTAACAGCGCAGGCAGCGGTGGGTCTTCGCATTTTGACGGAACACGAAGCGATTGCGGCTGACGTGAGTTGTGATGGACATGTATACACTTACGATGCGGCATTAATTGCGCAATATTCAGTTGGCTTGCCTCCGGTAAGCAGTTCTCATGTTGGTGAGTGGCGTTTTTTGCCGGATAGTATTGATTATTCAAGTTTGAGTGGTGATGAAGTGGATCAGGATTTTACCGGGATATTATTAGGCAATGTGCACGGCGGATGGTCCGGCGGTGGTTTGTCTGGTCAGCCGATGGTTTATAAAGGTTATGATTTGTTAAAGGAATATGTTGCCGATACGGGCGAGCAATTATTGATAACGATTTATCTGCCTTCATCAGGCGATGTTATTTCATCGGATATTGAGTTTTGTTATGACACCGCGGTTCTTGATTTTAGTGGAATCGTCCGGACGGGATTGCTGCGGAATGTTGAATTATATTATTATGCACGTGACGGACGGATTCGGATTGGATTTTACAGTATCGAGCCGATTGACCAGAGCGGCGAGTTGCTCAAGTTACGGTTTCGGGTGAAAGGTTCACCAGGTGAGGAGAGTGAGTTGAGATTGGCGCGCTTTCAGATCAATGATCAGGTGCTGTATCGGGGCGGTTCTCGTTTGGTGGTCGGAGATGTTATGCCGCAGTCTTATTCTTTGGGACAGAATTATCCGAATCCTTTTTTCCCAGGGGGTACAGGAATAGACAGAGTAACCCGGATCAAGTACAGTTTGCCGGAATCTGGCCAGGTTCGCTTGACGATATATAATTATCTTGGACAGCAGATAAAGGATATGGCGATTGGTGAAAAGCCAGCGGGTCGGTATGAAGCGTTATGGGATGGCCGTGATGATTTAGGTCGAGCCGTAAGTGCAGGCGTTTATTTTTATCGTTTAGAAGCGGATCGATTTATAGAGATGCGCCGGATGGTCGTATTGAGGTAATGTTAATATAAGGCGCATGAAAAGAAGAAAAGTAAAGGACGAGAATATGAGAGGTTTGGACTTCTCACCAATTCGATTTCGATATGTTTTGACGCTGATGTTGATGGTTGTTTTGGCGGTTACGAGCATGGTTTTTGGCGAGATTTTGGAAGTTGAAACCATGGCAGTCAAGACGACTGGTCATCAGATAACGGATGGATGGTTATTAGAGAGTGAAGGATATGTGTCAGATAGTGTAGATTTTGTGAGCAGTGGGTTTTATGAATTTACAGTTCGCGCAAAAGGGCATCATGGTGACGATGGTTGGCCTTTTTTGGAGTTACGAGTCGATGATGTTGTTGTTGGCCCGATATTGGTGACGCATACCAGTTGGCATAATTATTCGATATTGAGCGAAGTGAGCTCTGGTCGTCATCAATTGACGCTTGCTTATATCAATGACTCGGGAGTTCGTTCGTTGTCGTTAGATCGTGTTGAGATTTTGTCGACGACAGTGGATGAGGAGGTATGGTTGATCAATTTGTCAGAGTCGATTTTGTCACGTTTTCCCGATCCGACGGATTATTCGATCACCAGTTGGCAGGTAGAGGAATTGATGTACGGGATGTCGCAATCGTATGAGGTGACAGGAGATTTGGATTATTTGAATTATGTGCGTAGTTTTATGGATGGACATGTTAATTCAAATGGGGATTTGGATATCGAGATTCGGGATTTTATACCGGGCATTATCTTGATTTGGTTATATCAGGCGACAGGCGAGCAGAAGTATTTGGGAGCAGCTGAACAGGTGGGAGAGTATTTGTTGACTGAATATCCGCGTACGTCTGAGGGCGGGTTTGTACATTTGCCTCGTTTATTGGATCAGTTATGGGTTGATACGTTGGGGGGATTAGGTCGGTTTTTGGGATTGATGGGATATATAACGGGGGATATTCGCTATTTTAATGAGGGAGTGCATCAGATTTTGATCCATGCGAGTCATTTGCAGGATCAGGTAAGTGGCTTGTTTTATCATGGTTGGGATGAGGATGGTTCGGCAGACTGGGCTGTGACGGCCTGGAATACATCGGCATATTTTTGGGCACGTGGTAATGGTTGGGTGATTCGCGGGATAGCGGATTTTTTGGAATATTTACCGGAGAGTCATCCGCAGCGAGATGCGGTTGTGGCGATATTTACATCGTTGGCAGATGGTTTATTGCAGTATCAGGATCAATCGAGTGGTTTATGGTACACGGTTTTAGATCATGGAGATGATGGTGGTAATTATTTGGAGAGTTCGGGATCGGCGTTGTTTGCGTATGGTCTTCAAAAAGGCATTAATATTGGTGTTTTAGATCAGAGCTATCAGGATGCGGTACATCAAGCCAATAACGGGTTATATCGAAAGTTTTATGTTCAGGAGGAAGTTGAAGCAATTGTGACAGGGATATCATCTGACACGGGGCCTGGAGATTATAATAATTATGTGAACAAACCGATTGGAACCGGTAATGATTATAAGTATGGCGACGGTATTTTGTTACAAGAAAAAACTGAAACTGCTGTAAACCCAAGTTACGGAAAATATAATATATCCGGTCACATAAACTACTATTCGAACGATAATCCGATTGTTTTGGCAGAGATGTCTTTAACTGGAGGCGCGCAGTTAATATCGAGCAGTAACAGTTCGGGTTATTACACATTTTCGGATTTATCGGAGGGGTTATCTTACACGCTCAAAGCGAGTAAGGCTTCGGGCACGGATATTGGTATTTTTGATATTACAACGTATGATGCGGCATTAACAGCGCAGGCAGCGGTGGGTCTTCGCATTTTGACGGAACACGAAGCGATTGCGGCTGACGTGAGTTGTGATGGACATGTATACACTTACGATGCGGCATTAATTGCGCAATATTCAGTTGGCTTGCCTCCGGTAAGCAGTTCTCATGTTGGTGAGTGGCGTTTTTTGCCGGATAGTATTGATTATTCAAGTTTGAGTGGTGATGAAGTGGATCAGGATTTTACCGGGATATTATTAGGCAATGTGCACGGCGGATGGTCCGGCGGTGGTTTGTCTGGTCAGCCGATGGTTTATAAAGGTTATGATTTGTTAAAGGAATATGTTGCCGATACGGGCGAGCAATTATTGATAACGATTTATCTGCCTTCATCAGGCGATGTTATTTCATCGGATATTGAGTTTTGTTATGACACCGCGGTTCTTGATTTTAGTGGAATCGTCCGGACGGGATTGCTGCGGAATGTTGAATTATATTATTATGCACGTGACGGACGGATTCGGATTGGATTTTACAGTATCGAGCCGATTGACCAGAGCGGCGAGTTGCTCAAGTTACGGTTTCGGGTGAAAGGTTCACCAGGTGAGGAGAGTGAGTTGAGATTGGCGCGCTTTCAGATCAATGATCAGGTGCTGTATCGGGGCGGTTCTCGTTTGGTGGTCGGAGATGTTATGCCGCAGTCTTATTCTTTGGGACAGAATTATCCGAATCCTTTTTTCCCAGGGGGTACAGGAATAGACAGAGTAACCCGGATCAAGTACAGTTTGCCGGAATCTGGCCAGGTTCGCTTGACGATATATAATTATCTTGGACAGCAGATAAAGGATATGGCGATTGGTGAAAAGCCAGCGGGTCGGTATGAAGCGTTATGGGATGGCCGTGATGATTTAGGTCGAGCCGTAAGTGCAGGCGTTTATTTTTATCGTTTAGAAGCGGATCGATTTATAGAGATGCGCCGGATGGTCGTATTGAGGTAATGTTAATATAAGGCGCATGAAAAGAAGAAAAGTAAAGGACGAGAATATGAGAGGTTTGGACTTCTCACCAATTCGATTTCGATATGTTTTGACGCTGATGTTGATGGTTGTTTTGGCGGTTACGAGCATGGTTTTTGGCGAGATTTTGGAAGTTGAAACCATGGCAGTCAAGACGACTGGTCATCAGATAACGGATGGATGGTTATTAGAGAGTGAAGGATATGTGTCAGATAGTGTAGATTTTGTGAGCAGTGGGTTTTATGAATTTACAGTTCGCGCAAAAGGGCATCATGGTGACGATGGTTGGCCTTTTTTGGAGTTACGAGTCGATGATGTTGTTGTTGGCCCGATATTGGTGACGCATACCAGTTGGCATAATTATTCGATATTGAGCGAAGTGAGCTCTGGTCGTCATCAATTGACGCTTGCTTATATCAATGACTCGGGAGTTCGTTCGTTGTCGTTAGATCGTGTTGAGATTTTGTCGACGACAGTGGATGAGGAGGTATGGTTGATCAATTTGTCAGAGTCGATTTTGTCACGTTTTCCCGATCCGACGGATTATTCGATCACCAGTTGGCAGGTAGAGGAATTGATGTACGGGATGTCGCAATCGTATGAGGTGACAGGAGATTTGGATTATTTGAATTATGTGCGTAGTTTTATGGATGGACATGTTAATTCAAATGGGGATTTGGATATCGAGATTCGGGATTTTATACCGGGCATTATCTTGATTTGGTTATATCAGGCGACAGGCGAGCAGAAGTATTTGGGAGCAGCTGAACAGGTGGGAGAGTATTTGTTGACTGAATATCCGCGTACGTCTGAGGGCGGGTTTGTACATTTGCCTCGTTTATTGGATCAGTTATGGGTTGATACGTTGGGGGGATTAGGTCGGTTTTTGGGATTGATGGGATATATAACGGGGGATATTCGCTATTTTAATGAGGGAGTGCATCAGATTTTGATCCATGCGAGTCATTTGCAGGATCAGGTAAGTGGCTTGTTTTATCATGGTTGGGATGAGGATGGTTCGGCAGACTGGGCTGTGACGGCCTGGAATACATCGGCATATTTTTGGGCACGTGGTAATGGTTGGGTGATTCGCGGGATAGCGGATTTTTTGGAATATTTACCGGAGAGTCATCCGCAGCGAGATGCGGTTGTGGCGATATTTACATCGTTGGCAGATGGTTTATTGCAGTATCAGGATCAATCGAGTGGTTTATGGTACACGGTTTTAGATCATGGAGATGATGGTGGTAATTATTTGGAGAGTTCGGGATCGGCGTTGTTTGCGTATGGTCTTCAAAAAGGCATTAATATTGGTGTTTTAGATCAGAGCTATCAGGATGCGGTACATCAAGCCAATAACGGGTTATATCGAAAGTTTTATGTTCAGGAGGAAGTTGAAGCAATTGTGACAGGGATATCTGCGGGTACAGGCCCAGGAGATTACGAGAACTATGTGAACAAACCGATTGGAACCGGTAATGAATATTATTATGGGGATGGTGTTCTGCTTCAGCAGAAATCAACATTGTTGAGGAACAACTTGCCATCATTAGAAATATTTGGTATTGACGTAACTCAAATGACAGATAGTTCTGTGGTTGTCGTTTGGGTTACTAATAAATTAAGTAATAGTTATGTTGAGTACGGACTGGATGCTAATTATGGTGATACAACAGTTGTTGATTCCAATTTTGTTTTTACTCATAATGTTATAATTAATGGTCTCCAAGACGAAACCATGTATCATTTTCGGGCTGTTTCAGAAGCCAAAAACGGTGAACGAGCCTATAGTCAAGATATGACATTTATGACTGAAAAGGCACCAAATCTATCATTTACTAATATTTCACTGACATCAGGAATTACCCGACCATATGGAAGTGAACTTACAGGTGGACACGGATGTGCTTTCGCAGATGTTGATAATGATGGTTTGCCAGATTTATACATAACATTACTATTTACTTATCCAACGGCGGATCTTTTTTTTCATAATGTTGGAAGAAATGAATTTAAAGAAGAAGCTCAAATAAGAGGTGTCGATGATTTTGATGGGGGTTCACATGGCGTATGTTTTGCAGATTTTGATAACGATGGCGACTATGATATCTTTAATGGAGCATCATTTAATTTGGAAGGTATGGGCGAACATAATAATATTTATGAAAATAATGGATATGGGTTTTTCAGTGATGTGACTGAAAAAAGTGAGTTAGTTCATTATAAATTCCCAACTAGAGGCGTTCTCGCATTTGACATGGAAGGTGATGGCGACCTGGATTTATTCTGTGTTTCAAATTATTTAGGCAGTGATGATCCTATTGGAGAGACAAACGAAGTTTATCGTAATGATGGTAATTTTAATTTTACGAGTGTACAGGCTGGTAATCTACGTTCAGCGCCAGCAGGACAAGGCGCGACTGCAGCAGATTATGATCTTGATGGTGATGTTGATATATTTGCTGGTAATCGAACGGGGCCTTTAAATGTTTTACAAAATGATGGAACAGGACATTTTAGTCTTATTCCGCCTGACTCTATAGGAATAATGCATCCAGGAAGAGAGGGGGTAACATTTGGTGATATTGATAATGACGGAGATTTGGATTTATTACTAGTAGGTGATGTTACAGGTGTTTTTGCCTACCTCTATAAAAATAATGGTGATGGTACATTCACTTTTCACCATACTTTTGAAAATATTAAAGGATATATGGGTGGTTTTGCAGATGTAGACAACGATGGTGATCTCGATTTGATTTTTGCCGGTGATGACAAGTGCTATCTAAATGATGGAAGCGGAAATTTTTTTGAGACGGTGCCGATCCCGGTCAATGGAATTAATGATCCCCGCGCTATCAGCCTTGCTGATATAGATGATGATGGGGATTTGGATTTTGCTGTAGCTTGTAAAAGATCGCATAGTTTGCTAATTCGAAATAACCTGAAAAGCGGAAATTGGTTAAAAATAAAACTATACAATTCTTATGGACAGGCTGGTGCTTATGGTGCCAAAACTTATATTTATCCTCCGGGGCAAAGTGGTGAAAATATAATCGGCATGAGAGAATCCCGAAGTAATAATGGTTATTTGGGGCAAAACGATCCGATTTTACATTTCGGTCTTGGAGAGTTGGAGTTTGTTGATGTATTAGTTGTTTTCCAAGATGGTGGACGCGAAATTAGATCGAATATTTCAGCAAATCAGACGATAACGATCATCTCCAACGGTGAAAATCCTGAAGAATTTATTACAAAACCGACCGTTTCTTTCGGACCAGATAGCGGATATATTAATGAAAGCTATGAGTTTGTAGCGGAAGGTGCAGTAAGCAATTTGGGACATGAATTAGAATATCAGTTTGATTGGGGGTATGACAAAATATCAGAGTGGGGATTTAGTTCGAGAATTTATACATATTTTACAAATGGAGTCTACCAGGTTAAAGTACGCGCAAGATGCAAAATTCATAATGAGGTTGTATCTGATTGGTCTGATATATTTTTTGTAACGATACAAGGATATTCTCTTTTTGTTGACGTCACACCTGCAGAAGCTGGGAGTGTAGCAGTTAATCCGGATAAGAACGAGTATGCAAATGGAGATACGGTCAATTTGTCGGCGATTGCACAACCGCATTTCATCTTTCGTAACTGGGATGGGGATTTGATTGGTGATGAGAATCCGACTATTCTCATCTTTGATAGTCATAAAAATGTCAGGGCAAATTTTGTTGCAATTGATGAAACTATTACACCGCCGGACAAACCTTTGTGTCCCGATACCTTGATTCTCGGAAAACAAACAATGATAAGCACTGGAAACTCTGTGAGTAGTATGGGACATCCGGTTGAATATCAATTTAGTTGGGGAGACAATAATCTATCGGATTGGGGGAATGATTCGGTATTTTATGCTTTTGATACGACGGGTCAATATCAAATAAAGGCACGTGGAAGGTGTAAATTGCATCCGGATATTATTTCGGACTGGTCGGTGGCAAAGGATATTTTTGTCAGAGGATTAGACCTGTACATAGAGATATTGCCAAATAATAGCGCTGGTGAAATAACTACCGTTCCTGAAAAAATGTTTTATGCTTGTAATGACACAGTTCAATTAACACCTTTCAGCATTGCGGAATTTTTTTTTGAACATTGGGAAGGTGATTTGTCAGGGAGTAATTATCCGGTTACAATCAAGATGGATGATGATAAATATATAATTGCCCATTTTAATCCAATCGATGAAGTCATAAATACACCAGATAACCCTTTTGGACCTGATTCGGGTTATAGACGTCAATTGTTAACTTTTAAGGTTAATCATACGGAAAGCAACTTAAACCACCCCTTGGAATACCAATTTGATTGGGGCGATAGTACATTTTCTGATTGGGGAGATACCGTTCGGAGTAAATTTTATGAAACATCTTCTGTGTATTCTATTAAAGCCCGAGCGCGTTGTAAAATACACCAGGACATCATGTCTGACTGGTCTAGTGAATGTGAATTAAAAATTAATGGATGCAATGTGACCATAAATATCGAACCGGAGAATGCTGGCTTGGTCGATGTGATACCTGAAAAAGAAGATTATGATTTTGGTGAAGAGATAGTGTTAATAGCGTCGGCTAATCAAGGATATGAATTTTGTAACTGGAATAGCGTTGATGAAGATACGAACTTGACAAAACAAGTAACTGTTCATGGTGATACTGCAATTCATGTAAATTTTGAACCAGCAACAGGATTAATATCAAATCCCGGGGTAACTCCAGGTTCGTTTCAACTGTTTCAAAATTATCCGAATCCATTTAATATGGAGACAACTATTAAATACCAAATAGCGAATGATTCTTTTGTCAGGCTTGATATATACAATATCGAAGGTCGATTAATCAAGAAATTGGTTAATAAATTTCGAACGACCGGAGCTTACAGGATTTCCTGGGATTCAACTGACAGAAATAATATGTTGGTTCCCTGCGGTGTATATTTTTATTCATTGACTACAGGGGGTTATAAATTTATTAAAAAAATGATTCTCATAAAGTAGAATCCTGCGTGGTCAAATTTTAACTGATCGATTCCCCCAAAAACGAGACCGTCCATTATTGATTTTAAATATTGGAGATGAACTATGTGCTTGAAATGTGTTGTAAGACTTGCAACTGCTATGTTTTTGATTTTACTGATTATTTGTCCATTTTCTAAAACGCTGGGACAGGTTTCCTTTTCAAGACATTTGCTGGATAATAATGTAAGTGGCGCGTTTACCGTTTTTGCTGGAGATATCACAGGAAACGGAAGAAATGATGTTCTTGCTGGGGGACAAGGTGGGAAGATTGTTTTGTACAGAAATAACGGAAACGGTTCATTTAGCGATCAGTTGATTGATCGATACGGTGCGGTATGGCGAGTCTCGGCAAAAGATATTGATAAAGATGGAAAGTTAGATATTATCGCGGCTTCAAGTAGCGAAAATGCAATCGCTTGGTGGAAAAACAATGGATCGAGTTTTTCCAGAAGAGTTGTTGATACTGATCTAATAAGTGCTGAAGGAGTCAGCGCTGGTGATTTGGATGGGGATGGTGATATAGACATGGTCGGAGTTGGTTGGAACGACGGTATACCCGCAGTTTGGTATGAGAATGTTGGTAACGAAAACTTTATTAGACATACTTTGGATGCAAACTTTCACTGGGCGCATGATGTTGAGGTCGTGGATATTAATGGTGACGGTAAGTTGGATATAATCGGTGCTTGTTCCAGTGAGAGAAAACTTGTGTGGTGGAAAAACAATGGTGGCGGAAGCTTTAGTGCAAATACGATTGATCGTAACTTTAGTGGCGCCTATTGTGCGGAGCCAGTAGATTTGGATCACGATGGAGATATTGATATTATTAGTGCTTCCCATATTTTAGGCCAGGTAGCCTGGTGGGAAAATAATGGTTCCGGGAACTTCACTAAACATATAATTTCGAGTAATTTCGCTAATTCACATGACGCAGTAGCTGCGGATATTGATGGGGATGGTGATTTGGATGTGGCGGCAACATCAAGGATACAGAGTGAAATCGCATGGTTTGAAAATAATGGTCATCAATCGTTTACTAAACACACGATCACTTCCTCCATCGGAGAACCTCAGACGGTTTTTCTCTCAGACTTGGATAATGATGGAGATATTGATGTTATCGGTCAGTCCAGAACTCAAGGTACTGTTTACTGGTGGGAAAACACGAACGCAACCGAAAGTGTTTCGACTCCAGATCGACCAACTGGTCCCAGCAGTGGAGTTAGTGGAGAAAGTTTGACTTTTTCAACCGATGGGTCTACAAGTAGTATGGGACATTCAGTTGAGTATCAATTTGACTGGGGTGATGGTAATTATTCAGCTTGGAACGGAGTAACGAACAGTCATGCATACTCCAGCGAGGGAACTTATTCAGTGCGAGCGCGAGCACGTTGTGAACAACATACAAACATAACTTCGGGTTGGTCAAATGGCTTATCTGTTACGATTTCTCCGCCGGAATATTCAGTCTCCGGAAGAGTATCATATTATTCAAATAATGACCCGATTTCAGATGTTAATATTCAAGTAACAGGAGATGTCTCAACAATTAAAACAACCAACGCAGACGGAAATTTTTCGTTTAGTGTGGATGCAAACAGTACCATTACGTTGTATCCTGAAAAACCCAAAGGGGAAGATATTGGTGGTTTTGATATAACCATGTATGATGCGGCTTTGACTGCCAGGTACGCGTTAGGATTAGAGCAACTGGCTGATGGACAACAAATAGCGGCTGACGCAGACAAAAGTGGAGATATCTATACTTTTGATGCAGCGCTTATCGCGCGTTACGCAGTTGGTTTAGAGCCGTTGTCTTCTTCTCATGTTGCGGAATGGTTATTCATTCCTGAAGAAAGAAATATTCAGAATATATCTTCAAACAAAGGGAACCAAAATTTTACAGGTTACGCCATTGGCGATGTTGACGGAGGTTGGTCCAACTCCAGTCTGCTCAGAAAGAATAAATATACCATGCAGCGATATAAGAAAATGGATGAAATACATTTCATCGAGAATGAAATCCAATTACCAATTCATGTCGAAGCCAACCAAAACATATTGTCTGTTGATTTGGGAATAATTTATGATGATGAGTTCCTTCGATTTAAAAAAATTAATAGGTCGAATTTGGCCGACTCGTTTAAATTTTATGAAAATGACGAGGAAGGGCGCTTAAGGATTGGGTTATATACTGTTCAGCCGGTGAATGAGGGCGGGCAATTGATAAGTGTGATATTTGAAAGAAAAGACTTGGTGTCGCAGAGTCAAGCATCAATTGAATTAAGAAAGTTTTTGATTAATAATGTGCTTAATTTTAGCGGAAAAACAGCAATTATGCTGGGAGATGAGCATGAAGTGGTTAGTGATTACAAATTGTTTCAAAATTATCCCAATCCATTTAATTCCTCAACATTAATAAGATTCTATAATCCGACTTCTGGCTATGCTTCGATAAAAATTTTTAATTTGTCCGGCCAGGAGGTGAAGACTTTATTTGAAGGATATATTCCCAACGGAATGCATCAGTATAGTTGGGATGGTTCGGATCACATGAAAAAACAAGTGTCTGCAGGTGTCTATATTTATAAGATTGAAATGGGTAGCTTTACATCAGTTAAAAAATTACTCAAGATTGAATAATGAAAGGCAACGGAACATGAGAAGAATGACATTGTATTTAGGATGTATGTTGCTATATGCGGCTTCGGTGTTTAGTCAGGTAGATGTTACAATTCCAAATGCCAGTGGCGACGGGGGTGAAACAGTTTTAGTTCCGGTTAACGTCAGCGATTTGACAGGTCTTGGCGTGATATCCTTTCAGTTTAAAATAAATTTTGATGAAGATATTATTGATGCAATTGAAGTAAAGACAGAAGGTACTTTATCCAGTACAAGCGGATGGTCGATTATTAAAAACCTTGGTGTTGAAGGACAAGTTACTGTCGGCGGTTTTGGAACAAGCGACTTGGCTGGCAGTGGGACGCTTGTGAATATTGAATACACAGTGGTTGGCAGTCCGACTGAGACATCCGATATGAGTTTTGTTGAATGTATATTTAATGGCGGAGATCCCTCCTCAAATACAACTGATGGTGTTTTTACGGTAACCGGAACTTTAATTGATATTACAGTCACAACCAATATCGGAAGCGGAACGAAAGTTTATGTTGACGGAGAACAAAAGGACGCTCCATATTCGACTCAATGGTATGAAAATACATCTCACACCATTGGTGTTGATAACGAACAAAGCGGTGGAAGCGGAATTAAATACATTTTTGATTCTTGGAGCCATGGCGGAAACAGAGAGCAAACTGTGACACCGTCTACATCGACGACTTTTACGGCAAATTTGAACACACAGTATTTATTGACTGTCAATTCGGATCATGATAATCCACAGGGAGCCGGATGGTATAATTCTGGAGCGGATGCTGAATTTAGTGTGACCAGTCCGGCGGACGAGAGTAATGGGACGCGTTATGTGTTTACCAATTGGAGTGGTGATCATAGCGGTACGGATGCATCAGCCAGTATCACGATGGATTCACCAAAAGAAGTAACAGCCAATTGGCAGACACATTATTATTTAACGACGGCAAACAATCCGGCTGCTGGAGGAGAAGTGAGTCCGAGTCCGCCGGGAGCGTGGTATGATAGCGGAAGCAATGCGGAGATAGATGCGACAGTAGCTTCTGGATATGAATGGGCGGGTTGGACAGGAGATGCAAGTGGCACAACCCGACCGAAACAAATCTTAATGAATTCGCCAAAGAGTGTGACAGCGAATTATGGTCGGTTGGTTGAGATAACAATAAATACGAATCTTTCTGGCAGAGAATTTCAGGTTGATGGTACGACTTACAGTTCCGAACAGGTGTTTAACTGGGTTGAGAACAGTGAGCATGAGTTATCAGTCTCGTCGCCCCAGACGGGAGCGGCCGGGGTTCGTTATCTGTATTCATCATGGAGTGACGGCGGTTCCCAGAGTCATACTTATACAGTACCGGGTACAGATGCGACCGTAACGGTGAATTTTCAGACGCAATATTATTTGACGGTAAATTCAGATCATGATAATCCGCAGGGAGAAGATTGGTATAATTCTGGTACGAATGCGAATTTCAGTGTGACGACTCCCGCAGATGAGAGTGATGGTACGCGTTATGTATTTACTAATTGGAGTGGAGATTATAGCGGTACGAATGCTTCAGCCAGTATCACGATGAATTCGCCGAAAGAAGTGACAGCCAATTGGCAGACGCAATATTATTTGACGGTTAATTCTGCCCGTGACAATCCTCAGGGCGCGGGTTGGTATAATTCAGGTACGAATGCTGATTTCAGCGTGACGACACCGGCGGATGAGAGTAATGGGACACGTTATGTTTTTACCAATTGGAGCGGAGATTACAGCGGTACAGATGCTTCAGCCAGTATTACGATGAATTTACCCAAAGAAGTAACAGCCAATTGGCAGACACATTATTATTTAACGACGGCAAACAATCCGGCTGCTGGAGGAGAAGTGAGTCCGAGTCCGCCGGGAGCGTGGTATGATAGCGGAAGCAATGCGGAGATAGATGCGACAGTAGCTTCTGGATATGAATGGGCGGGTTGGACAGGAGATGCAAGTGGCACAACCCGACCGAAACAAATCTTAATGAATTCGCCAAAGAGTGTGACAGCGAATTATGGTCGGTTGGTTGAGATAACAATAAATACGAATCTTTCTGGCAGAGAATTTCAGGTTGATGGTACGACTTACAGTTCCGAACAGGTGTTTAACTGGGTTGAGAACAGTGAGCATGAGTTATCAGTCTCGTCGCCCCAGACGGGAGCGGCCGGGGTTCGTTATCTGTATTCATCATGGAGTGACGGCGGTTCCCAGAGTCATACTTATACAGTACCGGGTACAGATGCGACCGTAACGGTGAATTTTCAGACGCAATATTATTTGACGGTAAATTCAGATCATGATAATCCGCAGGGAGAAGATTGGTATAATTCTGGTACGAATGCGAATTTCAGTGTGACGACTCCCGCAGATGAGAGTGATGGTACGCGTTATGTATTTACTAATTGGAGTGGAGATTATAGCGGTACGAATGCTTCAGCCAGTATCACGATGAATTCGCCGAAAGAAGTGACAGCCAATTGGCAGACGCAATATTATTTGACGGTTAATTCTGCCCGTGACAATCCTCAGGGCGCGGGTTGGTATAATTCAGGTACGAATGCTGATTTCAGCGTGACGACACCGGCGGATGAGAGTAACGGGACGCGTTATGTGTTTACCAATTGGAGCGGAGATTACAGCGGTACAGATGCTTCTGCCAGTATTACGATGAATTCACCCAAAGAGGTGACAGCTAATTGGCAGACACAATATTTTTTAACAACGGCTGTAAATCCTGAAAATGGTGGTACAATGGAGCCGAATCCCCCGGGTGCTTGGTATGCAAGTGGGGCTAATGTCAATTTGAGTGCAAATGCAATTGGTATTTTTCAATGGGTTGGTTGGTCTGGTGACAAAACAGGGCCGGAAAATCCGACCCAAATAACGATGACGTCAAAAAAACAGGTCACCGCGAATTTTGTTTCCAGTGAAGATGTTTCTACACCAGACAGACCAAATGGACCGTCAACCGGTATTACTGGGCAAAGTTTAACATTTTCAACCGGGGGGTCACAAAGTAATTTGGGACATCAGGTAGAGTACAAATTCGATTGGGGGGATGGTGGTCAATCAGATTGGGGTGCTGCAACAAAAAATCATATTTATACGCAGCGAGGAAATTATCAGGTCAAAGCACGAGCACGTTGTTCAGTACATAATGAGATTGTTTCTAATTGGTCGAATGCACGAAATACTTCGATATCTTCTCTCAATTTAGAAGTAGCAGTTAATCCTCCAGGTGCGGGAAGCGTAAATAAAACCCCTAACAAGGATGGATATGACTACAACGAAAGCGTGCGGCTAACGGCAAATGTTTTGAATGGCGCGTATCAGTTTGAAAATTGGAGTGGTGACTTGAGCGGAAGCCAAAATCCCAATACTATCATAATGAATGAAAATAAAACCGTAACTGCGAATTTTATAAATGAAACCGTCTCTGTTCCCAATACACCAAACGGCCCAAATGAAGGTGTGGTCGGTGAAACTTTAGAGTTTAGTACTGGCGGCTCATCAAGTAGCTTCGGTCATGATGTCGAATATCAATTGGATTATGGCGATGGGAACCTATCCGATTGGGGAGATCGTCGAAAAAGCTATTCTTACACAGCTACAGGTAGCTATACCATAAGAGCAAGAGCACGCTGTTCAACTCATCAGGAAATAATGTCTGATTGGTCTGGTGGCCATCAAATTTCCCTCAGTGGTTTAATTCTGACAATAAATGTTAATCCGGATACAGCGGGCAATGTGGAAATCAATCCTAACAAAGATGAGTATAACCATCTTGAGTTTGTGCAGCTCAGAGCCATCCCAGCAAATGGTAGTTTTGAATTTGCTCATTGGAGCGGGGATATTGCTGAAGATAGTCTTAATCCCCGGGGAATTTATATGAAGAGGGATCGTGAAATCACTGCTAACTTTGCAGTCGAAACAATACCACAACCTTCAGTACCTGTGGGGCCAGGCAATGGTAGTAGTGATGAGACAATTACTTTTACGACTGAAAATTTGACGACCAGTTTTGGACATCCGGTAGTGTACCAGTTTGATTGGGGTGACGGATCAACTTCAGGGTGGGGCGAGAATTCACAAAGTTATATTTATGATAGTGCAGGAACAATGCAGGTAAAAGTCAGAGCTCGATGTCAATTCCACGGATGGGTTGTTTCAGAGTGGTCTGATTTTCATAATATTGTCATTTCTGATTACACACTAACAATCAATATTAATCCTGTCGGAACAGGTACGGTATCGGTTAATCCCGAAAAAGAAAAATATGCTGAAGGTGAGCAGGTCGAACTTACAGCATTTGGCTTAACTGGTTACTCTTTTGATTCCTGGAGAGGTGATATTCAGGATAGTGAAAATCCAACAGCAATAACGTTGCAGCAGAGCTTAAATATTACAGCTAATTTTATTATTACTCCGGAAATTGTAAGCCCGCCGCAGATAACGGGTCCTGATAGTGGTTTCATGGGGCAGAATTTATCGTTTTCTGCCAGTGGGTCACAAAGCAATATGGGTAATGAATTGCAATATCAGTTTAATTGGGGTGATGCGAACTTATCGCTGTGGGGGGATGGTAATGGTAGTCATATCTACTATGTCACAGGACAAGTTGAGGTGAGAGCACGCGCACGTTCAGTTGAAAATACGAGTGTTGTCTCATTATGGTCAGAACCAAAAATAATTCAGATCAATGGTCATCGTTTGGAAATTAAAATTGAACCGACTGGTTGGGGAAATGTCAATGTAAATCCAATGAATGAGCTTTATGCTGACGGTGCTAACGTCCAATTGATTGCTATTCCTGAAGATGGTTTTATGTTTAGTCATTGGACCGATGATTTGATCGGAAATGAAAATCCGAATCAAATTATGATGACAGGCGATAAAAAGGTAACAGCTCATTTTGCTGAAGCTGTGGAAATAGTGACCGTACCAAATACACCGGAAGGTTTAGAAAATGGTGTGGTTGGCCAAAATTTAATTTTTATAGCAAGTGGATCGATCAATACTTTTGCTAATGAGATTGAGTATCAATTTGATTGGGGTGATGGTACGTTATCTTCATGGGATGGCAATGAAAGAAGTCATATTTATTTTTTTAGTGATACTGTGAATGTTAAAGTCCGTGCGCGGTCCAAAGTGAATCCAAATATCATTTCTTCCTGGTCAAATCCGCATACAATAATAATTATCGGATTTGTCCTTAATTTGAATATTGAACCCGCTGCATCCGGATTAATTGCCGAGAATCCTTTTAAAACAGAATACGCTTACCACGATACAGTTGTACTTTATCCTGTTGGCAAGCAGGGATTCATGTTTGATCGTTGGAGTGGAGATTTGGTTGGAAATGACAACCCTGCTCAGTTGGTAATGGACAAAAACAAAAATGTAACAAGCGTCTTTAAACAAATAGGGGAAATGGTTTCAAAACCTGCATTGATTGATGGACCTGATCAAGGTTATCGAGCACAACCATTACAATTCAAAGTAACAGGTTCAGAAAGCAATATGGGACATGCGGTTGAGTACCAGTTTAATTGGGGAGATGGTCAGTTGTCGGAGTGGGGAGATTCGACTCAAATTCATAATTATAGCAAGTCCGGAAATTTTATAATTCAGGGGAGAGCAAGAAGTAAAAATAATATCTCTGTCATTTCAGAATGGTCGGATGAGAAAAAGGTTTCGATCACTGGTTGCAAGCTAACTGTGGATGTTGTTCCTGAAAACTCTGGAGATATTGAAAAAGATCCTAATCAAATTGATTATGACTTTGGCTCTGATGTCAACATTAGCGCAGTCAACAGTGTGGATTATGCTTTTGCATATTGGAATAACGATACAAGGGACACATTATCCGTTAAATCATTAATGATGAACAAAGATACAACTCTGGTAGCAAATTTTCGACTCCTGTCCAGTGTTAAGCAAAAATATCGTGAATTGCCAAAGGAATTCTTCCTGAAACAAAACTATCCGAACCCGTTTAATCCTGAAACTAAAATCGAATTTTTGATACCAATTCAATCATACGTCAAAGTTACAATTTATAATATAAAAGGACAAATAATACAACTACTTGTCGATGAAATGAAAGCGCCTGGCTATCATTCAGTCATTTGGAACGGTCAAGATCGATATGGAAACAGGGCGAGTTCCGGTATCTATCTGTATCGTATTGAAACAGAAAGTTACAATCAAATCAGAAAAATGCTGCTCATAAAATAAAGATTGAATCATAACAGATATGTAGGCTTTAGTTTAAGATATACTGGATGAGATGTCAATAAAAAAGGGTCTCAGAAAATTATATTTCAACAAGAATAATCATTAATTTGATATGTTCAATGAAACGAAAATTTGGTTCAAACAAAACTGTAATTGGATTAAAAATAAAAACATAAAGAATTTATAAAATCTTTTTTTGGCATATTATTTGCATTTTTGATTTATATTTTGGTTTGAGATATTGTTGAACATCTAATACTAAACTATAAGATTACATTATTAGGCATTTATTTTTTAACTGCGTTTTAGTGTGAGTTGATTATTATATTTTAAGGTATGGCAACGAAATTCGGATTTAAAATAGCAGTTGTTTGAAATTCAAGTTTTATTCGCGTATCTGCTTGAAATATCCATCCCAAATTAATTTATAATAATTAAATGAATGTTAATAAAATAAATCAGTTCACATATAAGCACATCATGGGGGATGGGAGGTAAATATGTTACAAAGACAACGTTACCTTAAGAAATATTATTTAATGGTAGGATTAGTACTTTTTACTTTTCTGCTTTGTATCGGGATGAGTATTGCCCAGGAAGAAACAGAATCAGGACAAAAAAGTCACAATACCTTCGAGACAATGTCCCTTTCAAAGACATTAACCATCGAAATTAATCCTCCTGGCGCGGGCTCTGTCACAAAGTCGCCGGATAAAAATGTTTATGATGATGGTGAAAAAGTCAAATTGCAAGCGAATGCAACGGGTGATTACAGTTTCTTTCATTGGAGTGGGAAAGTGGATCGTTTTACATGGAATCCGCTCAACATTTATATGGAAGAAGACAGAACCATTATCGCAAATTTTGTAATCCAGAATTCAAATGCAATTTCAACTCCTAACAAACCAAATGGACCTTCAAGTTCAAATACAGGCAAATGGTTAACGTTTGAATCTGGAGGAGCTACCAGCTCAATCGGTGGCCAGATTGAATATATTTTCGATTGGGGTAATGGATATGTTTCCGAATGGGGAGGGGCTAACAGAACTTTTGCTTACGGTAAGTCTGGCACATATAATGTTAGCGTCAGAGCTCGAAGTACAAGTGACCCTTATACAGTATCGCAATGGTCTGCAAGTCATACGGTTTCAATAAGTGGACCGGATAAACATATCTTTACGATTTTAATAGAACCAGAGGGTGCTGGTAGGGTTAATATCGATCCGGATAAAGAAGGTTATGATGATGGAGATTTTGTCAATTTACGAGCTACCGCCAATAGCGGATATCAGTTTAAAAATTGGACTGAAGGATCTCAGGTTAAAAGTACCTCAAATTCACTTAATATTTATATGCTTAAAACCAGGACAATTAAAGCAAACTTTACCGGCGGCAGTGGCGGAGATGAAACGGTTTCCACTCCTGACAGTCCTGCTGGGCCTTCTACTGGAAATATCGGGGAGAGTTTATCATACATGACTGGTGGTTCTGTTAGCAATTTGGGACATGATGTTGAATACCAATTTGATTGGGGAGATGGTAATTCATCAGATTGGGGGAGTTCGTCTCGAAGCCACAGTTATGGTAGCGCCGGGACTTATCAGGTAAAAGCCAGGGCGCGCTGTAAGACGCACACCAGTATTGTTTCCGGTTGGTCAAGTTCACGCGAGGTTACCATCTCCGGCACTTCTGAAACATATACTCTAACGATTTTAATAAACCCTGCAGGATCAGGAAATGTAAATATTAATCCTGATAAATCCGGTTATGAATATAATGAGCGCGTTGAATTAACAGCGGCAGCAAATTCCGGCTACACTTTTGAAAATTGGACTGGAGATATAACTACTAATACGAGCAATCCAATCACGATTTATATGCAACGTGATCGGGTTATAACAGCCAACTTTACCAGCAGTGGAGGCGGAGATGAAACGGTTTCCACTCCTGACACCCCTGCTGGGCCTTCTACTGGGAATATCGGGGAGAGTTTATCATACACGACTGGTGGTTCTGTTAGCAATTTGGGACATGATGTTGAATACCAATTTGATTGGGGAGATGGTAATTCATCAGATTGGGGGAGTTCGTCTCGAAGCCACAGTTATGGTAGCGCCGGGACTTATCAGGTAAAAGCCAGGGCGCGCTGTAAGACGCACACCAGTATTGTTTCCGGTTGGTCAAGTTCACGCGAGGTTACCATCTCCGGCACTTCTGAAACATATACTCTAACGATTTTAATAAACCCTGCAGGATCAGGAAATGTAAATATTAATCCTGATAAATCCGGTTATGAATATAATGAGCGCGTTGAATTAACAGCGGCAGCAAATTCCGGCTACACTTTTGAAAATTGGACTGGAGATATAACTACTAATACGAGCAATCCAATCACGATTTATATGCAACGTGATCGGGTTATAACAGCCAACTTTACCAGCAGTGGAGGCGGAGATGAAACGGTTTCCACTCCTGACACCCCTGCTGGGCCTTCTACTGGGAATATCGGGGAGAGTTTATCATACACGACTGGTGGTTCTGTTAGTAATCTGGGACATGATGTTGAATACCAATTTGATTGGGGTGACGGAAATCAGTCGGGTTGGGGTTCAGAGACAGGTAGCCATTCATACGGAAGTGCTGGTACATATTCGGTAAGAGCGCGTGCTCGTTGTCAAACACATGCTGATATTGTGTCGAGTTGGTCCAATGGAAAAGATGTGACGATAACTGATTCGGGTGAGGGCTATGTATTGACATTGTTAGTAAATCCGGAAGGCTCAGGTACTGTCCAGAAAACTCCAGATAAGGCGATTTACGTCCCTGGTGAGGTTGTTGAAATAGAGGCTTTTGCCGATGATAACTATCGTTTTGATCACTGGAGCGGTGATATTGGATACCGAACGAATAATCCGACGAATATTAATATGTTACGAGATAGAACGATTATTGCTAATTTTATTAATAAAGATGGAGAGGTCGTTTCAATTCCTAATACTCCGATAGGCCCATCAACTGGTAATATAGGGGAAAGTTTAACGTTTGAAACTGGTGGTTCGGTAAGTAATTTAGGTCATAACGTTGAATATCAATTCGATTGGGGCGATGGCTCGCAATCTAATTGGGGAGATTCAACAGCTGATCATTCTTTCTCATCGGAAAATGTCTATTCCATTAAAGCGCGAGCTCGTTGTGCAACTGATACTGATGTGATTTCAGGTTGGTCGGAAAGTTTAGAGGTTACGATCACAGGGGTTAAAAATTATTATTCTCTTGATATTTCTGTAACCCCCTCAGATGTTGGCATGGTGAACGTCAATCCATTTAAAGATTTATATGAGGAAAATGAAAATGTGCAGCTTGCAGCCTTCCCGAGTACTGTAAACGGGACAATGGATGGTAATATTTATTTAGAAGCTGAAACGGGTGTTATGAGCGGCCATTTTATTATTGTCGCTGATACCAGTGCTTCAAGTGGCTATTGTATGAGCGGATTGGAAAATTTATCTAAAGATGGTGAATCCATTTATACTTTCAGTGTTATTGCTGATGGTGATTATAGTATTTGGGGAAGATGCTATGCTCTGTCTTCTTTAGAAGATAGTTATGAAGCAGTTGTTGATGGTGGAGATACATTAACATGGCATCTGGACCCTGAATTTTATAATCAGTGGAAGTGGCAAAAAATAAGTCATCAAAACCAGGTGATGCAATTTAATTTAAATGCCGGAGAACATCAAATAACCATCCTGCAACGAGATATAAATGTTAGACTTGACAAAATAATTATCACTAATGATCCGAGTTTCCAGCCGGTGGGCAAGCAGGAATTGCCATCAAACGGTATTTTCTATGTTTTTGATCACTGGAGCGGAGATTTGACTGGTGATGAAAATCCGGCAGAAATCGTAATAGATAATAATAAAATGATAACAGCACATTTTGTTGCTGATGGGGAAGAAACAGTTACTAAACCTGATACACCTTCGGGGCCTGATACTGCTTATGTGGGAGATTTGGTGAGTTTTACAACGAGTGGATCGGTTAGCAGTTTTGGTAGCAATGTTGAATATCAGTTTGATTGGGGTGACGGTTCATTTTCGTTTTGGGGCGATAGTGCAAAAACACATCAATATGGAATTATTGATACAATGTATGTTAAAGCGAGAGGCCGTAGCCTAAACGATACCACGATTGTTTCGGATTGGAGTAATTCTCATCAAATTATCATCAAAGACGTGCCTGTTACTGAATACACATTAATGGTGACTGTAGAACCAGAAAATAAGGCAGTGGTTCATGTTGAGCCAGAAAAAGAATATTATTCATACGGCGAAACTGTAGTGTTATCAGTATCGCCTGTATCTGGTTATGAATTTGATCGTTGGAGCGGTGACTTATCAGGATCTGAAAACCCTGATACGCTGACGATGAATGGAAATAAATCGGTAACAGCGCATGTTGTCGAGATACATGAGTTTGTAAATATACCCATCACACCAACCGGGCCGGATAGTGGTATGGTCGGTCAAAGCCTTGTGTTTTTAACCGGTGGTTCTGTCTGTAATATACATGTTGACGTGGAATATCAATTTGAATGGGGAGACGGTACCTTATCAGATTGGGGAGACACCCTGCGCTCTCATATTTATGGACAGAAGGATACAATGAAAATAAAAGCTCGGGCGCGATGTCAGGTGAATCCACTGGTAGTTTCTGAATGGAGTGGAGAACATGTACTGCGGATAGTAGATACTTTTACTCACACGTTAGATATTATGATTGAGCCAACAGGAAGCGGAAGTGTAAATAAAACTCCTTATAAAGAGAGATACGAAAACGGTGAGACTGTCATATTATCACCATTGGCTGCAATGGGATTTTCTTTTGACTACTGGAGCGGTGATTTGTCAGGCTCTGATAATCCAGCCTATATTTTGATGGATAACAGCAAATCAGTAACAGCGCACTTTAAGCCAATATCCGGAATCAAAAAATCAAAGGATGGAGCACCGGATAACTTTGCATTAAATCAAAATTATCCAAATCCGTTTAATCCGGAGACGACGATTGAATATCAAATACCGGAAAACGCTCATGTCAAATTAATCATTTACAATATAAACGGAAGAAAAATCAAACAACTGATTAATGAATATCATACCAAAGGTTATTATTCGATAAATTGGCAAGCAGTTGATGATTCGGGAGCTATGTTACCTTCCGGTGTATATTTTTACCGCATTGAGGCCAATAATTTTAATATGTTAAAGAAAATGCTATTGATGAAATAAAAAGTTAATATTTCAGACGCAAGTTAATAAATTAGCTTCTGATTTACACAGGGCTGAAAATTGTTATCACAAAAAACGGGTATCAGGTTGAAATCGAGACGGAGGACACGAAAGAAATGATATCGGGTAGTCGGAATGTTTTGTTATCGAACTTCAAGAAATATTTTGTTTTTTTATTTATTCTGGTTGGTTTACAAACAACGTTCGCTCAACATAAACTCATGCCGTTGGGTGATTCGATAACCAGAGGTATGGGGGGCGACCAACCATATGAGGGTTATCGTCGCAGTTTGTATAATATGCTGATTAATGACGGGTGGGATGTAGATTTTGTGGGTAGCCAATCAGATGGAAATGCTGGGAAATTCGATACAGATCATGAGGGACATGGTGGTTGGAAAGCAGATGAAATTGATCAAAATGTGACTCAATGGATAGAAGATGCCGGACCCAATATTGTATTGTTACACATTGGGACAAATGACATTAGTTCAGGACAATCCAATTCGAGCACGATTAGTGAAATTGAAAGCATATTGGATAAAATATACGCATACAATGAACAGGTTATTGTTTTGCTTTGTAAATTGATCCCGAGAATAAATCTATATAATGAAAATGAAGAATTAAATTCTTTAATAGAACAGTTATATGAAAATAAAAAATATGAAGCTGGCTATAATATTTATCTAGTTGATCAAAACACTGCTTTTAAGGCGAACGAAAATTGGCAGACGGATTACTTGGTGGACAACGTACATCCTTCGAGTGTTGGTTATTCAGTTATGGCAAATGTATTTTTTAACGTATTAAGAACAGTTGCTTTTCCGGAGCTAACCTTAACTTTACTCGTTAATCCTGAAGGAGGAGGGAATGTAAATGCCGATCCTGACAAAGATAATTACTTTTATAATGAAAGAGTTACTTTAACCGCTGTTCCCAATGCGAATTATGAGTTTTCCCACTGGAGCGGAGATATTGATATTAATAGCTCAAATCCAAGGTCGATAATAATGATTAGAGATCGCACTATTGTCGCGAATTTTATTAATGATTATGAAGAGTTTGTAAGTACGCCAAGTAAGCCCACAGGACCTACGCAGGGAAATACAGGGGATGAATTGAGTTTTTTAACGGGTGGTTCGACGAGCAATATGGGACATGAGGTTGAATATCAATTCGATTGGGGTGACGGCAGCCAATCGACCTGGGCAGGAGTGACAAGAAAGCACATTTATGGGGGTTCAGGTATTTATGAAGTTAGAGCACGGGCTCGTTGTAAAACCCACAACGATATTGTTTCAAGTTGGTCGGATCCGTTAGTGGTTGATATTTCAGGGGAAACAGCTTACGTTTTGACAACGTGGGCTAATCCAACTGGCGGAGGAACTGTTGTTGTCGATCCGGATAAACCATTTTACGATGAAAATGAAAGAGTTCTTATCCAAGCAATTCCTGCAAATAGTAATTATCAGTTTAAATATTGGAGTGGGGATATCGATACATCTGAAATGAACCCGAGATATATTTATATGGTACGAAGCAGAACCATTGTTGCTAATTTTAGTGGTGATGTCGCAGAGACCGTTTCAACGCCAAATGTACCCACGGGTCCAACGAGTGGTGATACTGGATTGAATCTCACTTTTTCCACAGGCGGTTCCACTTCGAGCTTAGGAAATGACGTGGAATATCGTTTCGACTGGGGGGATGGTAACCAATCAAGTTGGGGATCAGCGACCAGAAGTTATAGCTATTCTTTCTCCGGAACCTATCAAGTCAGAGCCCAGGCACGATCTGTCCCCAATCCTTTGGTGTTATCTGGATGGTCAGGAACTCATACAGTAGAGATTGATGGAGGATCAGGGACGTATTCTTTAACAATCGATACCGATCCACAGGGCGTTGGGCGAATTGAGAAGGAACCGAACCTTACGCTTTATGAAAGCGGTCAGTTTGTTGAATTAACCGCATACCCGGAGGTGACGGATCCAATAACTGACAAGGTATATATTGAAGCGGAAAGCGGAAGTCTGATTGGTCCGATACAGATTGGTGATGATACTAATGCATCCGACGATAAATACATTTTTCCCACCAGTAGCGTTCTGAAATCCGCCAGCGCAGAATATTCGTTCGAAATATTCGAATCCGGGACTTATCAAATTTGGGGCAGGATTTATGCTTTATCCGGAACAGAAGATAGCTTTTTTATGGTCGTAAATGCAAACTCTGATACGATGACCTGGCATCTTGGATCTGATTATTATACTTGGAAGTGGAGAAAGCTTTCTGATAACAATGTTGTGCAATCATTTAATTTAAGTCAAGGTGTGCATACCTTGTCTGTTGTAACCAGGGATATCAATGCCCGGCTTGATAAGCTCATTTTATCAAAAGATCCTAATTTTCAGCCTTCAGGAAAAGAGTCCAATCCACCGGATCCGAATAAAACATACAGATTTGATTATTGGAGTGGTGACTTAACCGGTAGTAATAACCCGGCAACCATGACAATGAGTTCTAATAAGACGGTTACTGCACATTTTGTTGAAACTGATGAAACTGTGTCAACACCTTCAACACCGAGTGGGCCCAGTTCGGGTTTGGTTTCAACTAATTTAACCTTTTCGACCGGTGGTTCAAGTTCGAGTTTGGGCAATCCTGTAGAATATCAATTTGATTGGGGAGATGGTACACAGTCAGATTGGGGAGGGGCAAGTCGTAGTAAGTCATATTTTAATACAGGTACTTATGAAATTCAGGCGAGAGCAAGAAGTGCTACTAATACTCAAATTATTTCAAACTGGTCTTCGCCACACACTTTATCAATCACTGATATTCAGGGAAATTTAATTACGATAAATGTCGTCCCTGAAGGTGCAGGGACGGTAAGTCGTGAACCTTACAAATCGCTCTATAATCCGGCTGAATGGGTTCAGCTTACAGCTATGCCTAAAGAAGATGATGATAACATTCGTATTGAAGCTGAAAGCGGTCGAATATCTGGTGCTGTTGCAATTGGAAATGAAACAGAAGCATCAGGTGGTCAATATATTTATGGTACGACGAGAGTACCTGCGGCTGGTAGTGTAGAATATGATATTGAAATCAAAGAATCAGGTAATTACTATATTTGGGGAAGATGCTTTGCTTTGTCCCCAACAGAAGATAGTTTTTTTATTTTAGTAGATGGTGGGGTTGATACGCTTACCTGGCATCTTGATGCAGATTATAATGTTTGGAAATGGCAGCGAATATCTCATAATTTTAGTGTTCGACAATTCTCACTCAATCCCGGCTGGCATACGCTAACTGTCATTACGAGAGACATGAACACCAGACTTGATAATATTATTTTTACAAAAGACCCGACATTCCAGCCATCTGGCAAAGAAGAATATGTTTTCAATGTCAAAGTTGAAGGAGAAAGTGGTAACTTAACCGGTCCGATTGCAATTGGAAATGATACACAGGCGTCGGGCAATCAATATGTTTACGGCACAAGTGCTGTTCCGATGGCAGCAAAGGCAGAATACACATTTAATATAAACACAGGTGGTACCTATTATATCTGGGGAAGGTGCTATGCGCTATCAGGGACTGAAGATAGTTTCTTTTTTCAATTGGATGGTAACCCGACACTGACCTGGCATTTAAGCACGCAATATCACAGTTGGATATGGCAGAAAGTGTCGCATGATCACATTGATCAAGAATTTGCCTTAGCAAAAGGAGAACACAAAATAACGATTTTAACCCGTGATATTAATTCAAGGCTTGATAAATTAATAATTACTCGTGATGCCAATTATGTTCCGTCTGGAAAAGAGGATACGCCTTCCGCGCGGGATGTTGTTTACCGGTTTGATCATTGGGAAGGTGACCTGACAGGTAACAGTAACCCTGTCGATTTGATGATGGATAGCGATAAAACGATTACTGCATTTTTTGTCGAAGCCCAGGAGAACGTTACTATCCCCGATTTGCCTACAGGCCCTTCAACGGGAAAGCTCAGAGAAGAATTAACTTTTTCCACTGGTGGTGCTATCAGTAGCGAAGGTAATAATGTTGAATATCAGTTTGATTGGGGTGATAGAACGACTTCCGGTTGGGCATCCGAAACACAAAGTCATGCTTACTTAGAAACCGGTTCGATGCAAGTGAAAGCAAGAGCAAGAAGCGTGGCAGACACTAATGTTGTTTCCAACTGGACAGAACCATACATGGTGAATATTACTGGTTTTATATTAACTGTTTTAGTTGAGCCAGCCTCCGCAGGGGAGGTTAGCAAAACTCCGGATAAAATTGAATATGCTTACAATGATACGGTGACATTAATACCGTCATCAGAATCTGGATTTTTATTTGATCATTGGGAAGAAGGATTAACCGGAAACAGTAATCCCGCGATGATCGTAATGAGATCAGACAAGACGGTGCGAGCAGTATTTGCTAGATCGAACGAAACAGTTTCGCGTCCAACATCATTAACAGGACCTGATAGCGGTGTTTTGGGTGAAGTACTGAGCTTTGTTACCGATGGTGCTGAGAGCAATTTGGGACATGAAGTTGAGTACCAGTTTGACTGGGGAAATGGACAATTCTCACTTTGGGGAGATAAAACCTGCGATTATGTTTATAATAACATTGGCAATTATCAGGTTAAGAGCAGAGCGCGATGTGAGACGGATACAAATGTGATTTCACAATGGTCAGATTTCCATGAAATCTCAATCACAGGGTTATCGCTTACAATTAAAGTTAATCCAAGTGGTGTCGGAGCAGTGACGATAAATCCCCAAAAGAAATTTTATGCGATTAACGATAATGTTCAATTGACTGTCATGTCAGTCATTGGTTATCGGTTTGTTCAATGGAGCGGAGATTTAACGGGTGATACAAATCCTGCAATCCTTATGATGAATAGTAGTAAGCAAGTTACTGCTAATTTTGAAAAGACCCAAGAAATTGTAACTAAACCGACCTTCATTTCAGGCCCTGACAGCGGATTTGTTGATGAAAATCTTACATTCTCGACTGGTGGATCAATGAATAATTTAGGAAACGGAGTAGAATATCAATTTGATTGGGGTAATGGTACATTGACAAACTGGGGAGATTCCACCAGAGGCCATGTCTATTATTCAGTAGGTGATTATAAAGTGAAGGCGCGAGCACGATCAAAAGAGAACACAAGTGTTGTCTCTGAATGGACAGACGCGCATAATATTGTGATACTTGATGTATATTTTTCGATCAATTTGTCAGTTGAACCTGTTGGGGCTGGTAGTGTAAACAGAACGCCACATAAATCTGAGTATAGCGAAGGTGAAATGGTTGTCCTGACACCGATTCCTGTTTATGGGTATGTTTTTGATTATTGGAGTGGTGATTTAAATGGGATAGATAATCCTGCCATAATATTTGTTCAATCTGATAAAAATATTGTGGCGAATTTTAAACAAATCTCCGATGTAGCAGAATCCCAAAATGAAATTCCGGACAATTTCGCATTGCATCAAAACTATCCCAATCCATTTAATCCGGAAACCATAATAAAATATGAGCTTCCAAAAAGTTGCCATGTGAAAATAACTGTTTTTAATGTACACGGACAGCAAGTAAAAACCATCGTAAATGAGTATCAGAACGAAGGATATCATAAAATAATATGGCGCGGATTAAATGACACTGGGCAAAAGGTTCCTTCAGGAGTTTATATCTATCATTTTCAAGCAGATGATTTCTATCGAACCTGCAAAATGATACTGATGAAATAAATGTGGATTTTTGTCTGGCTTTTGTGTGGGAGACAAAAACCAGGTGACTATTTAATAAGGGGGAATTATTATTAGATGTAATTACAATAAAAAATTCATTCGGTTTCTCTTATCTGTTTTAATCCTCATTCCCGTTATATCCTATCCTGGTTTCGCTCAAATTCGAATTATGCCTTTGGGTAACTCAATAACTATGGGCAGACATGGTGAACCTGGTGGCTACAGGGATGATTTGTCGATTCTTTTACTGAACGAAGGTATTAATTTTCAGATGGTTGGATCGATGAATGATGGTACTGGTTTTTATCCGCATCATGAAGGGCACAGCGGATACCGAGCTGATGAAATTGATGACAATTTAAATAATTGGCTTCGGAAGAATCCGCCGGATTTGGTTTTGCTTCATATTGGTACGAACGACATCAGTCAGGGAGAGTCGAATGAAACAACAATTTTAGATATCGAAAATATACTGGATAAAATTTATAATAAAGATCCGAATACGACGATATTAATTTGTAGTTTAATACCTCGATTTGATAATTATCAAAATCGCCCGCAGAGGACAGAAGATCTTAATAATCTTATTTGGGATTTGTATCTTGACAAATTAGCACAAGGTTTTGATATTTATTATGTTCCTCAAAATGAAACTACTGATGAATATCCGACGTGGCAAAGTGATTATATGGACGATAACGTCCATCCCAATGATCTTGGCTATCATGTAATGGCTGAAACTTTTTTTGAAGTTTTGCAAAACATTCTCAATCCTAATTTTTACCTGATTTCCGGAAATACAAAGTATTATAAAAATAACAATCCAATTGACGATGTCGTCATGAGTTTAAGTGGGGGACAAAATTCAACAGACATTACTAATATTCATGGATTCTATGAATTTGTAAACTTGCCGGGAAGTGAGAATTATACAGTTACACCTGCTAAAAATAAAATTCTTCGTTCTGAAAATGGCACAATTACGATGTATAATGCGGCGCTTGCGTTGCGGCATGCTGTTGGTGTAGAGACGTTAGATCAAAAAAGCCAAATTGCGGCTGATGTGGATAAAGATGGAATTATATTAGCGTACGATGCAGCCTTAATTGCGCGTTATGTTGTAGAGTTGCCTGTATTAGCTGACGACCATGTTGGTGAGTGGGTGTTCAGTCCCATTTCACGAAATTACCAAAATCTACAATCGAATAAAACCGGTCAGGATTTTTCAGGTATTCTTTTGGGTGATGTTGACGGTGCTTGGAGTCAAGGAACTCAATTTCATTTTAAACGCAGTCTCTTCGAATGGATTTCTCAATATAACGTGGAGCCAGCTGATTCTATCTCTGTACCGATTCGCATTACTGTAGATTCATTGCTTTCTTTTGAATTAGATATTGACTATCCGACGGATCTTTTGAACTTTGCATCATTTGAATTAATGATTCAAGGTGCTAATTTGATGAGCAATATAAGTGATGGTAATATTAAAATCGGAGGTTATTCAGAAAAGTCAAGCGTCACGGAAGGGATTCTATTAAATATTCGATTTACAGTTAAGGATGATGTTAAAAATGATGGTATTCTACGGTTGAATAAATTTCAAATTAACAATTTTCAATATGAAAGAGCTATTGCAAATTTGAATATTTTAGAGTCTGATAAAACAGAAATAATTCAGCATATTTGGGTTGGGAATAATTATCCGAATCCTTTTAATAATTCAACCATTATTCCATATCAACTGACTCAAGCAGGTGAAGTAAAAATAAGCATTTATAACGTGCTTGGAAAAGAGATCAAAACACTCATCCAACAAAACCAGGCACCCGGAAAATATAAAATTATGTGGGACGGAACCGATGGTTATGGCATAAGTGTTGCAAATGGAATCTATGTGTACCAGGTCAAATTTGACAATAGAACAGTTAACAAAACCATGATAAAATTAGAGTAATTAGAATATTTTTTATAGGGGATTGAAATGAGAGCATTGAAATTTTTCATTATTACAATTTTTATTATTCTTACAAACATTGTACTTTCATCGGCACAGGTCAATGTTACTATTCCCAACAGTTCCGATGCTGTCGGTGAAACAGTTACCATACCGGTCAACGTGAATGATTTAACAGGCCTAAATGTATATTCATTCGACATCTGGATTTCATTTGATACAAATATTTTGAATAATGTGAGGTTAGACACAGCAGGAACTTTGTCAGGGCCTATGGAGAGCGTCATTCACAATATTGTTACCGGTGAAATAAGAATCAGTGCATATAATATTTATGAGCCTTTATCCGGCCAGGGTACGTTATTTAACTTGAAGTTTGATGTTGTTGGAAATCCAGGCGACCAAACACAACTCCAGTTTATCAAATGTATTTTCAATGCAGGAAATCCATCAGTGAATACTACTCCCGGTACGTTTACAGTGGATACTTATCCAGTGGATGTGATCATTACGACAAATATTGCAAATGGAACACAAGTGGAAGTTGACGGAAATTTATATAATGCGCCCTATCAAACAACCTGGGATGCAGGTGCAACGCATACAATTGCTGTTCCTGAATATCAAAATGTCTCCGAGGGCACTCGTTACGTATTCAATTCTTGGAGCGATGGTGGAAGCCGATCCCATACCGTTGAGGCCTATGAGGCGACAACCTTTACAGCAAGTTTAAACACTCAATTTGAAGTTACCATTGCCAGTGAACACGGAAATCCTGATGGTGAAGGCTGGTATGATGAGGGCGAACAGGTTCAAATTTCAGTGTCGTCACCCGTGTCAGGTGATCAGGGAACACGATACATTTTTCAATCATGGACTGGGGCGGGAAGTGGAAGTTATTCCGGCACTGACAATCCTGCCACGATTTCGGTTAATGAACCAATCGCTGAAACAATTAATTGGCTAACGCAACATTATCTGACTGTTTCATCGGCGTATGGTAATCCTCAGGGTGAGGGTTGGTATAATGAGGGTGCGACTGCAGCGTTTTCAGTAGATGGAGAAGTGACTATAAATAATGATTCAAAATATCAATTTCAATCTTGGACAGGTGAGGGAACAGGATCGTATTCCGGAACAAATAATCCCGGATCTGTAATTATGAATAATCCGATCCATGAATCTGCAGACTGGCAGGCAACCCATTATTATTTAGAGACATCAGTTAGTCCATCCATTGGTGGCACAATTAATCCAGCTTCTCCGGGTCAGTGGGTAATTGCTGGAAATTCAATTCAAATTAGTGCAAATGCAAACCAGGGGTATGAGTTTATAGAATGGACGGGTAATCTCTCTGGTTCGGAAAATCCAAGCTCTCTGGAGATAAATAGTCCGAAAAATGTTACTGCTAATTTTGGAAAAAGAGTGGACGTTACAATAACGACGAATCCTGAAGGAAGAGAAATTACGGTTGATGGTCAGAGTTATACGTCCCCTGAAACTTTTTCATGGTTATCTAGCACGAATCACACAATAGGCGTCGATTCTCCTCAGCTTGTCGTTGAAGGTGAGCGATATGTATATACATCCTGGAGCGATGGAGGAACGCAAAGTCATGAAATTACAATTCCGGAGCAATCAGTCACTTATACTGCAAACTTTGAATTACAATATTACCTGACAATTGATGTTTATCCGGGTAATTCAGGCAGTGTAACACCAGCAATGCCAGGTGAATGGTATGCAGCAAATACTAATGCAAATTTGTCCGCAACGCCAAAGAGCGGTTATCAATTTTACATTTGGTCTGGTGATATCAATACAGGAGATAATCCAACATCAATTTCCATGAATAGCGCCAAAACTGTTTTAGCGAATTTTCAGGAAGCACCAATAAGAATAAATGCAGGTGGTGATCAATATACGGATGGAAATGGTAATGTTTGGGCCGCAGACCAGGAATATGTGAGCGGAGGTTTCGGCTATGTCGGTGGCAGAACCTGGGCAACGAACGATCAAATTGCAAATACTAACGAGGATGAATTATATAAAACCGAACATTACGGAATGAGTGCATATCGGTTTGATGTTCCTAAAAATGGAGATTACCAGGTAACATTACATTTCGCAGAGATTTTTTATTCAGATCCCGGTGTGAGGTATTTTGATGTTAAAGTTGAAGGAACCACAGTTTTAACAGATTTTGATATTTTTGATCTGGTTGGACATGATTATGCAATCACCCGAACCTATGAAGTCAATGTGAATGACGGAATCGTTGATGTTGAATTTGTTAAAAAAGGAGATAATCCTAAAATTTCAGCAATTGAGGTCGGAACACCAACAGGTGATGTTAATCCTCCGATTATTTCTAATATAAATTCAAGTAATATCTCAGAAACAGGTGTAACAATTAACTGGCAAACGGATGACGCCTCGGATTCTCAAGTTGAATTTGGAATCACCGCTGATTATGGAAATTCAACGAGTTTAGAACTAACTTTGGTTACGAATCATAGCCAAAATATCGATGGCTTGAGTTCGAACACGACATACCATTATCGAGTCAAATCCCGTGATGCGAGTGGTAATTTAGCAGTGAGCGGGGATTATACATTTACGACAGATGCTCCTGATGAAACGCCGCCTGTGATTAGCAATGTGGCGTCAAGTAATGTAACCGAGACCGGTGCAACGATTAGTTGGACAACGGATGAAGCGTCGAACAGTCAGGTGGAGTACGGAGAAACCACTGCTTACGGCAGCAGCACGACATTAAACACCAATCTGGTAACCAGCCACAGTCAGGCGTTGAGTGGCTTGAGCGCGAATACCACGTATCATTACCGTGTTAAATCCGAGGATGCCAGTGGCAATTTGGCAGTGAGTGGAGATTATACGTTTACGACATTAGCGCCTGATGAGACGCCGCCGGTGATCAGTAATGTGACGTCGAGTAATGTGACGTCCGGTGGCGCCACGATCAGTTGGGACACGGATGAGGCGTCGGATAGTCAGGTGGAATATGGTCTGGATACGGGTTACGGCAGCAGTACCACGTTGAACACCAGTATGGTGACCAGTCACAGTCAGGGATTAACTGGTTTGGCTGCGAACACGACCTACCATTACCGGGTGAAATCCCGGGATGCCAGTGGAAATTTAGCGGTAAGCGGAGATGACACGTTTACGACCGAAGAGGGAGATGTTACCGGTCCGGTGATCAGCAATGTGCTATCCAGTAATATAACCTCCGGCAGTGCGCTGATCAGTTGGTCGACAGATGAGGCTTCCAACAGTCAGGTGGAATATGGTTTGGATACCAATTACGGACTATTGACAGTTTTGGATGAAGCGTTAGTGATTGGTCACAGTCAGACGTTGTCGGGATTATCCTCGGGCACGACGTACCATTTTCGTGTCAAGTCATCGGATGCATCAGGCAATGAAACGGTGAGCGGTGATTATACGTTTACCACGAGTTCATTACCAGACTATGCCCAGCGGGTGAACGCCGGCGGTGGCAGCTATTCCGGCGGTGGCAAGGACTGGTCAGCGGATCAGGAATATAGTACGGGATCGTGGGGTTATGTTGGCGGACGGACGTATGCCACTAATGATAATATCGCCAATACGCCGGATGATCCATTGTATCAGAGTGAGCGTTACCGGTTGTCGTATTATCGGTTTACGGTGCCGGCACAGGGTAGTTATGAAGTGGTGTTACATTTTGCAGAGATATTTTACAATGACCCGGGCAAGCGATATTTTGATGTAAACATAGAGGGCACCCAGGTACTGAATAATCTGGATATATATTCCCAGGTAGGTCATGACGTGGCTTATAGTCGCAGTTTTAATGTGGATGTGACCGATGGTGTTTTGGATATTGAGTTTATAAAAGAAGAGGATAGTCAGAAGATTTCGGCGATTGAGGTATTGGCAACTTCGACCACAGATGAGACGCCGCCGGTGATCAGCAATGTGAATTCGACGAATGTAACCGAGACATCGGCGATGATAAACTGGACGACGGATGAAGCGTCGAACAGTCAGGTGGAATATGGCCAGACGACCGCTTACGGAAACAGCACTCCGCTTGACGGATCGATGGTGACGAGCCACAGCCAAACGTTATCCGGATTATCATCGGGTACGACATATCATTATCGAGTCAAATCCCGTGATGCCAGTGGTAATTTAGCAGTGAGCGGGGATTATACATTTACGACAGATGCTCCGGATGAGACGCCGCCGGTGATTAGTAATGTGGCGTCAAGTAATGTGACCGAGACCGGCGCAACGATCAGTTGGACGACAGATGAGGCATCCAACAGCCAGGTAGAGTACGGAGAAGACACCAATTATGGCAATAATACGACGTTGAACACCAACATGGTCACCAGCCACAGCCAGGGATTGACCAGCTTGACAGCGAACACCACGTATCATTACCGGGTTAAATCCGAGGATGCCAGTGGAAATTTGGCAGTGAGTGGAGATTATACGTTTACGACATTAGCGCCTGATGAGACGCCGCCGGTGATCAGTAATGTGACGTCGAGTAATGTGACGTCCGGTGGCGCCACGATCAGTTGGGACACGGATGAGGCGTCGGATAGTCAGGTGGAATATGGTCTGGATACGGGTTACGGCAGCAGTACCACGTTGAACACCAGTATGGTGACCAGTCACAGTCAGGGATTAACTGGTTTGGCTGCGAACACGACCTACCATTACCGGGTGAAATCCCGGGATGCCAGTGGAAATTTAGCGGTAAGCGGAGATGACACGTTTACGACCGAAGAGGGAGATGTTACCGGTCCGGTGATCAGCAATGTGCTATCCAGTAATATAACCTCCGGCAGTGCGCTGATCAGTTGGTCGACAGATGAGGCTTCCAACAGTCAGGTGGAATATGGTTTGGATACCAATTACGGACTATTGACAGTTTTGGATGAAGCGTTAGTGATTGGTCACAGTCAGACGTTGTCGGGATTATCCTCGGGCACGACGTACCATTTTCGTGTCAAGTCATCGGATGCATCAGGCAATGAAACGGTGAGCGGTGATTATACGTTTACCACGAGTTCATTACCAGACTATGCCCAGCGGGTGAATGCAGGTGGTGACAGCTATTCCGGCGGTGGCAAGGACTGGTCAGCGGATCAGGAATATAGTACAGGTTCGTGGGGTTATGTTGGTGGACGGACGTATGCTACGGGTGATAATATCGCGAATACAGATGATGATGCGCTTTATCAGAGTGAGCGTTATAAGATGTCGTATTATAAATTTACTGTACCGGGTCAGGGTAGTTATAAGGTGGTGTTGCATTTTGCCGAGATATTTTACAATGATCCGAACAAGCGTTATTTTGATGTCAACATAGAGGGTACACAGGTGCTGAATAATCTGGATATATATTCCCAGGTTGGACATGACGTAGCCTATAGTCGCAGTTTTGATGTTGAGGTGACGGACGGTGTTTTGGATATTGAGTTTATTCGGGATGAAGACAGTCAGAAGATTTCGGCGATAGAAGTATCGCTAATAGTAGATGATTCGATGCCACCGGTGATCAGCAATGTGAATTCGACGAACGTGACCGAGACATCGGCGATGATAAACTGGACGACGGATGAAGCGTCGAACAGTCAGGTGGAGTATGGTGAAACCACAGCTTACGGTAGCAGCACTTCGCTTGACGGATCGATGGTGACCAGCCATAGCCAGACGTTGAGCGGATTGGCTTCGGCTACGACATATCATTATCGGGTAAAGTCACGTGATGCGAGTGGTAATTTAGCAGTGAGCGGGGATTATACATTTACGACAGATGCTCCTGATGAAACGCCGCCGGTGATTAGTAATGTGGCGTCAAGTAATGTGACCGAGACCGGCGCAA
>CAYYMH010000002.1:0-30382 GCA_964472785.1 uncultured Cytophagia bacterium | reverse complement strand
ACGCCGCCGGTGATTAGTAATGTGGCGTCAAGTAATGTGACCGAGACCGGCGCAACGATCAGTTGGACGACAGATGAGGCATCCAACAGCCAGGTAGAGTACGGAGAAGACACCAATTATGGCAATAATACGACGTTGAACACCAACATGGTCACCAGCCACAGCCAGGGATTGACCAGCTTGACAGCGAACACCACGTATCATTACCGGGTTAAATCCGAGGATGCCAGTGGAAATTTGGCAGTGAGTGGAGATTATACGTTTACGACATTAGCGCCTGATGAGACGCCGCCGGTGATCAGTAATGTGACGTCGAGTAATGTGACGTCCGGTGGCGCCACGATCAGTTGGGACACGGATGAGGCGTCGGATAGTCAGGTGGAATATGGTCTGGATACGGGTTACGGCAGCAGTACCACGTTGAACACCAGTATGGTGACCAGCCATAGTGAAACAATCAGCGGACTTGTTGAAAATACGGTCTATCACTATCGAGTGAAGTCAAAGGATGCTTCCGGTAATGAATCGGTGAGCGCGGATTATACCTTCACTACGGCTTCAGCACCGTCTTACGTTCAGCGCGTGAATGCAGGTGGCGGCAATTATTCCGGTGGTGGAAAGGACTGGGCTGCGGACCAAGAATATAGTACAGGTTCGTGGGGCTATGTGAGTGGTCGTACATATTCGACAAATGATAATATCTCGAACACCCCGGACGATCCGCTGTATCAGAGCGAGCGTTACCGGATGTCCGAATATCGGTTCACTGTACCGAGTTCTGGAATGTATGAGGTTGTGTTGCATTTTGCAGAAATATTCTACAATGACCCGAACAAGCGTTATTTTGATGTAAAATTAGAGGGCAATCGTGTATTGAATGATCTTGATATTTACGCGATAGTCGGACACGATTTCGCATATACTCAAACCTTCAATGTTCAGGTTAGTGATGGTGTATTAAATATCGAGTTTGTCAAAGAAGAAGATAGCCAGAAAGTTTCTGCAATCGAAGTGTCAAAAGTAACTGTGGGCGAGAATTTAACCAAAAAACAGAGTAACCGCTCAATTAATGAGGAACAACAATTCGAGCCATTACCCGAATTTTTCACAATCTCCAATCCCTATCCCAATCCGTTTAACATGGAAACTCAAATAAAATTGGAATTACCGGAATATGGATATGTTTTTGTGGCGATTTATAATATTCGCGGTCAGGAGATCAGAAAGTTAGTCAACGAAAATCTGATGCCCGGACAGCAAATGATCAGATGGAATGGCAGAGATGAGTATGGTACTGATGTGAGCAGTGGGATTTATTTGCTGAAACTGGTATTTATCAGTGAAAATGGTATTAGAGAATCCGCTGTTAAACGACTTGTTCTGATGAAATGACGGATATAGCGAAAATAAAATGTGTTTAATCAGCGTGAACGATTATGATAGGATAACAAAAGAAATCCTATCATAATCGTTTTATGGGGGTGATAATGGAAAAAGATTATTAGAGTCGTGAAAATGTCAAAATATATTTTATGTGTAGTAGCGATCATTATTTTGATGCCCGCGTTTTTGCTTGGTCAGGTTAACGTCAATGTACCTGATACTTCTGTTGTGACAGGAACAAAGACAATCTCTTACCCAATTTATGTAGACAGTTTAACCAATTGCGGTATATATTCCTATCAATTTAAAATCAACTTTGATGATCAAGTGATAAATATGATCGGAGTTGAAGTAGAGGGGACATTAAGTACTCAGTTTATGCCTCCTGTTGTTAATGCAAATGTAGATGGACAAATTGAAGTCGGTAGTTACGGCGTTAATGCTTTAACAGGATGCGGTGTTCTTATATACATGATCGTTGAAATCATCGGAGATTATCCGGATAGCAGTGTCATCCAGGTTGATAATTTCATCTTTAATGGCGGAAATCCCCAGGCAATAATAAACAATGGAATTATCAGAATTTCTCCGCAATTGGTTCATGTCAATTTTATGGCCAACATTGACAGACCAGTTCAGATTCTTGTTGATAATATTCCAAAAACTATACCTTTTGACACGACATGGATTAAAGCCTCAGCGCACTCGATTGGCTCTATCTCCCCTCAATATTTATCGTCAAAGGAGCGAGCTATATTTGAAAGCTGGAGTGACGGAGGAGATACCCTTCATTTTATCGCGCCGATGACGGACACTTCATTTTTCTGTCAAATGCGTATAGAATATTTTCTGGAAGTTCTGTCAGAGTTTGGCGATGTTCAGGGAAGAGGATGGTATGCTGATGGATCCGTTGCTACGATATTAACGGATTCGGTGGTTTTTCAAGGTGATACCACACGACATATTTTTGATCATTGGGACGGAACCGGTCAGAATGCCTATCATGGTGAGCAAAGAATAGCGTCAATCCAAATTTCCGATTCCTTGACCCAGGTTGCTCATTGGAGAACGCAACATTATCTGAAAATAGAATCCATGTACGGTAATGTAAACGGTGAAGGTTGGTATGATGAAGGTCAGCAGGTCAACCTTGAGATTGATTCGCTGATCTATTCGAACGAAACCAAAAGATTTGTATTTGATAGTTGGACCGGAGTTGGCGAGGGAAGCTATACTGGAGCTTTGAGAAAGGCCGAGGTTATTATCAACAGTCCGATTGTGGAAACGGCCAATTGGACAAAGCAATTTTTTCTCTTTGTACAATCATTCCCTGACAGTATTTATTCTTTTTCCGAATCAACATGGTATAATGAAGATGATACAATTAGAAATATTACAGCACCTTTGAGTATCAATTTTCCAGAGATTAAATATAACTTTAGAAATTGGCTGATCGACACTGAAAATGAATATCCCCAAAATGTTATTACCGTACTTGTAGACACTTCGCACATTCTTGAGGCAAAATATCAAATTGATAGTGTGTTAGTTTCTATCGAGACAAATATTCAAGATAGCATGTATATTTTTGTTGGTGAAAACAAATTTTTGTCTCCATATCACAGATTTTGGGAATATCAATCCGAACATATCATTGGTGTCGATACAGTTCGAATGGGAACAGACTCATTGAGGCGCAAAAGATTTGAGTCATGGAATGATGGTGGTAAGGTTTTTCATACCATAAAAGCAGATTCTGTCATCAAAATTAGAGCGAGTTTTTTAGAAGAAAGTTTTTTATCGCTAGAAACAAATCCGCCCGGATTGATTACTTTTGTTGAAACGGGTTGGTACAGTTTAACTGATACTGTTATTTTGCCGAGCGTTCCTGAAAAAATTTTTATCGATGCAGACACTTTTCGTTTTAAAAAATGGGAAATCGATTTTCAGGACGTAGCCAAAGACACCATAAAGTTGTCCATGAATGTTCCTCACAGTGCCGTTGCGTATTATAATAAATACCTGCACATCAGTGGCTTTATCAAAGATGGTCGCGGAGTTTCGGTGTCAGGCGTGAAATTAGTGGTGACAGGGTTTCAAGCAGATACGCTAAAGAGCTCAGTTGACGGGTTTTTCATTTTTGATGCCATGCAGCATGGGAATTATACAATAATACCCTTTTTAGAGAACTATCGATTTGAACCGGTTTCTCGAAGCTACACTGATATCAAAGATTCTTTCATAGAACAAAATTTTACAGCGATTGATATTCTACCACCTTCTGTTTCGATCATTAAACCCATTGGTGGTGAACAATTTGAACAGGGGACTATCGACACGATCTATTGGGAAGCAAAAGATAATGTGGGTATTGATTCCGTAGCAATTGAGCTTTCAATTGATAATGGGAAAAATTGGACATCAATTTGCAGGAATCTTTTTGAAGGAAATAATTTCTATTTATGGGGGGTACCCGATTTTACGAGCAATAAATGCTTGATTCGAATACAAGTTACAGATTATGATGGTAATTTTGCTGTAGATAGCAGCGATTCAGTTTTTTCAATTGTAAATCCGAGCATTATCCACGATGACTGTGTTGAGAAATACCAACCAAATGCATTTCTCATATTTCAAAATTATCCCAATCCATTTAACAGCTCTACCATGATTCCTTACTACTTACCCAGAAGGGAATATGTGAAGATTGTTGTTTATAATTTGAAGGGGCAAATGATCAGGGTGTTGTTGGCTTCAGAACAGGACAATGGATCGCACCTGATAGCCTGGAACGGTAATGATGACAATGGAAGTAAAGTTTCAGCAGGAATTTACCTGATTCGATTTCAATCTTCTGACATTTCTTTCACGAAAAAAGTATTACATGTAAAATAGTTAATAACTTCCCCAAATATAGCCTATTATAGTATAACACTGTTAACATTTTTTTGTCAAAATTTTCCTTGACTTTTGACAAAAAATTATTATCTTAAATACATATTTACCACAATAATTTTAAATTTAACTCACTAAAAATTAACCAATTCTTCAATAATGATCTTACTTATCATTCATGCATTTCAAAACGCTCTAAAAGGAGGTGGTGGAAAACACTAAATATCTTTATATCCATTTAGTTTTATTTAATTTTATGAATCCTTAAAGAGAGGGGTTAGTTATGCACAAAAAGCTATTAGTAAGTCTAATTGTTGTTGTTTCATTTTTGCTATTTATGGCGACGGCATACGGACAAGCAGTAGATGTAACAATTCCTGATGCATCTGCTGATGCCGGGTCCAGTATTGACATCCCTGTTAATGTGAGTGATGTCGCCGGGCTCGATGTTTTTTCTTACACGATCAATCTTACGTTTGACCAGAATGTCCTGGATGGCACCGGAGTGAGTGTTACTGGTGGAGTCGCAGAACCATGGGGACCTCCGACGGTTGCTGATCAGGATAACGGTGAACTCATCATCGCCGGAGCCGGCGTTGCCGCATTAACCGGAGAAGGCAATCTGTTAACAGTAAGTTTTGATGTGGTTGGCAATCCAGGGGACCAAACTTTAGTTGATGCGACAGTAACTTTCAACGAAGGTAATCCTGCAGCAAATGTAACAGCAGGAACGTTTACTGTTAACCTTGCTGAGCTTTTTGAAGCCTGGAATGTCGAATTTCCGAATGCTCATCGGGGTATCGGGGCTTGCCCGCTTACCGGTAGAGTCTATGTCGGTAACACCAGTGACAAAAGAATTAATTATTTCAATGTCGGAAACGAAACCGGAATTCCTGACGGATACGTTGAAAACGAAGGCTGGGCTGGCTGGCTGGGACCCTATGGATTAGATGTCGCAGACGATGGAATGGTCTATGTCACCACCTATGGCGCTGGTAAGTCTATTTTCCAAATCACTTACGATGGTGCGGTGACAAATATTTTGGAAGTGGGCGAGAACATGAGAGCGCTGACTGCCTACGGTGCCGGTGTAAATACGGTTGTTTACGTTCTTGAAAATAGTGGTAAAGTTTATAAGGTTACGACGACCGATGGAGTGACCTGGGAGAAAACAGAGTTGTTCAATTCCGGTCACAATGCCTCGGTTGCTGTTTCACCGGATGGCAATACCTTATATACTGTTGGTTATAACACAAACATTAAAAAGTGGGATGCCGCCGGAAATCAGGACATGAATTTCAATCAGGGATTAGGCGCTGAAACAGCGAGTGTCATCGCTGTACGGCTCAGCGAAGATGGTTCTGATCTTTATGCGGTTTACAACGATATTGTTGAGCCGGATACCGCTGCTTTCTTGGGAAAGATGGATCCTGCTACGGGTGAAGTACTCGCTTCAACTATGATTGGACCGCATGGGAGCCAATCCCCGGTTTATGGCGCTGTTAATGCATTTGATATCCTTGACGATCAGGAGTTTTATTGGTCTTCCAGTGCAGGCTACCGGGGTAAAGCTGTAAATTCATTAGTTGACGTGCCCAACCGTCCGCCTTTTGCGCATGCTGGAGTAGATCAACTTGTTGAAATTAACTCGGTAATGACCTTAGACGGATCAGGATCGGTTGACATTGATATGGATGCGATTACCTATGCCTGGTCAGTCGTATCAGCGCCGGAAGCAGTGACGTTTTCAGACGCGACAGCACAAATGCCAACATTTACACCGACCGCTGTTGGTGATTATGTTTTCGAATTAGTCGTAAATGATGGTGCTCTGGATAGCCCACCGGCTCAGGTTACGGTTTCAACATTTGAAAAAGATTTTTTCTACACTTATGATGTTGATAAAGATCGTGACCAGGATGTCGCCAATTGGGGTATTTACTCACTGACCAATAGATATTCAGTCGTGATGTGGGACTCTGTTGGAGGCGTTAACGGAACAGGCGCGCTCAGAATCGAAGATGGTGGCTGGGGATTAGCAATGGAACGGCCACTCAATGCGACCCCGGGAACTAATTTTAAAATTTCTGCGGACGTGTTAGTAAAAGACGTCAATGTTCCGCTTTATTTCCGCGTTAGTGGGTTAGGCGCTGAGCCAGTGGATGTTGAAATCCAAAATTTTAATACCGATTTTGTCACAGTTGAGCTGACTGGTGTCACATTAAATGAAACCGGTTATGTTCAGATTTTGGGTGAAACCGGCGGTGGAAGAGATACGATTTGGGTGGATAACATCACATTCGATGATGATGCCGAATTGGATACGTACACGCTTTCCGGTACAGTCATCTTAAGCGATAATCCGACTGATATGTCCGGCGCTTTTGTGTCAATTCCCAAAGCAGGTGCCAGTGATTCGACCGATGAGAATGGCTACTATGAGATTCCGGGATTGATTGCCGGCACGTATGACATTTACTTCAGTAAATTTGGTTACAAGGATGTTGCTGAAGAAGGTTTTGAACTGACGGCTGATGCAACATTGGATGTCACCTTGCAGAAAAATCAACCTCCTGTAGCTGATGCCGGAAATGATACAACCGGTGTTATGGCTGGAACCTATGTAATGCTTGATGGTTCTGCTTCGTTTGATCCGGATGGTGACTCGCTAACTTACGTATGGACCAGCGCAGATGAAACAGTGATTTTGGCTACAGCTATTGATAATCCAATGGCGGGTTTCCGTCCCACCGAAATCAACGATTACAAATTTTATCTAATTGTAAATGATGGAACAGAAGACAGTGCTGCTGATAGCGTTATGGTATCTGTCACTATTCCGGGTATGGATCCGTTGGGATATGAATACGTCGATAATTTCGCTTATTTGCATGCAGCACTGGGCGTCGTTGTTGATCCTGAAGGTAAAATCTGGGCAGGTTGCTATGGCTATGGATCGGAAAAACATTTAGCTGTCTGGAACAATGATGGAACCCGACCTGATTATCACCCGGTGGAAACGGGTATGATTGGGGAAGACTCAGTCACAACGTTTGGTAATAGCTACGGCATGGCAGTTGACCATGAAGGACATATTTATTTTAGTAATGCCTCGGAACACGCTGTCTTAAAATTTGATTACCGCGACGGAACTCCATTAGGTGGTATTCAATTGGCTGCCGGTAGCCCGGTGATGGATATCGATGAAAATGGTAATATTTTTGTTGGTACTGTTGTTGGTGACTCGGTTTGGATTTTCGATAGCGAGTTCAATCTTCTTAATAGTGTTTACGTGGAATACATTGCCCGCGATATCGGTGTTAAACCGGATGGAAGTGTCATCTTTGTCGGCATGTTCAATGGTACCGTAAAACGTTATGCCGGAAATATAAATGACGGATATGAACAGATTCCGAATTTACCAGGACCGTTCAGTTCACCCGATGGTTTGGGCTCGACCACAGATATAGGCTTTGATATGCAGGGTCGTCTTTGGGTAACAGAAGAACATACAACCTGGCCTCAAGATGATTTTATTCATATCTATCGTGATGATGGAACATATCGCGAAACAATAATGCCTTCTGAAGAACAACCCTGGGATAATCCTCGGGGATTAGCTTTTGATCACACTTTAGGTGATTCGTTAATTTATATCGTTGATTTCGGTTCCAATAATCCGTGGATACAACGATGGGCGATCCCGGGAACTCATATTCCAGCGACTTTTTATTCAATCGCTGAGGTAGCTGAAGTGGATACTCTTGGTGAACCGGTATTGTTGGGAGAAAAGGTAAGAATCCGAGGTGTAATCACCGTTGCTAACGAATTTGGTGGATCTGGACCAGCATATATTCAGGATCCGGATACAACTGCAGCAGTCGCAATTTATGATTATACGAGGACTCTCCCGGATTCAGTAAAAATCGGTGATATGATCGATGTGTCCGGAAATTTAGGATTTTATAACGGACTTACCGAAATAGACCCGCCTGAATCATTTACTATTCTGTCAAGCGGTCATGAAATTCAACCACAGCTTATTACGTGTGCTGATCTGGCAGACACTGTTGGGGAAAACTACGAGTCCCAGTTGGTCATGATTAAAGATATTAGCACTGAAGTCACTGAATTCCCAAGCAACGGAAACATTACTGTTTCGGATACATCAGGCTCGGCTACTATGCGTATTGATAAAGATACGGATATTCCGGGTACTGCTGTCCAGGCAGCAGTGTTCGATGCTATCGGTGTTGTTAGTCAATATGATAGTCAATCTCCGTACTGGGGCGGATATCAGATTATGCCGCGCTTCAAGCGGGATATTCCGACCGCAACCGGTGTAAACGGTGAGACCGAAGGCTTACCGAAAACATTTGCATTGTATCAAAATTATCCAAATCCATTTAATCCGGTAACAACCATTAAATATGATTTGCCCAAAAAATGTCGTGTCGAAATTCAGATTTTTAACATTTTAGGGCAAAAAGTTCGCACACTGGTTGATGAATACCAGGACGCCGGACAAAAAGTCATGAAATGGAATGGCTTGAATGATAATGATACAAAGGTTGCAAGCGGAACCTACATTTACATGATTAAAGCGGCAGATTTTAAGAAAACCAAGAGAATGACACTGCTGAAATAGCGATGCACATTCTCAACCATTAATAGTTTAAATACGCCCCGCTTCACGCTTCCGTGAAGCGGGGTCGTATTTAATTAACCTATTTTAATGAAAATGGATTGTACAGATGTGGAAAAAGAATAAAAAATACATCATCAATTATGTGGTAATCGTCGTTCTTTTTGTTCCCACTTTTGTTTTTTCCCAGATTTGGACAGAATCAAATATCGACTCGTTTAAAACGGGGATTGGAATTGATTCGACCAATGTGGATTTTAACGCTGATGATATGGATGACGGGTCGATTATGCTTTCCCCTGCCTCTGAAAATTTTGCTTTAGGCAAACAGGCTTGGGATAATGATACGTATGAACAGAATAATCCTGCTTTGGTTTTGGACGGGAAAACGCAAAGCCCAAGTTTCTGGGCTTCCTACACACCCTTTTGTGTCGGAACATGGATCACCATCGATCTGGAAGCAACCCGCACCGTGGAAAGAGTGAATATTTTAGGTAGTGATTTCGAACCTCACCTGAAATATATTAAAGGTTATTCCATTGATTTGAGTTTGGACAATAGCAATTGGACTCGGGTGGCAAATAATTTGAATAACACGGAATGGGATGTGTACGAAACATTCGAACCGACAACAGCCCGGTACGTGCGAGTCACTATTGAGAAAAGCGATAACGTAAATTGGACCTTTATTGGTGAAATTCAAGTGTTCGGCTCCGGTTTTGCTTCATCGGGTAAATACATTTCCAAAGTTAAAGATTTTGGAAAGCCGGTGAATTTCGGAAAAGCTTCCTGGGACGCGACTATTCCGGAAGATACGAAATTGACACTCCAATTTCGGTCAGATTCGACGACTATCTTTGGAGAATCACACGTCATTGAAGATACTGTACGTTTAAATAATTTTCCGGCAATCGCAGGATCAGAAGAGATCACCAACCTTGACGGTAATGTCACATACCTGAGAAATTTAGACTATATAATCAATTACGAAACCGGACACATAGCCAGAACTCAGGCAAGCTCCATTCTTGTCGGTCAGGAGATAAAAATCAATTACCAGGCATGGTCTCAGTGGACAGATGAATCAAAGGCTTCAGAGGGCTTATTATTCAAGACATTGGAACCCAGAAGATATTTGCAATACTGGGTTAATCTTTCCACTTCCAGCCTCGAAACCCCGGTTTTTAGAGAAATTTCAATTAAGTATAATGAAAATCCGGTTGTTCAGCGCGCAATGACCTCTGTTTCGCCACGTGAAGTGCCGGTGCTTGAGGAATCCAAAATTACTTATATCGTCGAGATCACCACATCAGACAGGGATTTGGGAATTGATACATTGAAAATTACGAGCCCGGCTTCTGCAAAGGTGACTGATGCTCGTTTGGATGGAAATGTATTAAATTTTACAGATTTAACAGATCCCCTGGGAAGAGAAGTGGTGATTTATTTTCCGGATGGTGTCGATGTGAATCAGTCCGCATTGCTGGAAGTCGATTTAACGATCACCCTTTTCGAAAGCGAAAACTTCTTCCCTGGTCAGGTTATTAGCCGACAGACTCCGGATAACCCTCAATTTTTAGAACAGAATATCGACGGATGGCGGGTACTGACCACAGGCATCCCGGAAAGCCCGCTTGTTTCTGTTGAGGTAAAACCAAATCCGATGACGCCGAATGGTGATAATATTTGTGATTATTCAGAGTTTACCTTTTTCGTCGCAAAGATCGCGGAGTTGAAAAAATTGAAAATAAACATCTATAATTTAGACGGCGACTTGGTGCGGAATTTGATGGATGTTTACACCAGCGCCAGAGATTTCCGGGTAAAATGGGACGGAAAAAATAATTGGGGAAATTTGGTTATCCCGGGTGTTTATTTAGCGCAAGTGTCTGTGGATACTGATGCCGGATTATACACAAGTACGAAAACAATTTCTGTTGTTTATTAATTTATAGAGAGAAATGAGTGATGAGTTTGAGTAGAACAAATAAAATCGTTCGTTCGCTGCAATTCTTATTCTGTTTCGCATTAATTTCAACATCCAGTATTTATGCTGGCTTTATTGACACGGGACAGGGGGCAAGACCGATCGGTCTGGGGCGAGCTTATACTAGTGTCGCCAATGATGTCCACGCTGTGTTCTACAACCCTGCCGGATTAGCCCAGTTGAAAAGTTTTGGTATATCTACGATGTACGCAAGACTTTATCCGGGAATAGAAAGCGAAAATTTGCACTATGAAATGATCGTAAGTGCAATTCCGATAAAATATTTAGGCAGAATTGGTGTGGGGTTGACGAATTTGAATTTTGACATTTACCAGGAAAATATGCTTTATCTGAGCTACGGTCGCCAGTTGCCATTCAATTTGTCAATAGGCGGAAATGTCAAATTCATGCGCTGGTCCGCCGAAGGGGATGTTGATCCGATTTCTAATATTCAGGATCAGGATTATTCCTTTAACGGAATTTCCTTTGACGCGGCTTTGCTTTATCGGGTGTCATTCGGCCTGATTGATAAATACTTAAAAAAGGGACATCTTCAGTTGGGAATGATGATCCGGGATGTCACAGAACCGGGTATCGCGACCAACGGTTCTGCAAATGCGAAATTGCCAAGAGGCCTTGCTGCAGGTTTGGCGTATGTCTCGGAAGATTTGGTTTTGTCGGGTGAATTGAGTCGGAGAGATGAATTCACAAAGCTTCACTTAGGCGCTGAATATGTTTTTCAAAAGCTGACATTTCGGAATATAAATTCGGCCTTTATTCTACGGGGTGGAACCATCCAGATGCTTAATGACACCGAAGGCGGAGAAGTTGATGCCGGATTCGGTGTTTTGTTGACGAACATACAGTTTGATTATGTCTATGTTTATCCACTTGCCCTGAAGGAAGTTGGCGGAAGTCATAAAATGTCTCTATCTTTTCATTTTTAATTGTATTGAAAAAGTAATCATGAACCTATTAGCGATTCGTTTTCTTTGGGAGTACGAACCCATGAGTAAATTCAAAAAGATTATTGTTTCTTGTTTAGTGATAGCAATTTCGGTATTGGCACCTGCTCTGATTTATGCACAATTTATCACCTCACCGGGCACTTCCGATGAGGAGTATGGTAATTATTCCGAAGAAGGGTATCGAAATTATTCTCAGGAATTTTTAACCCGAAAACATTACGATGATTTTGGTAATTTTTTACTTGAAGGACTGAATGTTTTCAGGTTGAACCAACAGTCTCCTGGTGAAGCTGATGACCTGATTAAATATCAATATTATACAAATTGGTTTGAAAATTTGGTGATTGCAAAAGACAGCTACAGAGGATTTTCAACCAGCCTAATTATCGGTGATGCGATTCGGACAAAATTTACGTCATTAACTCTGGAACGGGCAAGATTTAACGGCCTGCGATGGGATGGTAAAACACAAAAAAATAAATTTTCAATCGTTTATTCCAGACTTTCCGATCCGATCATTATGCCGATTGATCGAACAGTGCAAAGTGCAATTGTCGGGGCATCGCACGACTGGAATCGCTACCTTTTTGGTGGTCATTGGGAAACGGAAATAGGTGATGTGTTAAGATTAGGGGCGACGTATGTTAATTTAAGACAAACAAAAACGAAAGATAGCCCGGAAGGTCATTCCATCAAGGGGGAAGTGGCAGATGCGAAACCCGAAACTATTTATATAAAATTTGTTGATGATTCACCCGCAGACGGTTTTGGCGCCAAACTTTTTTCAAGACCTAATGTTTACATTAACGGAGAATTAAAAGACATTGTGCCCACTAATGAGACGATCTATCCACTCGAGGCGAACGGAAAGAATAGTTTCGAGTTGATCTTACCCGTTGCCAGTGATGTAACCTCGATATCTTCCGTCACTATTTCCGTCGTGGTTGCTAATGATTATCGTATTTACATGGCTCATGCTTATCGGCCCAGTCAAACCGAGTTGAAAACAGTGAAAACAAATTATCAATTGATGCGCAGCGCCGACGGTAATGTGAAAGATGAGTCCAATAAAAAAATCGAAGTGATCGACTATACATTAGATTCAGGCAGATCCATTTATGGAATTAATTTTGAGGCAAATCTTTTTGGCTTTCGAATCAATGGCGAGTATGCCAATAATATTAAACATTCGAAATTTCCGGTCATCATTGGTGATCGTTTCGATAGCAGAAGCGAAGCTTATTTTTTACAGGTTCAAAGAAAATTAGGGCGTTTCACTTTCGGGGGAGAATATTTCCAGGTTGATCCTGATTATTTTACCGGACTGATTACGTATAGTCAGGATCGGGGCAGAACGTCTTATGATGCCGGCTCAATGGAACCGGATTCGGGTGGCGTATATGATTGGTTAGTTGATGATAATGATGATAATGATCGTTACGAAGATGGTACTTACCAATTTCAGAGCGATTACACGGATCCCGTCTATGTTGAGAATAATCGTGAAATTTTTGATCCGGATTATCCAAGACCAGACGCCGGTATCTTTCCGGGATTGGATGAAAACGGAGACGGTATCCCGGACGATGATCAAAATAGTAACGGTATCCCGGATTACAATGAACCTTTCATGATGTTTTATCGGGATCCACCGCGTTTTGACTATGGGGATGACTGGAATAATAATGAAGTGATTGACGTACGGGAAAATGATCGGAAGCCGGATCATATTTATCAACGCGATTTGACAGGCCATCATGTGTTTTTGAGGTATCAATTGATTCGGGGATTAAACATCACGGGAGGTGTGCTCAGAAATCGCCAGATTGCCGGTGGCGGGATAAATCATATTGACTATGGTAAATTAGAATATGATTATCGTTTGCCCAAACTCGGTAATTTAAAAATATATCATGTTACGAAAAAGGTCAAAGATGATATTGAAGATCCGACTTATCAGTTCAGTTTTACTGAACAAGGCGTTAATTTTGAAAAGCCCAAATTCATCCAAGATGAATTGACCATGAAGAATAGTATGGTCTATACAACATATATCGGAACGAAATACACACAGATAAAAAATTTAACGATAGAAAATAATTTAAAGCATGTTTTGAACGCACAAAAAAGAATTACCACCTGGGATGGTGATTTGGATGAATTTTTTCTGGAACAGGATAAATCACAAATTACCTATTGGGGCGTTGTGAATAAAATTGATTATAAATTTAGCATTACAGATCAATTGATGTTGATACCCCAATTCAAGCATCGCTGGGAAATTAAACACCAAAAGTTTTCTTCTACAATTCAGGATACCTCGTACCATAATCAGTGGTTTATGCCGATTATCCGGCTGGATTACTTTTTTACGCCCAAGACGACAATCCGGGCAGGGTTTCAGGGATTTTCTTTCAAGGGAATTAGTGAAAAACTGGACGACGGTGATTTGTTTGTCTATCGGTTTAGAGACAAACTGAATCCTGTGAATGATACCAACGATCGGATTTTTATGATTTTGGTGACCAATGCATCCGATTATAATGGGTACAAATTACAGTTTAATATTGGTTTCCAAAATATTAAAAAAATATATGTAGATAAAGACGTGGCTTATAAAAACAGGAGTTATTCCAAATTTTTCGTGAGAGTTTTAGCTGGATGGTAGGCGAAGGACTGGTTTTATTTTGATCAGTAAAAGATTACCGCAATCAAAACGTCTTGAAAATATTATTCAAATAGCAGATTAAGGTATTATGTTAGATAAATTTATAGTCATCCTAATGGCCGGTGCAATCACGTTAAGCCAGTTTGTGCCGTCACCGTCACAAATGATGAGTTTGTTTGAAGATGGACAGAAATTGTTCGTTATTGAAGACTATCCGTCAGCCATCAAAAAGTACGAAAAAATATTATCTATTGATAGCCCTCTGCTTAAAGAGGAAATGGTGACTACATCGTTGGCTGATATGGAATTAAGCATTCCATTGGCTGCCAGATATCAAATGGCGAACTCGTACAAAAATTTAGATAAATATGATGCTGCTGTTGATAATTTCAGGTTGGTTGAGCGTGAATCGAATGTCAGAAAATTAGCGGCGATGGCTCAATATCAGATTGTCCTGTCACGTTACAATCAGGGGGACTACGAGGCGTGTGTTAAAGAATCAGAGTATCTGCTGGAAAAATACGGCGATAGTGAATATGCTGAAAGAGCGTTGTATAATATCGGCTGGTCCCATTTCAAATTAGAGCAATATGAACAGGCAATTTCTGCTTTCAAACAGAAAAATGAACAATTTCCCGAGGGAGAGTATTCTCCCAGAGCTCAATTTCAGATCGGGGAGAGCTATTTTGAACTGGAGAAATTTGATGACGCGATTGAAAGCTTTCAATTGTTAATTGACAATTATGTGCCAAAATCATTTTCCGAACGGCAGTGGAGCGAGATGGAATTGTCGCGGTTGCGACGCAGAACACAGGTTGAGTCGGGAATTGGACAGGGTCGCTCGGAGCAGCATATTATCGAGTTGTCTGCCAAAGCATTTATCCGCATCGGAGATGCTTACCGGAGATTAGACCAACCGGAACAATCCATCCAAAGTTACCAGCGCATTCCCCAGGATTATCTCCCCATGTCAGATTTGGTTGAAACAGCTTACATTAAAATGGCAGAAGTTACTTTTGAATCAAAGGGATTAGACGAAGCGATCAATGTTTATAAAAGTGCGATAGACCAGACGAAAGATCGCACGTTCAGGGCTAAAATGCAATTTCAAATCGCTAAACTGAACTTCGAAAATGAACGATACGAACAATCCGTTGACGAATATAAATTGTATATATCTGGCTACCGGGATGTAAGCGAACAGGTCGATTTTACAGTGGATGAGACATATTACCAAATTGCTTTGGCATATTTTGAAGCCAATGATTACGATTCATCTCTGGTTTATTACCAGGCAGTGATTGATTCTTTTCCGGGCAGTCATTTGTATACAAGTTCGGTTTACGGGAAAGGATTGAGTTATCAGAAATCGGGGGATTTTGATCGAGCAATCGAAGTGATGAATCAGCTGATAGAAAATTATCCCAACGATGACCAAACACCATTGGCGTTTTTGCAGATCGCACGCATTTATTATGACAGAGAGAATTATGATAAGGCAATAGAAGCATATTTGTCTGTCAAAGAAAGATTTTCCACCAATAAAAACATTGACATCAATACAATTTATTTTGAATTAGCCTTATGCTATCGAGATAAAGGTCAGACAGATTTGGCGATAGAGAATTTTAAAAAGATTGATAAAGAGTCGGAGCTTTTTCCGGGCGCATATTCGGAAATCAGTGAGATATTTCTCGAAAATGGCAGTTTTGATGAGGCTGAAGCAAGTTTGAAACAAGTGCTGAATATTTTAACCGATCCGAAAAGAAAAGCAGAAATACATTATTATTTAGCGCGAATCTACATTTCTTCACAACAATACGACAACGCCATGACCCACTTCAATTTAGCAATTGAAAATGTTGAGAAACCGGAAATATTGCAGAGCTCATTATTCGGTCGCGGCGTAATTTATTTTCAGTTAAAGCATTACGATCTGGCTGTCAATGATTTTGAAAATTTATTAACGCAACCGCGCGTTATCCCTGAATTAAAATCGAAAGCACAGCAGCGTCTGGTTACCTGTTATCTGAAAATGGGAAATGAACAGCAAGCAATTGACACGGCTCAAGATTTTGTCGCTACTGCAAAAAGCAAAACCGAACGCGCGGAAGGATTGTTAGCCTTAGCCCAGGTTTATTATCAAACGAATCAATACCAGGATGGGATTAATGTCACCGATCAAATATTTGAATTATCGGAAGATGAAAATATTCGGGCTCAGGCATATTTCGTCAAAGGGAATTGCTTTTTAGGGTTACGAAGTTTTGAGCAGGCAAAGGTTGTTTTTAATACCGCGATTCAGGAATATCCGAATTCGGATTATGTACCGGACATTTTTTTCCAACTCGGAATCACGTATTATAATTCCGAAGATTTTGTCAACGCGGCAGAGACTTTTAGAAAAGTCACGGAACAGGTCAAATTTGGCGACAACCGGTTATTCTCGTTTTATTATCGGGGTTATTGTTTGTTTCGATTAGGCAGATGGTCAGAAGCGAGAGAATCGTTTGAAAAAATCACAGCGGAATTTCCCAATCGGGAGGAAGCTGCAGAAGCTGCTTTTCAGATTGCGGAGTGCTATTTCAATGAGCGACAGTACGAAAAAGCGATTGAAGCTTATCGTGAAGTTCAAAAAAAATATCCAAAATCGCACTACGCGGCACAGGCGATGTATAACTCAGGCTGGGGATATATTCAGGGAGGTCAGGAAGAGGAGGGGATAGCTATTTTTGAAGATTTGGCGAAAACATACCCGGACAGTGTCTATGCTGTCGATGCGTTATTTACAATTGGTGATTGGCACTATAATAATAAAAGGTATGAGCAAGCAGAACAGGTATATCAAACATTATTAGAGCGCTATCCCGAATCCGAATTGGCTGAAAAAGCTAAAACGCATATCCATGAGCTGTCGCAAATTTCCTCTTATTTGGAGTATCAGAAAGCCAGTGAATTGTTTGATGAGAAAAAGTACAAGGAGGCGATCGAGGCATTTCAAAGCGTGATAGAAAAATATCCGGACGCCGACATTGTTGTTGGTGCGCGCGTGAACACAGCCGCCAGTTATGAACAATTAAAAAACTGGAGGAAGGCGCTGCAGGAATACGAAAAGATAATGAACGATTACAAAGATAAAAAAGGCGCAGATTATCAAAACGCCTATACTTTTGCTAAAGAGCATTACGAGTGGATTAAAGAGAATTATTAAATTTCGGAATCGAAAAATAATATTAGCAAGGAATAAAAATATTTTTAGTGCAGATTAGTTCTCATAACCATGTGTTTATTGTGGAGTGATTTAATTATTTAAGGAGGCTACATGATTGATTATATTGTAAAAGGTGGCTTGTATATCATGCTTCCCCTTGTTTTTCTATCTATTGTTTCGCTTGCGTTTATCTTAGAGCGAATTTGGCGCTATATGAAAGTCCCGCTCGGCGAAAAAGCAGACAACATACTGCAGAATGCGACAGATGCCCTAACAAGCGGAGAGATAGAGGCGGCTGTGGATTATTGTCAAAAACATAAGAATATGCTCACTTATGTTTATTTAAAGATACTGGAAAGATTTGAGTTCTTGGCGCGCGAAAAGCGAACGATAACCGAAATACGCGAAGAATTGAGATTGACTGCCGAAGAAAATTCAAGAACATACCTGGAAGAATTTATTTCAGTGATTTATACGGTCAGTACTATTTCCCCGTTAATTGGACTGTTAGGAACAATTATCGGAATGATCAAATCGTTCGCCGCGATTACCGAATCCGGTGTGGGCGACCCGACTGTTGTTTCTGCCGGAATTTCTGAAGCGCTGATTACCACGGCTACAGGTCTGATCGTTGCCATTCCCTCTGTTTTGGCTTATAATTTCTTTCGACGGATTATTGAAAAAAGATTGATTCAGATTGAACCTTATGAAACATTATTTATTAATGCGCTGTTAAGAGATTTGGCCAGATTCCGAACATATAAAGAGATGTTGATGACTGCTTACCGCGATGGCGTTTTAAATAAAGATGAAGAAAATTTCCTGAAAGAAAAACGAGTTGAGTTAAATATTTCTGATGAAGAAGGGAAGAAGCTGGAAGACGAAGTCAAAAAGACGATGGACAAATCTTAATTTAAACTTTATCGCATGACTGGAGTTTAATTTAATATGAAGACAAAAAGCCGACTGGAAGATAAAGGGCTGGATATTACCCCTTTAATTGATTGTGTGTTTTTATTATTAATATTTTTTATGGTAACCACGGTGTTTTCTACTCCTCCCGGGTTAGAAGTCGATTTACCAAAAGCGGCAGAGTCGGAGTTGCCTCCGGAAAAAGATTTGAACATTCTGATCTCGAAAACAGGTGAGATGGAACTAAACGGTGAACCCGTCACAGTAGAGGAATTAGATCAACGTTTACGAGAAGCAAAAGAAATCTATCGCAGTAAAGTTTTGATTATCAAAGCAGATAAAGAATGTATGCACGGCATGGTCGTGGATGTGATGGATGCAGCCAAAGGGGTGGGCATTGAAGAATTGGCAATCGCAACAGATCGGGAAGAAACCAATTAGCGTAATTTTTTCCATCATATTACTCGAAGAAACCGGAAAGCTACGATTTTAAGTTTAATTGTTTGAACTGCAATATATTAATAAAGGTTAAACATTGCTTAAAGTTCATAGAATAGATTATAATATTTTCAAATATAAAAGTGTGAGGCGCGCTATTTACATTAGTTTTGTAATATCAGCGCTTCTTCACTTAATTCCATTTATATCAAATTTCCAGTTACCAAAAAAAGAAATTGAAGTGAAGAAAAAACCGCTGAGCGTCAAATTTGTTCAACGGGCACCGCGGTTAGTCAAGCCGTTAGAGCTCGCAAAACGCCCGAAAGTTGTGCAGAGGGTGTTGACCAAGCGGATAACACGCACAGCACAAAGAACACCGAGATCAATGCGCACCGCTTCAATTCATGGCGGGACAGCCCTCTCGTCGCTTGCGCCACCGACCGGTTTGGTTGACCGTGAATTTACACCGCAAAGAATGGAGCTTGGCCCGTCTATCATTGCCGATAAAGTAGAAAATGTTAAAGAATCATCGATTAAAGAGCTGAGCGAAAACCTGTTATCAGCAGATGCCCTGGATTACGGCAGATATTCTTCATTTGCGGTACAAAATCCGAATGATAAAAAAGACATCAAAGGATTCATTTATTTAGCATTGGTTAAGTACCGGACTGACAGAACAGATGCGGGAGGAGAGCCGGATTGGAACACATCGCCACGCGCGCTTCCGAACATAGCAGAGTATTTGAATAATCATACCGGAATAAATGCTAAGTTCGCCGGCGTTTTTACGCTTGATTCTGACAAATTAATCGAAAAGAAAATACCGCTCATTTTTATGACCGGACATTATGAGTTTGAATATACTGCTGTTGATGCTGAAAATTTGGGACATTATTTGCGGGATGGCGGCTTTCTGCTGATTGATGATTCTTATTTTTTTAAAGGGGGACCGTTTGATGTCATGTCGAGAAATTTAATAAAGGAGGCGTTGGGAGAGGACGCTGTTTTTGAAAAGGTTCCCAATGATCATCGGCTTTACCATTGTTACTTTGATTTTAATGGCCCTCCGCCAGGAGATGATGTTAACAATAGCTGGACATCTCGTCTGGGCGGTGCCCGAACTACGTACGATTATTTGGAAGCCGTTTTTTTGGATGGCCGAATGGTGGTATTAATTTCAAATAAAAGCTATAATAACGCCTGGAATGCTGACCATCATTGGAATCCTGCTTCTGCTGGTGGCGGCAGTAATGTGAGACAACTTCAGTTTGCGACAAATATTGTTGTTTTTATATTGACTCAATCAGGCGGATACACACAACAAAATGCGCGTTATCGATAATTAGGTTAATTGTTCAGAAATGCGAAGATTAACAGATGAAATCCCTGATTTTGAATCTTATAAAATGCATTTATGGCCTATAATCAAGAGGTCGCTTATCATCACCTTTTTGATTTCGGTGATGCTCCATCTGATTCCGATTCTTTCCACTTTTGAACTTAAAAAAAAACAGATTGAAGTAAAGAAGAAACCACTGAGCGTGAAGTTTGTCCAACGCGCCCCACGGCTTGTGAAACCATTGGAGTTAGCCAAGCGACCAAAAATTGTACAACGAGCTTTAACGCGTAAGATACAACGCACCAGTCGATCGATCCCCCGATCCATGAAAACAGCTTCCATTCACGGTGGAACCGCTTTAGCGTCGTTAGCGCCTCCGGAGGCAGCGGTGGATCGAAGTATGGAATTTAATCAACGTTACAATATGGGCCCGGAATTGGTTGCCACTGATGTCAGGATGGAAAAAGAAACTTCCATGAAAAATCTTCCTGATGATTTATTGAACGTTCGGGATTTGGATACCGGGCGTTACAAAGCATTGGTCGTGCAAGACCCAAATGATAAACAAAATGTATCTGGTTTCTTTTACATGAATTTGCTGAAGGTAAACAGCAGATTGGATCGTGACTGGGACGGGAATCCGGGATGGAATTCCGAACCTACTGCTTTGCCAAATGTCCGAAAAATGGTTGAAAAGGTCACGGATATTAAAATGCGGTTGACCGAATTTATTCGGATGGATTCTGATGAATTGATGACGGCGCCGATGGTGGTGTTAACCGGGGAAGCTCTTTTTGAATATACACAAACAGAAGCAGACAACTTGGGCAGTTATTTGAGGAACGGTGGCTTTTTATTTTTTGACGATTCTTCTGATACACCGATGATCGGGAGTCCGATCGATCGTGTCGCCAGAGAGCTGATCAAGGATGCACTGGGAGAGGAAATTGTGTTCGAAAAAATCCCTAATGACCATCGCCTTTATCATTGCTTTTTTGATTTTAATGGTCCGCCCAATGGTTTCGACTATCGGTTTGCAAAAAGTGCTCACGCCCCCTATGATTTTCTGGAAGGTGTTTTCCTGGACGGCAGACTAGCCGTATTAATTTCAAATAAGGCGTATTGTAAATTTTGGGATCACGCTTATATGGGGGAGTCGTCACATGCCCTGGGAGATCCAACTCGGCAGTTACATTTTGGCGTCAATATTGTTGTCTTCGCGTTAACACAACCCGGAGGAATCGTCCAGCAAAACATGCAATATAAATAAAAAAAGAAAGCGAGATAAAGATAAACCTCATATTTGCTTTTAATGAAAAGTGTAAAAAATCAGAATAAAAGATATTATATTTGTCACAAAATTTGAGGAGGATATTTTATGAACAGGATAAAATTTTTATGGATATGCGCGGTTATCATGGGAATGACAATTTCTCTATTTCATTGTGGTTCGCTGGTACCACCAAAAGTGGATTTACAATTAAATTATTCACCCATTGTCAATGAGAGCGCTGAAAAATATTCCGTTGAAGAGAACGGAGCAGTAGCTTACGATCTGGATGGGGCAAAAGTTGTTGTGAAACCAATGACCGATGAGAGACTCAATAAAATGTTCCCCGATATTTCGTATAATGAAGGAGCTTCCACAAATCCATATACTTACGGAAACTGGAAAGATATTGATTTGGGATACACGCCAACCCGCTTTACCGTTTTCGTGGTCAAGGTTTTTAATTACGCGAGACCGAAAATAAATTTAAACCAATTGCAGGCAGAATTAACAACAAAAAGGGGAGATAAACTTTTGCCTTACGCGCGAGATAAAAAAGAGAGTTCCGGAAACGAACGTAATTTTGAAAGTTACTACACGAAAAGAAAGGGCGCCAGCGGGGTTGAAAGAAATCGTTACGAAGAACGGATGGGAATTGTCAGAAAAACATTATATACCGACGGACCGGTTTATAAAGGTGATAACAAAGAAGGATTTATCGTTTTTGATCCGTTACCCGAACAGGTAAATCAAATAACTCTAACGTTGAAAGATTTTGTCCTTCAATATGACGCGAATGACTGGCCGCAAAAAAAGATCGATATATCTTTTACTTTTAATCGAGAACTGGAAAAGGTCAAAGTGAATAAAACTGAAGAATAAACAAACTGTTGTATTCATGTTGATGTCTGGGTGAAAGATTTAAAATATGGACACTCAGAGACAAGTTGAACATTCAAATAGAAAATGTCCTTCAAGAATCAAATATAATGAACAAGGTTGCCTGTTTCCAATGAATGACAGGCGACCTTTTTAATAAGTGAGTTGAAGAAATGTACCATCGAATAATTTGTGTTCTTCTGATTTTTTTTGTTTTGATTATATCGGTCGTTGGTTTTGCCAAGCCACAGACTTCAAACACTTTCGCGATTTTGCCACTCATTGATAAAACAGATTTCAAACATAAAAAATGGAATTTGACTAACGATTTTGCTAAAGCCTTTATCGATACATTAGAGAAAAACGGAGCACATCTGGTGGCAAATCTGGCAACAGTTGATTCATTTTTAAAGCAGCATTCTATCCGAAGCTATAAATATGATAATGAAGCCACTTTGAAAAATATTGCTCACCATCTGAAAGTTGACTATGTGATTGTGGGGACAATTCAACAGTTTAGTCTTTCGCGTGTGAATCTTGGCAATCCCATGCTCGGTGGTTACGAATCCTATGAATGCACCATGTCTGTTGAGTTTTTTGTTTATGATGACGCTGAAAACATCAAAACGGAAAGCAGAACTTGTTTGAGCGTTGTGAATCAGAAGGAGCTTGGTTTGACATTGTTACTAAAACCGTCAGATAAATATCTGAATTTTGAAAGATTAGATGAGATCGAATTTGCATCACCGGAATTTAAAAATTCGATTTTTGGGATTGCACTAAAAAAGTTGAAGGGAGAGTTTGTTCATCATTTATCCCAACTATTGCCAGATTACTTTACAAAGACAGCATCGCAAAATCAAGACGATGAAAATTATTTTGAAGCACAGATTGTTTTCATCCGGAATGGAGATGTTTATGTTAACGTGGGCAGTTCGGACAATGTACATGAAGGGGACGTGTTGCCTGTTTATGCGGAAGGAGAAGAGATTACAGATCCTGACAGCGGCGAAATTCTGGGATATTCCGATAAATATATTGGAAAAATTAAGATATTGAAAGTCAAAGACAGACATCTGTCGCTGGCTAAAACAATCGAAACGATAGAGGAAATCCGAACAAAAAACACCGTTCGAATTAAAAAATAACAATAATTGCAGTAACACTCAAATGGATTAATTCGCTTGATTGATTTGTTCTAAAGCTTTTTTTGCAGAATTGCTAACTTCTACAATCGGATCGGCAGTGGCGTTTTTTAATGCAGGGATTGCTCTTTTGTCACGGATTCGACCGAGCGCTTCGGCAGCGAGCTGCCTGTTTGCCTTGTTACCATATTTTAAATAATCAATTAGTAAGGGCACGGCTTCAGAATTTTGAATATAGCCCAGAGCCTGAATTGACAGACAGGTGATGTAATTGTCTTCGCTGTTCGCTTTTTTCAGGGCAAAATCAAAACCGATGGGATTGTCCAAAATACCTAATGCCATAGCTGCCAATAATTTTGTTTCATCACTGTTTTCTGAGTCTTGGTAAATATTCACCAGGTTAGTTTCGACTGAGCAGTCTCCAGTTTTTCCAATGGCTAAAGCTGCCTGATGTCTGATATCAATTCGTTCATCGGCATCTTCAAGTACTCTCACTAATTTTTGTGAGACTGATTCGCTATCGAAATAACCGAGAGCTTTTACCGCATAGTATCTGACAGTAGGATAAGATGAATTTAGTTTTTCCATGAGCACCGGAACAGCGTCTTCGATTTGCATTTTCGCAAGCGCTTCAGCAGCCGCCTGCTGGACGTTTTGATATTTATCATTTTTTAATATTTTGATGAGTTTTGGGGCAACTTTCGGTTCATCTAAATCGCCAATCAGTGATACGATTTTTTCTCGGACAATTTCGTCATTATCGTTCAAATGATCGAGTAAATGACTTGATAAGTTGTCACTGTTATGTAACAAAACTTTTCTTAGAGAATCCGCCCGGGAATTGTCCTGTTTGATATAACATTTCCAAAGCAGGATTTTTGCGTTCGTGTTATCCGGGTTTTTTTGCAGGTAAATTTCCAGTATGTTAATGGCATCTTGTAGATTCAAAGCGCTTTGACGTCGCGAAATTTGTGATGAAGAAGCCTTGTATATTTCACGTGCCCGATCCAATTCGGATTTTCCGCAATGAAATAAAATGATGATCAGCGATGCAAAAATAAGAATGTTTCTCATGAAGTCTCCAGTATTTGATAGAGTAGCAGTAATATAAAACTTAAGAAGTTTTTAATCAAGGAAAATTTATACAAAATGTTTTAAATGGATATTTAAGACTTGATTTTTTGGAAATTTAATTGCATATTTCATTTGTACTAATTGAAATTGGAAAAGTTTGAGGCAAATGTAAAAACCGGAGTTAGTATGGTATATTGGAAGCGGGTTGGTTTAATTATTAGCGTCGTGGTGTTTTTGTCATCGAATAATTTGTTTGCCTCTTATAAAGAGGCAAGAGCAGTGTGGTTGTCCCGGTTTGAATATTCGTCAAGATATATGAGCCAAAATGAGCAGAAAGCATTCATACGCCGTGCCATAAAAAATTTAAAGCAAGCGAATTTCAATATGCTAATTTTTCAGGTACGCGGACAGGCGGATGCTTTTTATCGGTCAAATTTTGAACCTTGGTCAGATAGATTAACCGGAGAATTAGGTCAAGATCCGGGATGGGATCCATTGCAATATGCGATTAATCAGGCACACGCAAATTCGATCGAGCTTCATGCGTGGGTGAATGCTTACCCGTGTTGGAAAGGCAGCTCACCTCCGTCCAGTAATGCGAGTCCGCAACATGTTTATTGGCAACACCCTGAATGGTTCTGTGTCGATCAAGCTGGTAATCCCATGCCGCTCGGTGGAGATAATTATATTACTTTGAGCCCGGGAATTCCGGAGGTTCGGGAATACATTAAAAATGTGTGCATGGATATCGTATTAAATTATGATATCGATGGATTGCATTTTGATTATATTCGTTATCCCCAGCAAAATTACTCCTATGACCCGATCAGTGATTCATTATTCAATGATCCGGTTAATGGAAATCCAAATGGATTGAGTCATGCGGGCTGGCAGCGGGAACAAGTCAATATCTTTGTCCGGGAGATTTATGACCAAATCATGGCAGTCAAACCCATGCTCAAGATATCAGCAGCGGTGATTGGAAAATACAAATATGATTTCACTTATTGGACCGGTTACTACACAGTCTATCAGGATGGAGCGCAATGGACAGCAGAAGGAAAAACAGACTTCTTGGCTCCGATGATGTATTGGCCTATCGGGCAACTAAATCCATGGGCGCCGTTTGAAATCTTGGCGCGTGATTGGGTTTACAACAACTCTAACGGAAGGCACATTTACGGTGGTATCGGCGCTTATAAAAATTTGGATAATTTTCCCGAGATCGCGGCTGAAATAGATACGCTTAGAAAAATTCGTGCTGAAGGAGCGGTTTTCTTTTCCTATTCGTCTTTGGAATATTCGAGCTTTTGGGATGATCTGTTACAGCGACATTATAAGCTTTTAGCAAATGTTCCGGCAATGCCCTGGAAAGATGATGTGCCACCGAATAAACCGAATGACTTGCAAGTGAGTTGGGTGACACCGACATCGATTGAACTGCACTGGCAGCCACCGGAACCAGCAGAAGATGGCGACGTAGCCGATTATTATAATATTTATCGCAGCGTAAATCGAAGTCCGTTGGATGTTGAGGATCCTAAATTTCTTTATGCCATTACTCCCGATAATCAAACATTTTATGTTGACAATAATGTGGATTCCAGCAACGTTTATTTTTATTGGGTTTCAGCGCTCGATAAGAACGACAATGAAGGCCCGATCACTCGAAATGTCCAAGTAACCGTTGAGAATTTTGATATTTCAGAGCTGCCATTGAATTTTCAACTTCAGGCAAATTATCCCAACCCGTTTAATTCGTCAACTCACATCGAATACCATATCCCGCCGGCACTTGACGGTGAGCAGGTTTCACTGACGATTGTTGATGTGTTGGGAAGAAGAGTTAAGAACATATTTGAGAACCAACAACGAAAAGGTTCGCATCGCGCAACTTGGGACGGAAAAGATAACTTTGGAAATCAAGTTGCTTCGGGAACGTATTTTGTATTACTTAAAGCAAAAGGACATATTTCACAAAATAAAATATTACTTTTACGGTGAAAGATTAACTTTAAAAAATCGGAGGTGTTAAATGAAAAAATTTTTACTCATTTTTACAACGTTAATGTTCTTGTTTTTAACAATGAATTTTTTAAATGCTCAGCAGAAAGATACATTATACGTTGATGATTTGGACAGAGGGACCCATTATTTCGAATATGGAGGCCCTTGGGAGGATGGAGATAACTGGCAGGGTAGTGCTTTGGCGGGATGGGGACCGACAAGCCGCCAGGTTCGCAGCCTCGACAATCCGGATTTTGATGAGTCGGCTGAGTGGCGATTACCGATAACTGAAAGTGGGTATTATGTCGCCTACTTCATTCTGCCGAGAAATGGTAACAGCCGTAATGCGGCATTGTATGTGGTTCAGCCATTTGGATCAGAACCGGATTCCATGCGTTTTGATCAGCGGGCAAACAGCGGCAACTGGATTTTTATGGGAATTTATTATTTTCTCGATGGCGCTGAAAATTCCATTTGGGTTCATAACGATTCAGTGAGCACAGCCGGCTACATGTTTCGTGCTGATGCAGTCCGTTTAATTTCCTGTCCCTCGACAAAGGATATCGAACCGGTGAGGCGTAATGAATACAACTTTGGTGAATGTGCCATGATTGATTACAAGGATTGGAAATTGAAAGTGTATAATATCGGCGGTACTGATTTAACGATTCAAAGTGCGACTACGACGACGGATGTTTTTTCGGTACCTGAACCACAATTACCCATTACTGTGGCGCCCAGAAGCTATGTTGAACTCACGGTGCGATTTGCTCCAAATTTTGAAAAAATATTCAACGATGTACTGACAATTACCAGCGATGATGTGGATGAGCCTTATATTGATATTCCGCTTTCCGGGCAGGGTACGACAACCACCGTCATCGTCAACAATGATGACGGATTTCCCTATTATATGGAACACGTTGGTGACTGGCGAAACAGTACGGACGCAGCGAATATCGGAGAATGGTTTACCAATCCAACGAGCCGGTATTCAATTCAAAGTACCAATCCCGGTGCACGGTGTCAATTTGTACCGGATATTCCTCGCTCGGGGTACTATTCGATTTATTACTGCGGACCGACAACAAGCAACGCCTCAAATCATGCATTATTTGAGGTTCATCCGTTTGGTTCGGCAATTGATTCGGTCTGGATCAATCAAAACTCACCGTTTCCCGATGATTGGAAATTCTTGGGTACCTATTATCTGTTCGAGGGAATGGACATGAATACAATCTTCATTGTGAATGACGGTAGCGGTGAGGGTTATGTGATTCGCTCTGATTTACTCAAATTTACCTATGTCCCCACAGTTCCGGATATTGAATTGACGGAGACATATTATAAGTTTACTGATGTCCCGATTCATACGGATCAGGAATGGACGTTTACAGTCAAAAACGTTGGTAATGAAAATCTTAGTTTGATGAATATTTCGACAAAAACAGAAAATTTTCAACTCGTTTCACCGACAGAATTTCCGGTGCTCGTACCCAGACTGGACGAGACAGAAGTCACGGTCAAATTTAATCCGCCCGGAATAAATACCTATCGGGATACATTAACGATCGAGAGTGATGATATTGATGAACCAAAAGTCTATGTGAATCTCGAAGGAAACGGAATTGGTGTGCAACTCATTGTTGACGATAGCGATACGTTAACTTATTTTTCGAGCGGCCCCAGCGATACCAGTTGGAATTTTTCTGATTCTCAGTTCGGATACAATGGCAACAGTAGTTATACCGGAAAATATGCCAATCCGTTTGCCTGGGCTCAGTGGGAGATTAATGTGGGCGTGACCATGAATTATGATGTTTACGCATCATCTGTTCCGAGTGCGAATGCGACATTTCATGCGCCATATATTATTAACCTTCCCGGTGCATTACCCGACACCGTTGTCGTGAGCCAAAATAATACGACAACGGCCGATAATATTTGGATCTATTTGGGAACGTATCAGTTTATTGCAGGCGTCGCTTCATCCGTTCATTTAATTAACGATACGACAATTACTTATCAGGATACGATGGCAGTTTTAAGAGCAGATGCAATCAAACTGTCCCAACCGACAAAGATCACGCTTTCGGCCTTTAATGTGGAATATGAAACAGAAAATATCATCATCAATTGGGAGACAACGTCTGAAACTGAACACGCCGGATTCAATCTGTTCCGGTCAACTGTTGATTTCTTTAATGAAAAACGGGTCACCCGGTTAAATAACACTTTGATTCAGGGTGAATCGCCATATCGTTTCATTGACCGTACAGCGGAATTTGGTACGACGTATTATTACTGGTTAGAGGATGTTTCGATTCATGGACAAAAGGCGCTTCATGGGCCTGTTTCGGGTAACTTAGCCAATGCGCTTCCGCATGTGTACCAATTGGAGCAAAATTATCCCAATCCGTTTAATCCGAAAACCACGATTAAATACTCATTACCGGAAGCGTCGCATGTTGAAATTTATGTGTTGAATGTCATAGGACAGCGTGTAAGAACTTTAGTGGATGCGAACATAAAAGCCGGTTTTCATAAAACCTATTGGGACAGCAAAGATGATTTTGGTCAGGATGTCACATCCGGTGTTTATTTTGTTTCCATGAAAAGTGGTGATGTGGTTAAATTTAGAAAGATTATGTTGTTAAAATAAGGAAAAACTTCCTAATAGTAAATAATCACAAATAAAACAAGCAAAAAGTTTGCCGTCACGCGAATGTATCATCGTGTGACGGCAAACTTATTTATTTTCCTTTCAATTACGTGTCTGACAGTTTTTATGGCTCCGCTTCTCTGCTTTATTCCTTTTCAAATATGATTCGATCAATTAGTTGGGCGATATACCGCAATCTTAACGTTCTACCCCAATGGCGCGAACTAATATTATAGGTTCAAACCAATGGGCAGGGACGATTGTTTTTTGATGAATTTGAATATAAAGCGAGTTTCCGGAAGTTGCATCTTGTTTCATGTTTCTATGTGTTGTTAACTTATGATGCGAGACAGAGTGTTTTCGTGAATTTCAAGATCGGTGCTACTATAAAGCACGAATCGAATCCATTTCACGGATTTTAGTGTTGGGATCATTTCCACAATGGTTCTAAAGGCGACTTCAGCAGCATCTGCCACAGGATAGCCGAACGCACCGGTAGAGATAGCCGGAAATGCAATTGATCTGATGTTGTGTTGCTCGGCAAGCTGCAATGCATTGCGATAGCATTTCGCCAAAAGAACATTTTCTGGCTTATCCACACCATAAACAGGTCCCAAACAGTGGATGACGTACTGGTTTGGAAGATTGTGTCCACCTGTAATAACGGCCTCCCCGGGCCGAATTGGGGATAAGGGACGACACTCTTCCTCAAGACCAGGGCCTGCTGCACGGTGAATTGCACCTGCAACCCCTCCTCCTATCATAAGCTGAGCATTTGCTGCATTCACAACTGCATCAATTCCTGCCTGTGAGGCGATATCTCCTTTAACACACTCGATTTTGACATTTAATGTTTTTTTGTCCATGAGTTAATCAGTCCTTTTTTATGTATGATAACG
>CAYYMH010000001.1:188957-286929 GCA_964472785.1 uncultured Cytophagia bacterium | reverse complement strand
AGCCAGCTTTCCTTGAAAATGTATATTCTTTATTGAAATGAAAATCAGTGATTATTCAAAAAAATCGGGAAATTAGGCAAGAAGCTAACTGAACTCCATCTGCTGGAAGATTCAGCGGTGGACCCGCCGATTGCAAAATATCCGGTTGTCAGCGGACATGATAAGATCGAAAAGATAGTTTACCAAGAAGATGAACAGCGGATATATATCAATAAAGACAGATATTTTGAAAAAGTAACTCCCGAAGTCTGGAACTATCACCTCGGCGGCTACCAAGTGCTGCACAAGTATTTAAAAGACCGAAAAGGTCGGGAAATGAAAGATTCACCGCATTATTGTAAAATAATTACCGCTCTAAGCACCACTATTGACATCCAAAAGCAGATCGATGAAATTTATCCGAAAATCGAAAAAGAATTGATTGATTTTTGATTCCTTCTCTGTATGGGAATAATAAAAACTATTCATTAGGACCGCCCGCCTCTGGTTTCCCTTCCGCCTTATTATTGTAAAACCGCATGGTCGGATAAGCAAAATCAATGTCAGGACATTCGGCAAACTGGCTTAAAATATCTTCCCAGATCGCCTGGGCTGTACTGCGCCTTTTCCTCGGATCAGAAAGATAGCGAATGGTAAGCAAAACACCGGAATCTTTAACGGAAGTCCACACAATCGGCGTAAGTTTGTTATAAAAAATCATGTATTTTTTAGCTGCTTTTCTTACCCGATCTTCTGCTTTTCCGGAGAGATGTTCGGCATGTTTATTGGCAATATTCAGCATGATATCTTTGGCTTTTTTCCAATTGCTCTCAAAAGTGAGCAAAACCGGCACTTCATTCCAAATATAGCTAAAGCCCCGCGAATAATTTGCCAGACTATTTTTGAAAATCAGATTGTTGGGTAAATGAATCACCCTGCCGGTTGACTGGTCTGCGTCCACCCAGTTACCGATTTCCATCACCGTGAACATGAACAGCCGTTTATCGATAACATCTCCGGCGTGCCCACCAATCTCAACCCTATCTCCCACATCAAACGGGCGCCGCCACATGATGAAAGCCCATGCCGCCACATTCGCTATCAAATCCTGAAGCGCAATCGCTACACCGGCGGCGAAAATCCCCATAAATGTCGCCACCGATTGAAACCCGCTGAACCAGATACGTCCGACTAAAAAGAGACCGATAATCGTCAACGTGTAAGTAATACTTTTACGCCAGCGATAACGGATTCGGGCATCCGTTGTCTGCCGATAGAGAAAAAAAATGATAAAAAATCGGATTAAACCAAGAATGATAATCACAATCAAACTTTCAAAAATATGACGCTGGATCGTTGGTGAAAATCCGAGATGATTATAAATCCATTGGCTATAATTTTCAATAACTGTGTTCATTTGAATCTCATTTTATTTGTTTTAAAAATAATGTTAACGTCGTTAAAATTTTCTGCCTGAGTTCAGCAATTCTTTCTTCAGAAACAGTCAATTTTTCCCGGTCAAAATAGGGTTCAGCCAGATACATTTTCCGATTGATTTCTATTTGCAACCATGGTGTTTTATGGGAATGTGCCTGAATGATAAATCCACCTGTAAATGGTTCGTTCAATTTAACATCGTCTTTTCCATAGTCAAAAATCTGGCGAAAGCACTCAGCCAATTTTTGTAGCCAGTATGCGGGGCAGGTCGTTACACCTCTTTGAGAATTTGGTTGTCCCAGGCGGTTTCCTCTATTACTCAGACAAACGAGTGGTCTTTTTTGCCCGGGTTGCTCGTCAATCAACGGCGAAATCGGAAGCATTGAGTGACAATCAAACGCAATCTTTACTTCTCCCGGATTCATTAATTTCTCAATCCGGGAATGATAGGGATCGTAGTACTTTTTTAATAATTGACTTATTAATTTATCATCAGGAAAAGCATCCGGCTTATAAACCGGAACCTCCATCGTCGTCACCGTTTTTACAACTCCGTCTGGATTTTTGGGTGGCTGATCGTCAGCAGAACGGTTCAAATCGACAAAGGCTCTGGCTATTTGAGTATCGAGAAAAGCAGCAACCTCATTTTTAAAATCATATATTTCTCTGGTGCATGCATCTCCGTCTTCAAAGATGTCTTTTGGACTTAGATTGTTTATATCAGTCAACTCATCAGGGATATCTTTTCCACCATGCGGCACGGAGATCAGCACGGGTAATTTTTCTTCCATTTAAATCCCTCCGGCACTACCATCGCGTCTGATTTCTGCCACGCCCTGGAATCCGTCGCCATCCTGACATTTTAACACTGCATGAATTGCACCAAGATAAAAAGCATAAGGCTCCCGAATTTTGATGCGGTACCCTTTTTCTTTTAATGACCTTAAAACCTGATCAGGAAACCGTTCCGCTTCGATATTTATTTTTCCCCCTAATGAACAGTGAAGTCGCGGCGCTTCCATTGCTTCACTGATGGGCATGTTTTCATCAGTGATGTGAATCAGAAACTGAGCTAATGCTGACATGATCCGTTCGCTTCCCGGACTTCCCATCGCCATCCATAGCTGTTTATGATTAAAAACTAAAGTCGGCGTTACTGTTGCCCAGGGAACTGCGTTGGGCCGCAGATAAAACGGATGGCTGGGGAGAACATAATCAAAGTCCATGATGTAATTGTTATAAAGAAAACCCAATCCATCTGCCGCTGCTTTGCTGCCATAAACGCGTTCGATGGATTGCGTCAAGCTCACGGCCATGCCATATTGATCCATTGCTGAGAGGTGGGTTGTTTCTCCGGTCAGTTCATCTTCGGTCTCGCGGATGGGCAGCTTCGGCACTACCGATTGAAAAATATCTTTCACACAGTCACTGGCGTACTTTTGACTGAGCATTTCTTTTTCGTTAACCTGTGGGTAAAAATTGGGATCAAATGGTCGATCAAATCGTTCTAACAGCGTTTTCCGAAAAATTTCAGCAAGCAGATGAGTTCTGATAACCGGATCTTTGTTTAGCTGTTTCGGAGTGAGTGCGTTTATCATCGCTAATGCATACAGGAGTGTTCTTCCTGCGCCCGGTGGTGGCATTGAAAATATCTTTAAACCACGAAATTTTCCGCTCAATGGTTTTCTCTCGATAGGCCAGGGGATCAACGCCAGATCATCGTTCCGAAGCAAACCGCCATTTTCCCGCATGTCCGCGTCGATTTGTTTGGCAATCTTTCCGGTATAAAACTCTTCGACTCCCTTTTCAGCGATTCGCTTTAACATCGCAGCAAGATCAGGTTGTTTAAAGCTCTCCCCGCTTTGGTAGGGTAAGCCATTCTTGAAAAAGTATCGTTTCCCGGATTTCGATTCAACACTGTCAAATTTATCCGTTTCCCGAACCAACAACCGGTGCTGCAAGTCGGTGATTTTATAACCGTCAGTCGCTATACGAATCGCCGGTTCACAAATCCTGTGCCAGGGTAATTTCCCATAAACTTTGTGCACATATCCCAACGTCGCCAGGGTACTGGGAACGGTTGTCGCCCGATATCCTGCTGATCGATCTGTTTTGTAAATTGCCTTTACATGAGCCAGGGACGGAGCTCGCGACGAACCGTCTATAGCAATGATTTTTTTTCCCGTGTAAAGCAACATCATGGTTTGTCCGCCAATGCCACTGGCTTGCGGTTCGCATACTCCCAGCGCCAATGCCGCTGCACAAGACGCGTCAACAGCGTTTCCCTGCGCCCGGAGAATTTCGACTCCGGCGCGCGTTGCTTCGGGAAAGGCTGTGGCAATCATACCATTACCGGCTACAGCACACTTGCCATCTTCAGTTGGCTTAAAATTCGCTTCGACTTTGTTAAACTTCATTTAATTGGTTCCTTAGCTAAATCATTCAATAATACAGTAAGAAAGGCTGCGCGTTCCAACAGACTATGTCTCAAAATATATTCATCATTGGAATGAGATTCAAATCCGATCGGTCCCAAACCATCAATCCTGGGTAAATCTTCATCCACGAAGGCAATATCAGAAGAGCTCCAGCGGTGTTCTTTAATAAGTCGCACATCTAAATCATCAGCAATTTTTTTCAATCGTTGCCAAATTTGATCATTCTTCTCAGTAAACAACATGGACGGTCGACGAATCCCGCCTTCAATTAAAATCGCTTGTTCGCCTTTATTTGCTTTTTTGACGAGCTGCTGAATCTGATCCTCAACTTCGTTGATCTGTTCCGGTGCATTAAAGCGCACGCTTAACAGCGCCTCTCCCCGCGCGTGTAATTCAGCAATATTGGATTTGATCTCGACTTCACTCGGAGCGACGATAATGCCCTTAGACTCATTGGTAATTTGAACACAGCGTGTCATGAGTTGAGAAAATGCTGCAACCGCTTTAGCGACATCAGCGGTTTTTTCAGCATGTTCAAGATTCATCTGACACGAATAAACCGCAGCACCCGATCGCGATGTCACCACTGTCGAATCAACACCCCCGCCTTTTAAGCCGATAACGACTTTCGATTTACGAGCAACTTCATTGATGTGATCTCTGGCATAGCGCCCTTGAATCGAAAAATCACTGGTGAGCAAAATCCCTAAACGTACTTTATTTAAAATTCGTGAAAAACGAAGCGCCTGAAGCGCAGCTATCATTAACGCCAGACCGCTCTTGTTCGACCAAACTCCGGAACCATACAATCGATGAACGGTTAAGCGAAAATGCTGCTGTTGTTTGAACGGCACGGATGTATCTAAATTCCCTAATAAAAGTACATCGTAATTTCGTGTCGGGACATTGCTGAACAATAAAATATTGCCAACTTCAACCTGCGGTATGATTTGCTGATTAAATCCCAGAGCACTCAGCTCACGCCAGAGCAGATTGCCCATTGCGTTCACGCCATCGATATTTCTGTAATGGGTGTTAATATTCACCATATCCTTGAGCAAGCGCTCAATTTTTTGCTGTCGGCTCCTCAAAAATCCTCTGACACGGACAGGGAATTTTGTTTTCTTATCGCCCTTAGTTTCTTCTTTCGGTTTATGAAGCACGCTTTCAGAGAAATAGCGAACAGCAGCCACATCCAGCATTTTATTCACTAATCTGGTATAATCGTAACCGGCGACATTAGCCGCGTGCACATAGGAGCCCGTCGTTCCGAGACTCGCCATGGAATTTATTTCGAGTAAATAAATGTTCTCATTTTCATCCAATCTGATGTCAACTCTGGCAAAATCCCGCAATTCAAGCGCCCGGAAGGCATCTTTGCTGAGTTTGATCATTTCTTTCGCTTTTTCACGGGAGAGATCAGCCGGACAAATCTTCCCTCTGGGTTGGTATTTTTTATCATCCACGCTCTGTATCGCATCCGGATCTTTTCCCAGATCAATTTCCAATATCGGAAATGCTTCTAAATTATCATTACCCAGCAATCCGACACAGAATTCTCGCCCCCGGATAAATTGTTCAACGAGTGCCTGTTGTTTAAATTCTTGAGTGATAAAAGCAACTGCGTCTCTCAGTTCCTCTGTATTAAAGACAACTTTCAAACCATAGGAGACCGCTTCCATTTTCGGCTTCACAATAACCGGGAAACGCACATGCTCCATATCTTCATCAGATTTTGAAAATACCCAAAAATCCGGCGTTGAAATATCCTGCTTCTGCATGATGATTTTTGTGATTACTTTATCCAGTGCCATCGCGTGGCCGGTTGGACCGGAGCCGACGTACGGGATTCCCAACATCTCGAGCATCGAAGGAAGATGAGTGTACCGGCTTTCTCCCTGAATTCCGTATGCCATATTAAACACCATCCCCATCTTTTCCCCTTCGATCACCCGGGGCATAAATTCCTGAAGACTCTCGACCACCTGCATATTGCCGTCGATGACCCTGACATTATGACCTCCTTTTTCCAAAGCATCAGCCACTCGCTTAACCGTTTTCGGATTATATTTTTCTTTGTTTTGCATGCCAAACTGGTTAATTACGCCGGATAAATCTTCATTGTAAATAATCGCTACTTTCATAATTCCTACTCCAAAATAAAATTCAAAACTTTTTATATACTCGCCACCACGTCACCAAAACACAAAGTGTTAAAACCTCAAGTTTGTTAAAACAGCGAAAAAATGTAATTTAATTTTCAATAGGTTTTTCTCCGAGCTCTCCGTGTCTCGGCGGTAAAAATCTATTATTTTTCGTTATTTTAGCAGACCGGTTTTTTCCCGACCACCCTGACTCATGGGGTCTTTCGGATAACCGAGCGCCTTCCAATCCAAAATACTCCTGGTTTTATGGTGACAGTCCCAGCACTTTAATACGTTCTCCGCCGGTGCGACCGTGTGGGCTACCGGAATAAAAAAATCGGTGTCCACGAATCCATATTCACCGGAATAATCAAATCCGACTGCCTCCATTCCATTTTGAGCTGCCAATTGCCAGTCCCAGGTTTTCCAAAAACCGTTTTCACCGAACAGTTTCGGAACGATCAAGTAGTTATTTTTTGTGTCGTAAATTTGTTTGCCGCGCATCTTTTTGAAGGGAAATATTTTCGCCTTTTCATCCGAAACATCGCCCTTCAACCGATTGAGCGTGAGGACTTTTTTCGGATTTATCTTATCACCAAACTGGTAATAATCTGCCTTTCCATTATACCAATAATACACCGGTCGAAAATCTTTCGCCCACTTGAAGCTTCCCTTCTTTTTATTATAGGTTTCCTTACCATACTGATCTTTGCTCATTTGCGTGTCCTGTCCGGCAGTTGACCAATCCCACCAGATTTTACTGGGATTCCCACGTCCGATTTCCGGAATGTGACAGGTTTCACAAGCCACTGCTCCGGTGTGGGCATTAATCTTCTCCGTTTCGTGCGGCTCATCACTGTGGCAATCCAAACAGCTAATGTGGTTGACTCCCTGCGCCATTGAGCCGTGGGAAGCGCCGCTTATCTGATGATTTTCAGTCACATGGCATTCTGTACAATTAAAATCCATTCCGCCCATGTGCACGTCCAATTCCCTGGTCGGATTTTTCAGACTATTATCCAAATCCGCGTGTTTCACGCTATTTCCGCCGCCACCGTAAAAATGACAACTGCCGCAGTTTTTCCGGGTTGGCATGCCGATACTCAACGCCACTTTTGCCAAATCAACATTTTCATCCGGCATGCCGGCGCCAGTGGGAATTTTTTTATACGTACCGGTTTGATCGTGACAAATCAGGCAATCAATGTTGTAAGGATCAGAATGGTCAAACGTTTCGTCTTCCCAACCGTATCCAATGTGACAGCTCGTACATCTGGGCCAATTCGAGGGCACTGCGATACAGAAATTATTGACAGCATTAAGTTTCCCAAAACGAACTGTGCCGTGTCCTGCCATTTTGAATTCCTCTCCCAACCAGTTCCAGTGTCGGGTTTTCAACACATCTTCGCCGACATCTTCGTGGCAAATGAGACAGGTTTCCGTGACTTCGTAAGGTGAATCAAACGGTCCTGACAAATTTTCCTCGTGTTCGGGGATTTGGGCGAAAACTGTAATTGAAAACGCCAATAAGGTAAAACAAGTGAAAGATAAAATCTTGTACATCGGTTCACTCCTGCTTATATTTAAACTGAAATTAATTTTAATACAAACCCTCTAATTTGAGGCGTTTTGTTTCAATGTCGTTGTTAATTTGTCGCAACGTCTCTACTTTTCCCACATCCCTCCAGTAATACTGATCCGACGGATAACCGAAAATTGGTAACCCCCGCTCAATTAAATCCAGATAAACATCGATAATGGAAAACTGTCCATCTTGAGTCATGTATTGAAAAATCTTTGGTGAAATGATGTGAATGCCAGAAAACGCGCGTCGCTGCAAAACTTCACTTGATCCGTTTTTAGCAATTTTACGTTCCTTTTGTAAATCTTCGTGTCCGTACACCCGGTTGTCTTTATTCAGAAGAAAATAGCGTTTCGTTTGCCTGTTTTTCACTGCCAAAGTAACGAACGCATTTTTGTGCACATGGTAGTTGTGCATATCCTTCAAATTGATCGTGGATAAAATATCCACGTTATGTAGCAAAAATGGTTCTGAATTTTTTAAAAAATAGGCAGCCTCTTTTAAACCACCGCCGGTTCCTAATATGTCCGGTTCAAAAGAGCGTTCGATGTGAATCCCGAAATTGTCTTTGCTCTTTAAAAACTGTTCGATTTGTTCGGCGAAATGGTGCGTGTTGACTATTATCTCCCTGACACCCGAGTTTATCAACTTCCGAATCACGATTTCAATGAGCGGCGTGCCTTCAATCTCAACCAGCGCCTTGGGAATCGAATGTGTAAATGGTTTTAAACGCGTGCCGTAGCCGGCAGCCAGGATCATTGCTTTCATGGTTAAATTTACTTTTCTAATTCAACATGATGAAGATTCACGTTTACTGATTTTGATTTTAAATATTGATACATTTGCTCTGCACAATAAACAGAACGGTGCTGTCCGCCGGTGCAGCCGAAAGAAATCATCAGATTGGTGAACCCGCGTTCCGAGTAATTTTCAATCACCATATTAATAATCGTTTTCGTGGTATCGATGAACTTTTGAACCACGGGATAATTTTGAAAATATCGGATCACATCATCATCTTTCCCGGTTGAGCAAACATATTCAGGTTCACGGCCCGGATTTGGCAGAAAGCGGCAGTCAAAAACAAAACCGCCGTTATTGTCAGTCTGATCGTTGGGAATACCCGACATTTGATAGCCAAAGCTGTAGAGATGGATGGTTAATTTATTCACTTTCCAATCCGTATTTTATTTTATCTTTTTCTTCGACAAATTTTTCATAAATGTTCCTAAGGTTGGGAATGATGTCAAAAATCTCGAGATTCTTTTCGAGAAGAATTCTTAAATTATCAATCGCAAAAGGGACGCTCCTGAAAAAATGTTTCTTCTTTTTGACCACGCTTAAATATCCGTAAGCGCCGAATGCCTGCATAATCCGAATCAGCACGAAACCGTAAAAATATTTCATAAACCGCTTGGGATCGATGGGAGCAAAATCCTGTACACGCTCTAAATACGCCTCCAGAAGCTCATCCCGAAAATTTTCCGGCAAGTTTGCTTTTGAATCATAAAGTAACGATGCCACATCATATTGCAGTGCTCCGCGTCTGCCGGATTGATAATCGATAAAATAAGGGAGACCGTTTTTTATCATCACGTTTCTGGACTGAAAATCACGGTACAGAAAATATTTTCGCTCTTCTTGCAGGAGAAACGAGACTAAATTTTTAAAATCGTCTTCGATGGCATCATCGTCAATGGAATGGCGGTAAAAGACATCTAAAAAACGATTTTTAAAATAGTTCAAATCCCAGTTCATGGAATGTTTGCCGAAAATCACGTGTTGATAACACAGGGAGTAGTCGATCTTTTTGCCACCCTTAATTTGGAAATTCGGCAAATACGCGATCACCTGCCGGTAAATATCTTTGATTTCATCTGTAAAACCATCACTTTCCCGTATTTCCGTCATCCATGAAAATAACGTATCGTCACCGAGATCCTCTTCCAGATAGACGCCTTTTTCCAATTCGGTGTGATAGATTTCCGGGACTCTCAATCCCTGTTCCAAAAAGATTTTGGTAAATTCAACGAAGGCCGTGTTTTCATCCGGATCGTCGCCGATGATACCGACCACGGTTTGATCGCCCGAAAAAATGCGAAAAATTCGCCGGTCGGAGCCATTGCTTTTCAAAGGAACGATAGAGTCCGGTTTTTTGCCGTATTTTGTGTAAAATGATTCTTCAAGTTTTTGCATTTTAGTTGACTTTATTTTAAATAGCCGATTTGTTTTAGCTTATAATTTAAAAATTTATGATGAATATTCAAAGCATTTTTTCAATAAGATCCCAAATATTCAATATTTGATGAAAATGTCAACCAAGAAAATTTTGATCCGTTTCGATTTAAGTTTTTTATTGCTTATGTCTTATTAAATTTATATATTAATGAGAGGATTTGGCAATACATCAATGAATTTGGCACTGAACTTAACAAATTGATAAAACATGATGCCATTTAAGTTTGAACATGAGATTTTAGCAGGGGGGTAGGCGTGCCCTTTTTTAGAAGATTAGTGCTTTTTATCCCATTATTGCTTTTAACAATTTATTTACAAAATGCAACCGGGTTAATCGCTCCGATCCGGCAAACCGGGAACAATAAAGTGCAGCTTTGTTCTTGCGATGAGATAAAAATGGAATCCGAAATTATCAATTTTTATCACCATCCGTTAGGTATTTGGCTGGTAACTTACGAGACAACACTTCGCAATATTACTGCAAACTCCCAGTCACTGCAGGTGGGCTTTCCATCCGGATCGGATGTCAGGGTCATCGAAGGCGAACTGATTTGTGATTATTTTGAAAATTTCAAAGTTTTTGTAAATGATAAGCCACTGAGCAAAATCAACTATTTAGTCAAATGCGCGGACTACACCGACGCGACGGGCACGGTTTGGACACTTGGCGATGGCACAGGCACTGGATTTTTAAACACGTGGAAATTAAATTTTAAACCGGATGAAGTCAAGCGGATTAAAATTACGTTTAGTTTTGTGGTTACCAAGCCACCGGTGATCTATAATCCCAATAACCAGCAAAGTTGGTATCAAGACACGATGAACTGGATCAAAACCGAATATTCAACCAAAGATCAAAATCAATTTAAATTACCTATCAATTTGGGTTCTTTCTGGGCGTTTTATCCGGATTCCATCGTAATGCGCACCTATTTTGCCAATGATTGGTTAAAGGTTGTAAAACCAGAGCAACGAGAATACGATCAAAAAAATATCAGCCGGTACGAGTTTAGCGAACCGTTCGGATTTTATTCTCCCCCGGAAGTTTATTTAACCCCACCAACAGAAGCTGAACTCAAAAAGATGACCCGAACCGAATTAACCTTGTTAAAATATTCATTTCCAGCGAAATACGGAAAACCCTTTGAAAGCTCGTCTCTAAAGTTATTCTTTGAAAACCAGCCATGGTATGCGTTGAATCCGGAATTTCATTCTTGGTATTTAACCGATTGGGACATCGAAAACATTCAGTTTATCGATCGAATTTTAAAAAGCAGGTGATGAAATCAACAGCCGTAATTTACACAGGCTTTTTTAGCCTCATTTTTTGGGTAATAACGGAGAAAGAAATGTCGGCGAAAAATGCAGGAGTTCGTACATCGAAAATAAAATTTTGTGACTTAAAATGTGAGTATGGTTCCTTTCCAAAAGAAGACGGATTGGACGGCAGTCAAAGCTGCAGAACCTTTGCAGCGCTCTGGTGCAGCAAATTGAATCAGTATGTAACTAAAAATGCGCCTTGTGCGTTCATACATGGAATGCGCCGACCTAAAGCAGATTTTTGAATGTCGGAAATTTAAAAAAATGTGATTTTCAGATCTGCTATTCGCCGTAAATCATTTTATCATTCCCGGTACAGACAAATCCAGGATGTTTACCATGACAAATACTTTTAAAACTAAGATCAAATGGGCGGGGATTGTCATCGCCGGCTTTGTGATCAATAGCTGTGTCAGCGATCCACCCTATCCGACGCAGCAATTAGAGCAAGTAACGGTGGAAAATAGCGAGGACATCATAGCGAATGATGAATGGAAATCGAACGAAATTCATATCATTACAACAAACATCACTGTGGATCGTTCGGTGCTTAGAATTCAAGCGGGAACACAGGTGAGGTTCAAAAAAAATGCCAGCTTGACGATCGGAGATAACGCCGGACTCATTGCCGACGGAACAAATAATGAAATTGAGTTTACAGGTGTGACAAAGAACAAAGGTCACTGGAAGTATATTTTATTCAAGGACGGCGCTATTGACGACAGTTGCAGTCTGATTGGCTGTAGCTTCAAAAATGGTGGTGGTGACAATGATTATCCGGCGATGATTATTTGTGAAAATGCCTCCCCGACAATTCGCGGATGTAAAATCGACAGCAGCGCCGGTAGCGGACTAATTTTAAAAGGTGATTGCGGTCAGGTTCAATTTTTTAATAATACAGTTTCCGACTGTGACCTTTCGCCCATCCAATGTGACGCAAGTAGTGTTGATAAAATCGGAGCCAACACTTATTTGAACAATCAACTGAATGTTATTCAAGTCAACGACAAAAATATTCGGCAAAATACCACATGGTTTCAACAATCCATTTCAATCCCTCTATTATTTGAACATGGGTTGAATATTCAGAACGCTCGCTTAACGCTTACTGATGGACTGGAATTACAATACCGGGAAAATCAGAGTTTAATTGTCGAAAACGGGGGGGCGCTTCATGCAGATGGCGCTCTGGCGTCAATCAATTTTTCTGGATTTGGTGGTCAATATTGGAATGGTATTATCTTTAAGGAGACAGCAAATAGCAGTGATTCGCATTTAATCAATTGCACAGTCGAAAATGGCGGACAGGACGCTTATTCCCCGGGCAACATTTCATTGTTTGAAACTGCACCTGAAATAATCGGATGTCGCCTCAAAAACAGCTATCGATTCGGCGCATACTTGAAGGGAAGAATTGCACCGGCTAATTTTAGCGGGAATTACTTTTCAAACAATTTAATCGGCGCAATAAGTCTGTCAGCAAACAGTTTGGCTGAATTGAATCCGCAAACATTCGAACAGCCCGAAAACACACGTATTGAATTACGTGGCGGCCAATTTGAAGAACCGATATCTTCTGATATTGAGTGGACAAAGTTGGGCATACCCTATCAAATAAATGATAAAATTAGGATTGAATTCGCAACACTAACCATTGAACATGGCGTCACGCTCATTATGCTGGAACACAGTGGTTTTCAAATTAACCGTGAAGGAGGCCTCGTTGCCGACGGTAGCTCTTCGCTGATTACAATAAAAGCTGATGTGCCGAATCCCGGATTTTGGGATTACATTTATTTTAGTCCAAATGCAAATCAAAGCAACTGTAAACTGATTAACTGCAAAATTCAATACGGAGGAGGCGATCCAAATTTTCCGGGAATGATCTATTGTGATAATTCAGAACCGGTGATACGTAACTGTTTTATTGAGCACAGCAAAACATGGGGAATCTATCTAAACGGCAATATCACAATTCCCGATTTGACCACAAATTACTTTATTGATAATGTTTATGGTGATTATTATCAGACACCCTAATGGTTCAATGTAAATATTAGTTGAAGGAGAATTGCTTAATCAGATGAAGACGGCATGGAATCGAATCCTGATGCTAAGACTTGAAGAGCTCATCGCCATAATATTCTTTCTTCCCATGGTTCTTTTGACAACGAAGGCATATTACTTTTTTTACACGAAAGGCAAAGTGCCGGCACGGATTGAAGGCAACATGCAGCGAATTTGGGTAACTGTCGCTGTCTTCCTCTTCTTCATTTTAATTTTAAAATACAAAAAAAATTGGAGACTTTTAAGAGATTGGTTACCCTTTGGATTTTGTATTGCGATATACACAAATCTGCACGACACCGTTCATTTCGCTAATCAGGCGGATGTCCAGCATTGGCTCATAAAAATTGATCAATGGATGTTCGGCACTCAACCCTGCGTGTGGGCGGAGCGATTTATAAGCCCGGTATTGACAGATGTGTTTATTGCTGCTTATGCAAATTATTTTGTACTCAACATTTGTGTGGCTGTCGTTCTCTATTTCCAAAAAAGGTATCAGGCGTTCCGCTACACATTAGTATCAACGATTATATGTTATTATATTGGCTATTTTTTGTTTATCATTTTTCCGGCTGCACCGCCAAGAATTGTTTTAAAACCGTTATTCACAATAACCTTGCACGGTCAAGTTTTAGAACCAATTGCACACGCAATCGAAGTGTCAGCGCAAGCAAGTCGAGGAGCCTTTCCTTCGCTTCACTGTGCTGTGAGCGTGGTGTCCATGCTTTTTGGGTGGCGCTACTTGCGCTGGATGTTTTGGATTATGGTGCCTATGGTGATCATGCTTATATTATCCACAATTTATTTAAGGCACCATTATGTCATTGATTTGATCGCCGGTATTCTTTTGGGTGTATTTGCATTTTGGCTCGGTCCCAAGGTTGAAGATTGGTGGAATAATTTACGGTTGAAATACAAATCCCAAACGAATAACTGATAATTAAGTTTACTTCTTCATTTTGATAAAAAAATTTAAGGAATCCATATGGAAATTCATGACCGACTATCTGAACGCGCGAAAGATAAGAAACCTTCTCCAATCCGGGAACTGGCAAAATATCTCAAAATCGAGGAAATGATTTCGTTGGGCGGCGGCTACCCGAACCCGGAAACATTCGCATTTGATAAACTGTACATACATTTTAAAGATGGCAGTGAAATCAAAGTTACCGGTGAAGACCTTACCACAGCATCGCAATACGGACCTTCCGACGCTCAGCCCGGTTTGAAAACTGAACTTTTAAACTGGCATAAATTCAAAGACAATGTTGAGTTACAGGAGAATCAGATTGTTGTGCTCAACGGAAGCCAGGAAGGTTTGTTCATCATGGCATACCTTTTTACCAATAACGATGATAGTATCATCATTTCCGAGCCCAGTTATCCGGGCACCTTGTCCGCTTTTCAATCTTTCACCCAAAATTTTGTCACCATTCCCATCGATGAAAAAGGATTACGAACAGATATTGTGGAAAAGAAATTATTCGATATTGAGATGTCGGGTCAGCAATTGCCAAAATTAATCTATACGAATCCCAACGGACATAATCCGGGTGGCGTTACGATGTCGATTGAACGCAGAAAACATCTTATTGACATGGCGAATAAATGGGACCTGATTATTTTGGAGGATGATCCTTATCAACTATTGGAGCTGGACGATCATCCGAAACCACCCTCACTTCAATCATTGGACAAGCAAAACCGAGTTGTACGCCTTGACAGTTTTTCCAAAATATTTGCTCCGGGACTCCGAATCGGCTATGTCTCCGGTCCGTCAGAGATAATTCGGCAATTCGTGCTATTCAAACAATCGGCAAATTTGCACACCAGCACCTTTATACAGGTTGTTCTCTCGCGCTATCTCCAAAAATCCGGTTTTCAACAATTTTTGAAACTGATACAAAAAAATTGCCAAATGTACCGCATCAATCGTGATGCCATGGTCGCGGCAGCGAAAGAATATCTTCCTCCTGAAGTCAAATACAACATACCCAGTGCAGGCATGTTCATGTGGTTCGAATTACCCAAAAAATGCGATACAAATCGTATGATTAAAGAACAAGCAGAAAAGCTGAAAGTGTTGCTTGTGCCCGGATGTGCATTCTCATCGGAAAGCAGATTGAACAACTTCATGCGAGCGAGTTTCAGCATGGTCTCCCCTGAGCAAATTAATACTGGTATAAAACGATTTGGGAAAATGATAAAAAATGAAATGCAAAACATCAAATGAATTGACCATTAATTACAATCACTGTAAACACAAATTAAAAACGACACGTTGAAAGGGAAAAAATGTTACAAGATACGGAAAATCCCTGGAAAATTTTTGCTGAACACCTTGGCGCAAAATATCAACTAAGCGAAGAAGGCACATCTCTGGTTGCCGGAAAGTACAGAGATTACCCCTTCATTTTGAAAATGATCTTTATTCAGGCGGCGCCTAAAGTGAACTTATTTTTAACACATTTTGAAATCGAGCTGGAAAATAAGAGCAATCTGAAGCTTAAGGTCTATCGGGAAGGTATTCTACAGAAACTGACCAAACTCTTCGGGACCCGGGACATCCTGCTAAATGACCGATCTTTTGATAAAAAATATATCGTCGAAGGCAGTAATGAAGAAAAAGTCAAGGAAATCATGTCCCCCGACTTACGGGCAAAAATTATTGAACAAGGTGAAGCCATGATAATTCTGGATCAGGACATACTCATCTATGAACAATCAGGAAAAATCATTGATATTAACAAATTATTTAACATTCTGGATATTTTGGTCACCATCGGTGATAAACTAAAATCTTGATATGCAGTATCTTGTTTGTCTGCGGATTCAAATCTTATGAATGACATTAAAATCATCCAATTCTTAACTGTTATCTGATAATAGAAATTTGAGTTTAACTTTGGAGCTTATGGGTGGAAAATTACTGTATGATTTGTAAGGTGGGTTTAAAATATTTGAGTTAAAATAAAAACAATAACAATAAGCACAAACGCAATCATTACCAACCTAAAAATTTTGTTTGATTTTTTCTCGATAAATTCCTCTAATTCAGATTTGTCCTTATCCAGAGATTTGACTCGATTTTCCAAATCACGAATCAAGAACTCATGTCTTTCTTTTAAACCATGGATGGCCCTTGTTTGCTTCTTTAATAACTCGGTCAAATTTTTTATCGCCTCCTTTGGTACAACTTCAAAATCATCAGCATCCAAGAGCGCGTTTTCTTTCAGTTCGCCAAACTTTTTTTCTTCATCTTCGGGTGCATCACTCTTATCGGGTGGTGCATTTTCATCGATCCGTTTGTAAACTTCTGTTGCGAAATTATCGAAACGTTCATTTATTTTCTTGATCGCCCCGTTAACCTTTTCTCCTAATTTTCGAATGCCAACGATTAACTCTTCTCTTAGTTGCTCGGGCGATGTTTCGGAAAAATATTGCAAATTTCCGAGCTGTCCCTCAAGTTTGGCAATTCGCTTGTTTTGCTCTTTTTCAATTTTTTGAAGTTCATCTAACACTTTTTGGGTTTCGTCGGCTAACTTATCCAAATCATGGTTAGCTTCAATGACTGCCTGATCTGATTTCCGAGTCATTTTTACACCGCCTTTTATGAACGAACCTGCTGTTTAGTGAGCCCCCCAAAATATCTCACGTTAACCCTTGTCGTTAAAAAACATACATTTGTTATTTAATGTAATAAAAAAAATAGTATTTGTCAATTAATTTCTTGTGTTTTTCATATCATCAACAAAATTGCCTGAAAAAATCAAAATTAACAAAAAAATAACTTGCATATCTCATTAAAAATTATTATCTTATATATATACTTGTTGTATTGCGTACACTGAATCATACATCTATGGGACTTTCTTTCCAAATAATTTTTATACGCTTGAATGAACCCACATAATACCAAAATAATTCGCATAAGCGGAACACTGAAAGAGTGTCGGTGACCAAATATATTTTACATTGTTTGGAATAACGGATAATACCATAAAACATTTTTTAATATCCGGTTTGTCAAGTATCGCGTTAATACAATGAAGTGACTGTGAACGCATCCAACGACGGTAAATCATAACGTTTATCTGAAATGGATCAGATTATTACTTTTTTATAATTCACTCATTTTAATTCAAATATGTACTAAACCAGAAGGAGATTTTATATGTATCAAATTATCTACCAGGAAGAGAATAAGATAGAAATTTCAATCAGGGACGAGCTCACGGTTGATGATTTCAAGCAAGTCATTCATCAATTGGAATCCTTGTGCACATCCCACACCAGCATCAATGTGCTGTTTGATGCGGCTGGCTTAAAAAAATATGATTTCAAAATTGTGATCAAAGAGTATGATTTTTTCACCAAATACAAGTCCTATTTAAAGCGTGTTGCTTTGGTTTCAGATCGGCAATTTGAAAAATTTCTTGTCAACATTTTCAGTGTGTTCACAGACATTGAATTCAAAACATTCAAAGAGGATCAAATTGCCGAAGCCCGAAAATGGATTTTTCCGTCCAGGCTACCATAATATTTTTATTTTATCGCGTTTTTATAAATAAGACGATGAAACAAATGTGCTTCTATTGTGGTTATATGAGAAAAAGGAGATGAATATAACAACGATGAAAATATTTCAATCATTTCTGAACAAGTTCTCTTTCAATCTGCAACCGAAGCAACCGAAAAAGTTTGGCACATTCGGTGGTGTGTTTACGCCCGACGTGCTAACGATTCTCGGCGTGATTATGTATCTGAGGCTCGGTTGGGTTGTCGGAAACGCCGGATTTCTTGGCGCGGTTGCTATCATTTTATTAGCAAAATCAGTGACATTCTGTACAGCGCTTTCGATGTCCTCTATCACTACCAACATCAAAATCGGAGCCGGCGGCGCCTATTCGATTATCTCAAAATCATTAGGTTTGGAAGCAGGGGGCAGTATCGGAATTCCCCTTTTCGTGGCCCAGACGCTTTCAGCGGCGTTGTATATTATCGGATTTACAGAAGGCTGGATTCGAATTTTCCCGGGACACACGCCAATCATTGTTTCAAGTATTGCGTGGATTAGTCTCCTCATCATTTCTTATACCAGTGCTCATTTAGCGATTAGGGTCCAGTACGTCATTATGGCTATGATTGGATTGTCATTGTTATCATTTTTTTTGACAAAAACGGAACCAACCGATGTGCTGTTAATCGGGAATTTTGAAGATGCAAATTTTTGGAAGGTGTTTGCCGTGTTTTTTCCGGCAGTAACCGGAATCATGGCCGGAGCTAACATGTCCGGTGATCTGAAAGATCCACGACGTGCTATTCCGCTGGGGACAATTGGTTCGATTATTCTTACCTTATTTATTTATATTGGATTAGCTTACATGCTAACCAAAATCAGTTCTGCAGCAGAGTTGAGATCAAATCAATTAATCATGGTCGATAAAGCAATTTGGGGTCCCGCTATTCTTGCCGGTTTGTTGGGCGCCACGCTATCCTCTGCTTTGGGAAGCATGCTGGGTGCCCCACGAATTTTGCAGTCATTGGCTGAGCAGAAAACAGTTCCTTTTTATAAAACACTGGCAAAGAAGACAGCCGCCAATGAACCCAGAAATGCTGTCATTTTTACCGGTGTGATCATTGAGGTTGCATTAATCATTGGCAATCTCGACATGATCGCCAAACTAATCACAATGTTCTTTCTGATCACTTACGGGATGCTAAACCTGGTTGTTTTTATCGAGCAAAGCATGCAAATTATCAGCTTTCGACCAACATTCAAAATACCACGGTTTGTTTCGTTGCTTGGCGCGGTAGGGTGCTTATTTATCATGTTTCTGATCAATCCGATATTTAGCGTTTTCGCGATCATTATCATCGTTTCAATTTATATTTGGTTAGCACAGCGAGGTTTGAAAGCCGATTGGGGGGACATCAGAGGCGGCATGTTTTTAGCGATAGCAGAAAAGGCATCCAGAATCGCTTCGCGGTTTCCCAAACATCAAATTTCATGGAAGCCGGATTTGCTGCTCCCTATTGAAGAGCCCAAGATTTGGGCAGGCCCATTGCTTTTCATTCGTAATATTACGTATCCATCGGGTAGTATCTTTGCCTTTTCGATTACCGAAGAAAAAGCAGATGAAGTTGGGTCATCGCTTGAGGAGTTACTGATGCCGCTGGAAGACCAGGGAATTTTAGTAAATTCGACCGTAATCAAGGAACAACAGTTTTTGCACGGAGCCAAATTGGTTATTCAAACATTATGTGGCGGTGCTTTTCGACCGAACATTTTATTTTTGACGATCGGGGATGACACAAAAAAGGATAACGTCATTGAAGAATTAGTCAACACAGCGAATAGCAACAAATTGGGAACGATAATTCTTCGTCAGCACCCACGAGTCGCTTTTGGAATGCAAAAGAATGTCAACCTCTGGCTCAGGGATAAAAGCCCGAACTGGCATTTAGCCGTGCTGATTGCCTTGCAGCTTCAGTTAAACTGGGAAGGGAAAATTAACTTAATCACAGCGACATCAGACAAAAAGAAGGAAAAACAGTTGTATCGTTTTTTAGACAATTTAAGTGAGCAGGCGCGTTTCCCGTCCATGACCTATTTTCATGTGCTCATCGGATCATTTGAAGACACGATAAAAGCTGCGCCACGAGGAGATATTAATATTTTCGGATTAGCTGAAAAAAATATTGCCTTTGACTTTATTCGTAACGTCCCTGAATTAACCAAATCATCCTGTATTTTTGTTAGAGATTCAGGACAAGAAAACGCTTTAGTTTAAAATTCAAATTAATCATCAAAATAAACCAAGGAGGAACGTCATGAAAAACAGAAATCTATTTATAACCGTGTTGCTTATTTTTTTCTTACTATCATGCTTTTTGATTACAGCTTGTCAGAAAGAAGATAAACAGGCTACTGAAAAAAAACCAATGGTCGAGGAGAAAGCAAAACAAGAACTGAAAATAAACCAGGACCAAAAAAAGAAAGAGGCAGAAAAAAAAGCCGGGCAAGTTGAGGTAAAGCAGGAAGCGGAGTCCAAACTGGACAAGGAGTTCGCTGACTTAATGAAAGAGCTAAAAAACCAAAAAAGTGAACTTCAAAAGAAAGAACAGGAATTAGCACAAATCGAGGAAGAACTTGATACAAAAAAAGGTAAACTCGAAAATATCGAGAAATCACTTAACGAATTCCGCAACGTCAGTTATCTGATTCTTATAATTGCAGTCGCTCTTTTCATCATTAGCGTCATTATTTGGATCACATTAATTAAAAGAAATAAAAAATCCAAACCAAAAGAAAGTACCAAGAAAACAAAAAAAGCACCTGCAACTAAAACACAAAAATCAGACAGTGACAAAAAAGTGGACACGAGCAAAAAGTAAACCATGTTAATGCCAAAGCCAAATCTGCGGAAATGATGCCAGTTAAGTTAATTGAATCTGTGAATGATATTTTTACATCTAATCTAAGCAAATATGTTTATTTTGCTTGACTGTTTCAAAAAACTAAACTGATTAACTCTGTTTAGTCAAATTAATAATTTTAGAAATGCGGTAAGTTTTTGAACCAATTAAGGATATTGCCGTCAGTTTAAAATTTTAGCTCTTTGTAAATAATTAACTTCTTAAACTGACGGCGATACACAAAAGGGGGCATTAAAGGACTGTCTTCAAAATACGGTATGTTTTACAGAACAAGCACGTTAACTTATACAGGAGGAAAATATGAAATGGTGGGACGATTTGAAAGCGCGTTTTAGCGAAAGTGCTAAATCCGTTTCTGATAAAAGTTATGAATTATCAACGATTGCCAAACTGCGCTGGGAGATATTTTCGATTGAAAAAGATATTGATCACTTGAAAAATGAATTGGGCGGAAAAGTTTACCAATTCCAGGTTGAAAATAAACAGCAGGATTTGGTGAAAGAGACGAATGATATTGTCGAAAAGTTGAAAGACGCGGAAAAACAACTCAAAGAGAAAGAGTCACAACTCGAAGAGTTGACCAATAAGACTGTTGTTGACGGACACAAATTAAAACAGTTTAAAAAAGATCTTGAGTTGGGGGATGGCTCTATCGATCAGTTTGTTGTTACTGAAAATTCAGAATTAATCGGAAAGAAACTTATGGATATCAAATTACCCAAAAATGTATTAGTTGGGGCAATCGTGAGAAAGGAAAAGGTGGTAATCCCGGACGGAAAAACAACCTTCAAACAAGATGATAAAGTCACCCTGTTGGGAGAAAAAGATGACGTCCAAAAAGTTTTGGAAACGATGGGGAAATAACATTTCTCAGTTAAACAAACATCTCTTGCAGGTTGATTTCGTAATTATTGAAAATATCAAAGTTATAAATGTAACTCTTTTAGGAACATAAAACCTGTACAAGTATTACTGATAATAAATCAAGAGGAGATAAACCATGGCAAGTTTATGGGAAAAAGTAAAACAGACATTGGAGCAAAGTGCGAAATCGGTGAGAGAAGGAGCAGAGAGCTTCGGAAAAACAGTTGCTGAAAGAGCGCCGAAGATCGCTTCAGACGTCGCTGAAAAAGGAAAAGAGTTTGCAACCCTGGTCAGTGATAAAACCCAGGAATATTATGAACTTGGTCGATTGAAAGTCAAACATTACACCCTAAATCGTGAAGTTTCAGGCCAATTTACTGAACTTGGTGGCAAGGTTTATGACTTATTAAAAAAGAACAAAAAAGATGTTTACACAGACGCCGAGGTGAAAGAAATTATTGAAAAGATAAATGATATCGAGAAACAAATCGAGTCTCTTGAACAGGAAATCGATCAGGAAGAGAAAAAGAAGCAACAGGTTGAAGAGCAAAAATCCAAACAACCGAAATCATCTGCTGATAAAGATAAAAAAGAGACAGATCAGAAGAAATAAGTCATTGATTCAGTCAATCACTTGATCTTTATGATATTAAATTCATCAACTTTCAGACATTTAGGTGAACAGCAAACATTGACATTCCTGCAATCTTATTGCAGGAATGTCTTTTTCTGACTGAATCAGACATTAGCAGTCCCAATTAACACCAGCGAAGAATTCATTTATGGCATTGAAGCGACAATCAAAAAGATTCTTTTTGCACCCCAGGAGCCTGATATTCGTATTTATCGTACTGGCTGGCATCATGATTTCATCCGCTTTGATCGAACTGAATCAGAGTAAAAAAGAATTGCTCGATTTAATGAAACAGCAGGCTCACACCCTGTTGGAAACAGTACTCATCTCCTCTAAAAATGCGTTATTGACCTATGAGCACCTTGAAGTTTTTTTAGAGGAGAGATTGCTGAACAATGCCGGATTTATTAATTATTTATACAACAGAAACAAACTAAACAGTGAATTCCTCAGTCTGCTCTCACAGACAAATAATATTTACCGCATTGATATCATTTCCCCAAACGGTAAAAAAATATTTACAAGCAATCCCGGTGACAACTTTCTAAACCAAGAATCCGCATCATTAATTGAAACATTGCAACCAATTTTTAAAGATGAGCAAGATACATTAATCATCGGTTATAGACAGGCGAAGGTCGAAAAAGGGATGCGCTATTCCATTGCATTAGCCACCAACAATAGAAACGCCATTGTGTTAAATTTGAATGCTGATGATCTGTTAAGATTTAGAAGGGAAATTGGTTTTGGTTCACTTTTAAAAGACATTTCAAACAATCCCGGCATCGTTTACGTCGCACTGCAGGATACGATGGGCATCATTGCTGCATCCGAAAATGTCACCGAATTGGAGCGGATCAACGACTCTGATTTTCTAAAACGTGCTTTGCAGGATTCAATTTATACATACCGGATGAGCCGTTTTGATTCAGAACACGTTTTTGAATCAGTCCATTCTTTTTATTACAATGACATCCCGGTCGGTTTATTCAGGCTGGGTTTATCCGTGGCGCCGTTAAATCAGATCAAAGCACGAATCTATCGAAGAATTGTCATTATCACTTTGATTTTAATTTCCATCGGCTTCATCGTTTTCGCACTCATTATTGTTCGTCAAAATTATCATCTGTTGCAGCGGCAATATCAAGTTGTTGAAACCTACTCATCAAACATTATTCAAAACGTCAGCGATGCGATCATGGTTCTTGATAAAAATGATGACACAAAGATCATCAATCAGGCTGCTGAAGATTTGTTTCACATCAAAGAAAAGTCGGTAATCGGGAAGCCGTTAAACCAATTTATTAGTGAGCCACAATGTAAAGAATTACTACTGACTTCCGCATCCATGAAACAAATTGAATGCACGATTCAAGATCAGAGAAAGGTATTATTGGTTTCGAATTCAATTTTTTATGATGAAACCGGGAATCAGAATAAAATTCTGGTGATAAAGGATCTGACCGAAATCCGAAAGCTGGAAGAGCAAATTCAACGCAGAGAACGGTTATCTGCCATGGGTGAGCTGGCATCCGGAGTGGCTCACGAAATCAGAAATCCATTGAATGCTATCGGTACTATTGTGCAACAGTTAGATAAGGATTTCGAGCCAGCAAAAAATGAAGATGAATATCATCAATTAGCTGGCATTGTGACGAAAGAAGTTCAACGAATTAATAAAACTATCGAGAACTTTCTTCTTTTCGCTCGTCCAAAATCAATTGAGCCGGAAAAATTTAAATTGTCGGGTTTTATCGAATATTTACACCAACAGTATAAATCCATGTTCGAAGAACATAAGATCAAATTCTCATTAAGTCTGGATTGGGATGGCACAGTTCAGTGGGACCGTCAGCAAATGCAGCAGGTGTTCATGAATTTAATTCAGAATGCAGTGGATGCTATTGGGAAGGATGGCACGATTCAAATTGAAATCAATAATATAAATCAACATGAGCTGGAAATCATCGTTCAAGATGACGGAGGCGGCATTTCAGATACGATCAAGTCCAAAATATTTAATCTTTATTTTACCACCAAGGGAAAAGGCACCGGTATCGGTTTAAGTATCGTACAGCAAATAATTTATGAACACAATGGTATTATTTCACTTGAAAGTGAAAAAAACAGAGGAGCAAAAATTATTATCCGGCTGCCGATTGTTGTTGCAAACTAAAATTTACAGTTAAATCAAAAACGGAGTGCAGCATTGCAATGAATAAGCTATCCATTCTCATAATTGATGACGAGGAAGCACAACTTATCTCATTGAAAAGTTTTTTAAAACGCCGCAATTATGAAATTTTTACAGCAAGCGATGGCCCCGAAGGTTTGAACATTGCTCAACAAAATTTGATCAATATTGTTCTCACTGACTTTCGCATGCCGGAATGGGACGGATTCACTGTATTAAATAAAATAAAAGAGTTAAATCCGGATATCGACGTTGTCGTCATGACTGCATACGGTAATATTGAAAATGCTGTCAAGTTAATGAAAGCCGGTGCTTACGACTATCTCACCAAACCGATTGATTTGGATGAGCTGGAGACTCTGATTGAACGAATTAAGGAGAAACAGCAGCTAATTGATGAAAACCGGCTTTTAAAGGAACAGATTGAAGATAAATTTAAATTTGATGCGATCGTTTCACAAAGCCGGGAAATGGAAACGGTTATGAGCACTGCCGCCCGGGTTGCTCCGAGTAAAACGACTGTTTTAATTCGAGGCGAGACTGGTACGGGAAAAGAACTCATTGCCAGAGCCATCCACTTCGCGAGTCCCAGAAAGGAAAAGCCTTTCGTCGTGGTAAACGTAGCTGCGTTATCCGAAAATTTGCTTGAAAGCGAACTGTTCGGTCATGAGAAAGGCGCCTTCACCGGAGCAACCCAGCAGCGAATCGGTAGATTTGAACAAGCCAATGGTGGCACCCTGTTTATCGACGAGGTTGGCGATATCCCGCTTCAGGTACAGGTCAAACTATTGCGCGCGATTCAATTCGGACAAATTGAACGGATCGGTAGCAACAAGCCCATCAACATTGACGTTCGCATCATTGCTGCGACACATCGGAATTTGGAAGATATGCTAAAAAAGAATGAATTCAGGGAAGATCTGTTCTTTCGCTTAAATGTTGTTTCGGTGTGGATTCCACCCCTGCGAAAACGAAAAACAGACATCCCTGTTCTCATTGATCACTTTATCGAAAAATACGCACAAGCAAATAGCAAGCCGGTCAAAGGGATCACAAAAGAAGCGTTAAATTTTTTGATGAAATATGATTTTACCGGCAATATCAGAGAGTTGGAAAATATGATTGAGAGTGCTGTCGTTCTCACCAGAGAGGAATATATCACTCAAAAGGATTTACCCGAATTTTTAAAAATCACATCTCATCGTGAAATACTGGACCCTCAAAATATTGACGACGGATATGAGAAGAAAATAAAGGCTTTTGAAAAGGAAATGATCACTGCCGCCCTTTCGGAAACAGACGGCAATCAAAGCGCTGCAGCTCGATTTTTGGGGATCACTGAAAGGCACTTGCGGTCTCGATTAGAAAAATTGGGCATGAAAAAATAACGCTCTTTAATGTTCAACCTTACATTTTGTTTGATTCACTCCACTCCGGAATTTCTGCACTTTTAGACCTATAATTAATTATCGATAGAATTTAAATTAACGTTCCCAAATTTATTTTTCAAAAAAAAGGGCAAAGAAACTGTTGTTAATTCTTTGCCCTTGGTTATCAAAATCTAAAAAACAGATTTTTACTTTTCTTTATCGTTGGATTTCTTCACCGTTTTATGATGATCGCAGTTCTCTTCGCAGTTTTCTTTGCAATCTGCTTTGGCTTTGTCACAATCAGCATGCGGTTTTGCGCCTTTAATCAGAACCTTTGCTGTTTTTGCATGTGGACAGTCTGCCGCCTTCTTAACGCAGTCCTCTTTTTTGGCATGGGGACAATCGACTTTTTCTTTTTCAGTCTTCACGGTTGTTTCGGTTTTCGCTGTGACTTTTTTGTCTTTGTCTTTATCCTGAGCAATGCCATAAATCACAAAGCTTGCAATGATAGCAGCAACCAACAACAAAATTCCGACCACTTTAAAATTTTTCATGTTAAAACTCCTTTAGATTAATTAATGATTTGGATAATTATTTAATGATTTAATTCCATTTTTACAACTATCTTCCAGGCATTCTATTCCGGGAATCCGATAATTTTGAGACCTTTGTACGAGCTGGTCTTCAATTAATGACAGAAATTTTTTCTGTTGCTTTGCATTTAGTATTTCTTTTTCCTGTAATAAAAAATATATCACATGTTTTTGCAATCCTGCCTGAAGGTTATCAACTTCCCGGATTAAATCATTTATTTGATTCGTATCCGGTTTCGTCTCGGATAATAATCCGACCAGTTCGAATCTTTTTTTATTTAACTTCGCGCTGATTGGATCTACATTGGTGTAAAATTCTTTTTTTAACGCTGTTATCTGTTGAACCTGTTCATCTGACAAATTTAGTTCTCTGTACAAATAACATTCATTCTCTGACATGTGTTCGCTAAGAGGACAGGATTTGTGAAATGCGCAATAACGTCGATAAGTCAAAGTTGCAAACGCAGACAAGTTGATAACGATCAAAATAGCAATGAGAATTATTGTTAATTTCTTTTTCATTTTAGTCTTTTATTTTTGTTCGTTTCCCAGTGAAAAATAGATATCTCCGACAGAGCCCGCTGGCAGATCAGAAAAATTTTTTAAATATAGATCATCACCCAGTTCCTGGGACACTGATGTTTGATCAGCAATTGATTGGGCTCCATTAATGGTATCCAAGGGATAACTACCCAGAAACACTCCAATTGCAGCAGAAATGACAAACAAGCAGCAAGATAAAGCAACCGTTGCATATCTCGGCATCTCTCCGAATAACCAGTTCAAAACTCCGGTTTCCTGTTTCGGTTTTGTTATTTTCATATAAATGCGTTCCCAAAGGAAATCCGGTGAATCGATAGACGGTATTGGTTGTTCAGGTTTGATTAAATCGCTTAATCGTGCCAACCGCTTTGAGCATACTTTACACGTCCGCAAATGCGTTTCTATATTGATCTTCTGTGCCTGAGACAATTCATTATCAATATAGCGGATAAATTGTTTTTCTACTTTTCGGCAATTCACTGAGTTTTCTCCTCGTTCATTGTATTAGACACAACCATTCGAAAAATCATTCGGTCAATTTTCAATTTTTTTAAATTAAATCGTCAAGATATGGCTTGAGTTTTTTGTAAAGATTTTCTTTTGCGCGGGCCAATCTGGATTGAACCGAGGCTACAGAACAACCAGTCACATCTGCAATTTCTTTTACGGTCATCTCCTGATAACGCTGAAGTACTAATGCAACCTGTTGATTTTTTGGTAAAGACTTGATTGCTTTCATTACGATCTGTTCACGCTCTCGCTGTTCGATTGATTCTTGCGGGTGGTTCTCTTTGGATTGAAATTCTTCTTCCGTGAACACATCATTCTTTGAGGAAGGATTATCAATCGACAACCAATTCAAACTTTCGTGTTTTCGTTTATAATTTAAACAGCGATTGACGGTAATTCTGTAAATCCAGGTTGCCGGCTTTGACTTAAATCGGAAAGAACTCACTGCCCGAAAAATTTTTACGAACACATCCTGACATAAATCTTCAGCTTCCTCACCGTTATTCGCAAACCGAAAACACAGGTTAAATACGGACTCCCTGTACAATTCGAAAAGCTGCTTAAACGCCTGAACATCGCCAGTCTGTATCTTTTTAATCAGTTCATTTTCGTCCAATGCGATTGATCCCTTTAACATACTCCAGTTCAAGTGTATGGTTGAACCTAAAATTTACATTTTTGTTCAATCATTCTTCAAAATATGCTTTTGCAACTTTAAAATTTCGACTTCTCGGGCTATCATCTCGACTATTTGGTCGAATTAATGACTTTCCTCTCTTTATACTAACTATGCATATCCCATTGAATTTAAAATGCTTAATTGCTGTAAATTTATTTTGGCACAGGATTTGAATATTATCAAGACAGAATTTAAATAAAGTAATTTTTAATCAAAATTAAAACTAACTTCAGGAGGATTTATCATGAAACGATCTAATTTAATTAGTAGCCTTTTGGTGATTGGCTTGAGTCTTGCATTAACTGTTTTTTCTTTTGCACAGGACAAAAACAAAGTTGAAAATGCAAAAAAAGAGAAAAATCAAGTGCAAATTCAAAAACCAATAACCGACCCCACTGACCTTCAGCATGGCAAGAATTTTGTGGATGAGAATGGTGATGGTTACAATGACAATGCACCAGATCACGATGCTGATGGTATTCCGAACGGTGTTGACCCGGATTATGATGGTCCAAAAGTTCGCAGCGGAAATAAAGGTTTCATCGATGAGAATGGTGATGGCATAAACGATAACCAAGGGATGAAACGGGGTGGAAAAGGTAAACGAGGCTATGGGCCTGGCGACGGGACTGGTAACTCTGGTGTTCGTCCTCAAGATGGCACCGGAAATGGCGCAAAAGCTGGTGATTGTGACGGGACAGGTCCCAAAGGTAAAACAACCCGCGGCGGTCAGAAGTAAATATTACAAAAAATTGTAACAGCTCCTGTCAAAACAGGGGCTGCTATAATATTGTTCTATTAACCAATACATATCTTTTAGAATTTTACTGTTACTTGAAAAACAATACCAATACGTGACATTATATTTTCAACAATGATAATTCATCTACAATTTAATTCACAACACTACTTTCATAACTCTCACGAGGAGGACTTCGAACTATGAAACAAAAAATGACAACTTTGATAATTTTTGGACTTTTACTCATCTTTGTTTCCTTTAATCTGCAAGCTCAGGACAATAATCATTGGAGACATAAGAGTAATAAAGCCTGGCCCGATTCATTGAAATCAGTCGAATTGGAAGGAGTTGTATTAATTGACACAACCCAACAAAACCCGTACTTATTGGATGTTGATGACGACAGCATCGCAGACTATCGTTTAATTTTTGGCCCTGACTGGTATCAACCCGAAAGCGGAGCTCAGCGACCTGTTGCTGGTGACACTGTTACCATCGTTGGTGCTGTACATGTTACTCCCCAATTACCAGCAGTAATGGTATTCGAGATAAACGATCTCGTCTGGCGGGACGCTGTTGAAAACTGGTGGCGCCATCAGGATTGGCCTGATTCACTGGAAACTGTAACCGTGACCGGGACTGTCCTGGTTGATTCAAGTTATTTTTATGTTCATTATTTTTTGGACGAAAATGATGACGGCGAACCGGATTATTTTCTGAATTTTGGTCCCCTCTGGTATCAACCTGAAGGCGTAAGTCGCCCCGAACCGGAAACAACGGTTACTATCGAAGGCGGATTAAATGAGAACGGTCAAATGCCAGTACTAATTGTCTATACAATCGACGGTGCACTTTGGCGAGAACCTGCTGGTCCCCCACCCTGGGCAGGAAGTTGGATTAAACGCGATGATAATGGTAAAAAACGCCTCCACTGTCCATCAGATAGTTTAAGCTGGGCTGAATTTCCACCAGGCTTTATGAGAGGTGGCGGTCACCATGGTCCCCAGTTCCCCGACTCAGTGTTTTGTGAATTTTATCAAATGTTTGGGGACAGTTTACCCGGGAGACCGGATTCAGCGCTCATTGGTTACCGTTTTCATTTTTTAAATCCGGGTGGTCAACATGTCCATGGTAAAGGGAGAATGGTACGTTTTGTCAAGCATCTCCGTCTGGCACTGCATTTCGGAAATCCGGACACCACTGAAAACACACCACTTCGCAAATCGAATCTCGAACATGGGTATTCACTCAAATACTGGGATAATGATTTGGAACAATGGATGAATGTTGATAATTTTGAGCTTGACTCGAATAAAAATATATTTTATATTGAACAGCAGGATATTCAGCCTATTTATGCTGTTTTTAAAACCGGAAGCGTCACCAACGTTGAGAGAGATGTTACTTCTCGACCAAACGTTTTTCGTCTGATGCAAAATTATCCGAATCCGTTCAATCCGACAACCGAAATTGTTTATTCTATTAATAAAGACCACGTGCCAGTGACTTTGAAAATTTACAATATTAATGGAGAAGAAATCCGCACCTTAATTAATCAATCTCAAAGCCGTGGTGTGTACCAGATAAGTTGGGATGGTATGGATCGGGCGGGTAGAGCAGTGGCGTCGGGTATTTACCTGTATCGCTTAATGGCCGGAGAACAAATGCAGACAAAACGGATGATTTTGATGAAATAAAAAGATTTTGGGGCACATCTTGAATTGAATTCAATGTGTGCCCCAGTTTAATAATTTAGTATTTCTCAAACACGTGTCAAAAGATGATCTAAAAATAATTTTTTGCCATGTTTTATTTTTTTAACAAAAGTGATGGAAAAATTGAAAAACAAAAATATCGTATAAATAAAATTTCATTCCTGATAGATATGGAGACAGATGAGATGTCGAATTTGAAAAAGTATTTTATAATTTTAATTGTGTTAACAACAACTGTGCTTACTTTTAGGCAAAGTAATGCACAATTGGATTTTCGGATCAGCTATCATCAGGAATATAATAATAACCCACTTCGGTTACCGAATGGTGAAGAGAGCTGGATTTCGAATTTTCACATTGGAGCGGAAAAATCTTTTGAGAAATTAATGCTTGGCTATTATGGTAATTATTCACATTTTACTGATATTTCGGAACGTAATTACTACTGGCATCAGATGGCTGTAGTAGGTGGTTCGGACACAACGGGCTGGGGCATTTATGGTGAGCAGCAAATAAACAAAGCTGATTTCGATATTTTCGATTATAAAGAATTGGACGCCTATCTTCGTCATCGACTCATATTTGGAGGTTTGTCAACTTACCTCTATGGGCGGATTCAATTTAATTTTTACGATCAATTGTCTGAGCTGAATAATACCAAGTTTAACGCCTCAGTCCGTGTTCAAAAAACGTTCCCAACGCGAACGACTTTAATATCAGGTTTAAGTTTTGATTTAAAAAATTATATGAATACCGATCCGACAGTAGAATTCATCGCTGATTCCAACGTAACGACATTATCTAAGTCATCAATGACATCTTCTACCCTAAACGGAAATGGAAAACACGGAAATAATAGAGGAGGCAGAGGATACCGGAACTTTGAAAACGGAGGACAAGTCGCACCGAACTCCTATGTTGATCTGGAAAATTCGAGCGTCACCCAATTATCACTCTGGGCGCGTCTCGCTCAATCCATCACGCCAACCACCGGAATCGCCATTCAATATCACAATCGTCACTTACTTACTGGCAGTGATCGATTTGTGTCGGGCCTTGCAGATATCTATAATCAGGAGTCAGGAATATTCAACGATCCGATGGGCTATGAGAGTCATTCGTACAATTTTGAGCTGACAAAAATTTTACCCGGGAGCATGATGTTCAAATTAACAGCCTATTACGCTGATAAAAATTATTCGTCCGAAGGAATATATGAGAACGAAGAAAATTATTCAGACACAACATTTCGAAATGACAAATATAAAACAATATTTGCATCTTTAGCAAAAGATTTTGGTATCAGTACTTTCAATGGAACGATATTGACTTTTAATATAAATTATCAATGGATTGATAACCAATCCAACAGTTACTGGTATGAATACCAAACAAGCCACATTTCAGCAGGATTTGAATTACAATTCTAAAATAGGGAAGAGTTTAAAAAGTGTCAAAAAAAAGCCGGATTTCATTTTCGATCTTTTAAAAATTTCTTTTTTTAATTATTTAATGACAATACTCGAAAGTTAGCATCGGACAATGATCATCAATCTATCGATATTATAAATATTATCAATGTAGAAAAAAGAGTAATATAAAATTCCTGAGGATTTTTCATGAACAAGTATATTTTAAAAATAGTTATGGTATTATTCGTCTTTGCCTCATTTGCTTTAGCACAGAAACCGGATTCCATAAAAACGAAGAAAAAGGGAGATGTGGCTATTCAGAAATCAGATTCAGTACTAAAGTCTGTCAAAGATGAAAAAAAAGAAGCCATTCCCAAATACAAGGAAAACAAACTGGAAGGATTTGTTGACAAAAACGCCGACGGTATCGATGACCGCATCGCAGCAAAAACGATGAAAGGAAAGGGGATGAATAAAGGAGAAAAAGACAAGTTTATCGATCGCAATGGGGATGGTATTTGCGACGGGAGGGAATCTGCTATCGGATTAAAGAAAACCCACCAAAAACGAAGAGGGCGAAAATTTTAGCGCTCGAATGAATGGTTTTCAAATTCAATTAAAAACGTGATTATTTTTTTAGTCTTGACCTGGAATTGGAAGCTTGTCTGATTTTTCAGCGGGACATCCTGAACAAAGTTCTCTTCCAAAGTGACCTGCCTGACAGCGTTGACATTAAAAAATGACCTTACCTTGCCGTCAATATCGCCTTCGGTCGGATTGTATAAGCGAAGAATGAAGGAACGGGCTTTATTCGCTTGAGGCTGCTTTAAACAGCTAAAGATCAAATTATCCGGCTCAACTCTTAATAAAGACACATCTTCCGGCAAATGACCGGCAGTTCTACCAATCTGGAATAAACGTACTGCTTTGTTAAATCGCAAGGCTTCCGAATAAACATTACCTTGCTCCCAGTTACCAGCGTGGGGATAAAATGCCAGACGATAAGCATGCTTACCAAGACACTGAGATCCTTTTTGATGCGCATAATCCTGTTTTGAGCTGGGCTGAATCACATATTTAAACGCCCGAAATAACGTGATTGCAAGCGTAGTTCGCTCGTCATCCGAAACTTCATATTCCTTTAAGCCGTCCACGAGCACGGCAGCACCCTGCTGGTCGTCAGTGACGTCAACGAAATGATGCATTGGGAAATCATACATGGGCTGCTCGACCCAGTCGCCGGTATCGGGTCGGTCCGTTGATCGTTTTACCACATCAAATTGACCTTCACCGTAAGAATATTTCGCTGCTATCCCTGTGGGAAACATCATTCTCAATCGATGATCCTCTGCCGGATTATCCAGCCTAATGTCAAACTCAACCCGTCTCGCATTTTTCTTTAAAGTCATTTTTAATTCAATAGGCATCACTGTATTACTAACATTTTGCTTTCGATCGGCCAAATTTTTCGGAATCAGAAACTGATAGCTGATGCGGCAAACAGCAACCAATGGACCGTTGAGCTCAAATTCAATCTTCGGCGCTTCGTCTAATGTATTTAAAAATGGTTCCACCGGCTCGTGCATCCACGCGTGACCTGCCTCTCCCTCATCATAAAAGTAACCGATGTCACGATATTCCTTTTTTTGAACTTTATCCAAAACATTGAGCGAACCGTTTTTGTTAACGGTAATTTTCAGAAATTCATTTTCCAAAACATGCAAACCGTTCTCAACTCTTCCGATTTGTTTGATTTTATGTGTCACCTTTTTTGTCGGTTGGAAGTGAAACGATTTATACCCCATTGCAGGAATTTCATCAGCCTGCAGGAAACAACGGTATCGCTTCATCTGAAAAAACATCGGTCGGTCGATCATCTGCTCAACAACCGGTTGGCTGTCCACTTTTTCAACTATTTGAACAGGTACGGTCTTGCCGCCCCTCTCTCTTATTTCGATTTCTTGCAGATCCATATTAGCAGGCACATCGATGAACGCTTCGACCACTTCGTTTCTTGAAAACGTATTCGGATTTACGGCAATCAGGTGAATACTATCCGGCGGATATTTTGTCAAATCGATTTGCTTCGCCAGATGCTTGCACGCCCTGGAAAAAACGCCACGGGAAATTTCCTGACTCTGTTTATAACGATTCATCATATCAACATGAATCTCGTCAAGGCTACACCCACCGATCGAATCATGCGCCGAATTCTGCAGCAGTAAATGCCAGGCAATATCCAAATACCGATCATTAATGTTTAATCCAAGCAAATGGGCGATGGCATTGAACGGCTCAGCGTAAAACTGAAGCCATTTTTCGGTAGTAAAATTTTCCTGTTTGACGTACATGCGGGCAGAGGTGGTGTACCCGTACAGATTTCCGGAACGATTGTCAAATTGAGCACTGCGCTGTTCACCTTTCACCAGACTCAATTCTGATTCGTTGACATTATTTTTCAAGGCGTTTGCGTAGTCTTCCAGTGTGCTGTGGACGACTTCATCCTCTGCTAAAATTTGGTTTGCGTCCCTTATAATTTGAACTGTCTTGATATGCGGGCCGCTGGAATCGTGTCCTTCCGCCCAAAAAATATGGGAGGTGGTAAAATCGTCTGCCTGATCCGCGATGATCTTTTCAATCGAAGGTTTCAAATTCTCCGTATAATATTCGACCACCGGATCGATAATTGAGTAATCCTCATCTTTCAATTCAGCGTCCGAAAAATGAAAGGGGGCTCCCCCTCTGCTCCATTTGTATTCGATATCGGAAAATTGTTCATTATGAATCACTGGCCTGTAAATATAAAAATAAAAATTATAACGCGGCATCGTTGAAAACCGGGAGGTCAAAACGCGTGTGCCATCTGCTCCCTCCCAAATAAATTCCGCCTTTGGGCTGTCCAGGCTGTTGACACCCCGGTAAAACATCACCACGTCGATACCAAATCCGGTATAAATTTGCGGCAATTGTGAAATCTGTCCCCATGAAAATGGCGAGTATCCCACTTTCATGATATGACCGAATTCAGCGCAAATTTTATGTCCCAGCAACAAATTCCGAATCAAGGACTCTCCGCCCACCTGAAACTCGTCCGGTAAAATAAACCACGGACCGATGAGCAGCCGTTTTTCCCGAACAAATTTCTTGATCAACTCTTTTTTGTCAGGACGAATCGCCAGATAATCCTCCAAAACAATAGCTTGACTGTCGAGATGAAATGCGCGATATTCCGGTTCTTTCTGCAAAATCTCCAGTAGCCGGTCGATCATCTCCACCAGCATCTGCCGGTTTTTTTGAAACGGAAACCGCCATTCCCGGTCCCAATGCGTATTTGAAATGACGTGAAATATTCTTTTCTTTTTCTTCATTATCCCTTTAAAAATAAATTATACTTCAATAAAGCTTCGGGAATGCCATTTTCGAGAACAAAGCTCGCTGCGCTTAAGTCGTGATGCTGGGTATCAGTGAATGGAACGGCGACACACAAACCAATTCCTGCAGCGCGTATTGCAATTGTGCCGCTTTCGCTGTCTTCAAATCCGACCACTTGATTGAATTTTTCTCGCGGAATTCCCAATTGATGCAGGGCGATACTGTATAAATCACGATGCGGTTTTAGCCGAATCTCATTGGAGTCGGAAGCCGTGATGAGCGCATCGTACACGTTTTCATAACTGGAAAATTTTTCAGCGATTTCCCAACGCCGATCATTGGAGATGTCCCAGTTTTCAATCTGTTTTTTTAATACCCGAAACACCTCGGTCATCACAATTTGTGCTTCATACAAAATTGAGGAGGTAACGACTGCTATTTTTAACGGTTGTTCTTTGAACCGCAATCCTAATTGAATGATCTGTTTTCGAACTTGATCAACATTTTTATGATCGATTAAAGATGGATATTGATCAAAAACGCTTGACAGTAACCGTCCGGTATCCTCTCCTAACCAGCCTTTTGTTAACGCCAAGAAAAATCCAATTCCGGGCATTGGCTCGATTAAATGGGCTGTTTTATTTTTTAATAGTTTCGGCGCCAGGGCTTCGCTTTTACCCTGCCGGATCGCTCCCAAAATTTGATGGTACCGTTGATAGTAAATATCAATTGCCGCACGAACGTAATCGTTGAATGAATTTATCTGCAACTGGTCTCCATATTTTTCAAACAGATGCGAAGCCACCTCAATCAAGTCACTCTCCGAAGCGGAATGACGTTCAATGAACAGAGTAAGCTTCTCATCGTGAAGAATGGAACCGCCACCCAGATTGATAAGATTTTGTTTGACTTCAGCTATCCTCTTTTCATCTTGTCCGTTCGTCAAAAACCAAATCGCCGATTGTAAATAAGCGAGTTTCAATGCTTTTTGTCGGATAAATTGCTGATAGGTTTCAATTAAATATTCGACATGTTTGGTGGTACTGTTTCCGATAATAAACGGGTAGTCCCGTTCAGGATTGAGCCCCTGCCAATCAACATCAGATATTCGATCCGTAATCCGGCGAACCATAAATTCGAGCGAATGAATGCACAACGGTTCTGTGGTCGTCGTAGTACCATCCATATCCATGACGACGGCGGCTAAATTATCCAGAGGTTGAGTAATTTTTGGCGCTAACGGATACAGCTCGAAGGGTGGATGAATATAATCCGGATTTTTCACAACGGCGAATTCTTTGCCCAGTTTACTGACATATTGCTCTGCTTCATTTTGTTGAATAAATTTTTTCATGATTTCAAAGGTTTTTTGATTAATCATTTTTTGACAAGATAACAAGATAAACTGGATAAAGTTATTAAGTAAATCCTGTTATCCTGTCAAGAATTTTTTCTTTAATTTATCATACGCTCATTTGATACTATTTTATCAGCGTCATTTTAATGGTCTGCGAAAACTTCTGTGTAGTTAATCGGCAAAAATAAATTCCGCTGGACAATTCATCTCCCGCATCAAATTGAACCGAGTGGCTGCCGGTAGAGAACATACCCTGCTTCAACGTAAAGGTTTTTTCAATACCGACATTTTTTAGCTTCATCCACATACGCCTCAATCAGCTCAACATCCGCGTCAAAGAAATGATCCGAGGGGCAAAGGATATAGCCTCCATTTTCACCGGCATCACGGAAGCATCGTCGAACCGCTGCTCTGGTTTTTTCGGGAGAACATTTTTGAAAATAATGAAACTGATCGAATCCGCCGATCATACAGACCTGATCGCCGATCTGTTTTTTGGCTTCAGCTAAATTGACATCTCCTCCCATCTCTTTCGGGGTAAAGGTCTCCATCGCGTCAGGCATCATTGCCGCAATGTCTTTTAAAATCGGCATCATACCACCGCAGGTGTGATAGACAATTCGCTGATTTGACTGGTGCGCGGCTTCGATTAATTCCGCATCGTAGGGTGCGACAAAATTGTTGAATATTTTCGGAGAAATGACCGTGCTGGAGGCATCCCCTCCGCCAAGCTCCATAAGATCATATTTTGCCCCTTTCAGCGAACGAATATATTTCAGCTTGCGATGCTGGAGAATTTTCAAAAATTCATGAACCCAACCGGGATCATCATACGTTTGAAGAATCATATTTTCGGTGCCGAACAAACAGCACGCATCCTGCCAGCAGCCAGGTTGTCCGTAAATGTCAGCGCAAATAATATGTCCACGGACAATGCCGCGCTCTCCGAAATCAGCGCTAATTTGATTCACTGTATCTGTATCACAGAGCAGGGTCGGAGCAAATCTTTCAATCAGCTCAATTTTTGCTTTTTCTTTAATTAAGTACTCTTTAATCCACGACGTCTGTTCATTGGATTGCAGCACCATGGTGAGCGTTTTTTCGGGTGTGATGATTTCATAGCGTTCTGTTAAAAAAGGAGATTCAGCAATCTTCTGAGATCGAATTTGCCAGTGATCAGAAATCACACGCCGACCTTCCCAATGGTCTGATCCGGAATGTTCCGGATCAAAATAAGCCCCCTGCTTTTCATCAGGCTTAATGGGCAGACACCATTTAATGGCATCCATTCCGAAATAATCAAAAAACTCATCCGTCGAGGTGCCGTCCATGTAGTTATCGAGAAAATATTTCATTACATGATGCGTTGTTACTGGCAGGCGGTCTGGTTTCTCGCGGTTAAGTGCTTTAATAAATCGCTGCTTTGAAGTCATAATGTTCTTGAATATTTAATTGAAAATACGCGCGTAAGATTCATCAAATAAACTTCTCCCGCTTTTGCAACATGATTAATCCGAACAGCACACAGACGATCATGGCAACAGCGACATAAATCCGATTGTTAAATGTGGTCTGCGCCCACACCACCTCGTTCATATCTGAAGGAACCGAGTAGGGATTTAAAAACAGATTGAACCGATGGGGCAAAAATCCGGTGCCGATCCAAAAGAAAAGTCCGATGATAACCATCAGAACCGCAGTACCGTTTCCGTTGCGAACCATAGTGGATACCATAAATGCCAACGTTCCCAGCAGAAAAATGGGAAACATGAGTTGAAATACCATATTTAACACCGAAAAAGAAATCAGCGCCAGCGAACTGATTAAGCTCAATATTAATAAAATTAAAAATACGACGACATAGATAAGAACCAACCGGATAAGCCACACTTTATAACGGTAATTCGGTATCCCAAAAAGAATCTCAATCATTCGCGTGTCCACATCGTTCTGGATTCCGAACACGGTCGGGTAAAAAATGAGTAATAAGCCGGGAACCAGCAGCCAGTAATAAACTAAACCTTCTGTCGGATCAGATTCTGAGCTGGCTAAATTTAGAATGGTCACGAGCAGAAAAAACACCACTGCTGCCAACAAAAAATAAATAAATTTGTTCGCGAAGATAATTTTCAAGTTGTATTTAACCAGGCTGGCAATCAGCACAAATATATTTTTTAATTTCTCTTTGTATTCCATTTATATCTCGTTTGTTTAATCAAGTTTCAAAACTCTTCCTTAACATGTTGCCGATTTTCTTAACAGCCACAAATAAGCGTCCTCCAGTGTCGGTCTAACTTCGGTTGCGTCCAGAGTCGGTTTTTCCTGTGCCAGACACCGCACTCTGATTTTATCACCGACACGCATGTGGTGAATGACTTGAAATTGGTCCCTCACCAGTTGGAACTCTTGCGGGTCAATCATAAAATGCCACACAAAACCTTTGGCGATGCGAGTCATCTTTTGCGGTTCGCCCAAATAACATAAATTACCTCTGTTCAACACAGCAACCTTGTTACAGGAACTGGAAATATCCTCGATAATATGTGTGGAAAAAATAACGATTCTTTCCCGGGCTAATTCCACCAACAGATTTCTGAAACGAATACGTTCTCGAGGATCAAGTCCGGCAGTTGGTTCATCAACGACCAGAATTCTGGGAAGATGCAGCAGCGTTTGGGCAATCCCGATCCGCTGCTTCATGCCACCGGAAAAAGAACCGATCTTTTGATCTTTATTTTGTTCCAAATGCACGGCTGACAAAACATAATTGACGCGCTTTGTTCTTTCTTCCCGGTCATAAATATTTTTCAAAATTGCCTGATATTCCAGAAACTCATAGGCGGTCATGTTTTCGTAAGTGCCGAACTCCTGTGGCAAATAACCGATCAATCCCTGTAATTCCTCCCGCTTCTTTTTCAGGTCAATATCGTTAATCCAGATTGTGCCCCGGCTTTGTTCTAAAATACCGCAGATGATACGCATTAACGTTGTCTTGCCGGCTCCGTTGGGACCCAAAAGCCCGAACATCCCGCTGCCAATTTCCATTGAAACTCCTGCCAGCGCCTTGAACGGATTTTTCTTTTTACCAATAATCGGAATGAACTGGACAAAACGATAAAATTGCTTACGAATTCCGGCGAAGCGTCCTTCCAAACGCATAATGTTGACATTTTCACGATGCAGCCGATTTGACGTCACGTAAATTGCCAGTGCGAGATACCAGACAAAAGCGATAAAAATGAGTATGGTAATATTATGCCATCTGAAATAATAAAGAACTAAATTGAAAAGCGGGAAGCCCCATAGAAAAACATTGTAAACACGATCAATAACCAATTTGATAAACTTCCCCTTCTTATTTTTCAATTGTTCAAGGATAAATTTTTCGATCGGTTTCCAAAAATATAAAAAATAAAAATATACCACATGGGTCATGACAAAAACCCAAAAAGGCGTCTGCAAATAAAAGTAAATAAAATAGATCAAAAATCCGAATAGAGGTAACTGCCACAGAAGCACGTCGAAATCCCGCCAAGTTTTATACTCTTTTGTCAGATTCGCGCGTTCACGAATTTTTCCCCCCTTTTTCAACTCCCGAACAAATCTGGAACTATCATCATAAATTTTCACAATATGTTTTATCTTAATACGCAGCGACTTTCCGTACGGAATAACGTCCTCTTTTGCCTGCCGCAAGCTGACTATGATAAAATAAGTGAGCGCTGGCACCAAACCAAGCAACACGAAAAACAGCACTGCCGCCCACAGCACACTGTACACTTTGGTGTAAATGAAATAACTGCCCAATCCATATAAAATAAACCATAGGATTTTTATTTTTATATCCAACTGCCGAATCCAATTCAGCGCTACTTCCAATCCCGAATAAACCGTCGGAATAAAGACCAGCGTAAATAATGTACTCAAAGAAAGACCACCGATCACTGTGATCGCGAACGGGGAGCCAATTTGAGTGACGTATTCAGCCTTTCCCATTGCCAGCGGTAACATGGCAACAATGGTAGTTATGGTTGTAATCAAAATCGGTCGGACACGCGCCTGTCCTGCATTTACCAGTGCCCGGGAACGGTTGAAACCTCTCTCCCTCAAAATTCGCGTATAGTCAATCAAAATGATTCCGTTGTTCACAACCAGTCCCAACAAAATAATAAATCCGATTAATGTCAACGGATTAATGATGGAATTTCCGGTCAAAATGATCGCCCAAAACGAACCGATGGTTGCCAACGGAATCGTGAACATAATAACAAATGGTGTGGAAAGCGACTCAAAAACAGCAGCCAAGATCATGAATATTAAAACAAAGGCAGCGCCGATAAGGAAATAATACTCCTCCATTTCCCGCTCATCATGCACCACTTCCAGGGCGATTCCGGTAGGAATTTTCAGATTCGCGACCAAATTATCGATTTCTTCCCGCGCGTTGGATAACAGACTTTTTGAACTGTTTATTTCATCAATAAATTTATAGGTTACCTCGATCTGCTTCTCCTGATTCACACGATTGATCGAGGACATTCCGAATGAATAGACAATGCGACTCAGTTGTTCCAATTCGTGGGTACCCCCACTCTGCGAAGGTATCCGTAAACTCTTTAAATCATCGATTGTCTTTTCGCTTAGATCCTCGTTTCGAATGATAATATCATATTCGTCGGTTCCTTGTTTATATTTGAAACCCGAGGTATATTCCGTTTGAAAACCGGCAAGTTCTGCACTCAATCGGTTGATCGGTATATCATAATGGCTGAGCAGTTGTGTATCAAAAAGCAGATGGATTTCAGGACGATCATCGGAGATATCATACCTCACCCAATCAACCGAAGTTAACTCTTCTAAATAATAACGGATATCCTCTGCCACGTTCCGCAGCATATTAAAATCGCGGCCTTTGATCACTACTTTTTCGGTCTGGGTACCGATTCCTAACATCCGTTCAAATCCCTCGCCCGGATTTCTGCCGCCTCCGCCGCCGAAACGTCTGCTGGAAACCGGCTGCTGAAAACTAATATCAGCAATACGAAAATCATCGATCCTTTTCTGAATTTCGTTTTTGATTTCAGCCACAGAACGATTGTCAATTTTTTCGAAATCTTCCTTCAACTTAACCGTGATGACAGCTTCTTCTTCATAAATTTGGCTGATAACGTCTTCTTTTTCTTCAATATCTTTCAGCCGATTTTCCAAATCTTCGACTGCCAGGTCGGTAGCATCCAATGTTGAACCACTGGGCATGGTCAAATATAAATTGAAATCCTGCAATTCAGTTTCTCGGGAAACATTCAGACTCAACGTCAGACAAATCAGGATACTTGCAACCAGGATAACAAAAGCAGTAATGATCGTCCGCACCGGAAAGCGAATTGTTGATTTAAGAAAAACGCGGTAAATCTGCAACATACGATTCTTGGGTGAGACAATATTAAAATCAAGCGCACTGAGTTTTCGCCGGGAACCACGCTGCAAAAAGAAATGCGTGACCATCGGAATCAACAGCAGAGCGACAATAAGAGATACGACCAGGGTAGAAATAATGGAAACTGAAATATGCCGTCCCATGAGTCTTGTGAAAAAATCAGAAGCAAAAACAAACGGCAGAAAAATGGCAATCGTTGTCAGTGTCGCTGCAAAAATGGAGCGCCAGACCTCCTTAACGCCTTGAATCACGGATAAATCGACATCCTTTTTTTCTGAAACCAATCGATAGATATTCTCCAACACCACAATGCTGTTATCCAACAACATGCCGACGGCAAGCGCGATACCGACCAGTGTCAGACTGTTGATCGAGATGTCGTAAGAGTAGAAAAAATTGAATGCCGTATAGACAGAGATCGGAATTGCCAATGCGATCACAAAAACCAGACGTAAATTCCGGAGAAACAGATAGAGTACGAGCACGGCAAGCAGCCCACCGATTAACGCTAATTGGATAATCAAATCAATGTTTTTCTCCATGTATTCGGCTGTGTCGTTCTCGATGGTAATTTGGATATCCTGGGGTGCCAATCGTTCATTTAATCGATCGATGACTTCCCGCGTGTCATGAGAGAGCTGGATTAAATTAACGCGCGCATCACGAACCAATTGCATGGTAATGGCTTCTTTTCCATTGACACGGCTAATGGATTCTTCCTCTTTAAAGCCAACGTAAACATCAGCAACGTCTTTTAATAAAACCGGTCCTTCAGGACGAACAACAATGTTTTCCAGATTTCGCACGTCTGTGTATTCTGCAACCAGATTGACAAAATACTGTTTGTTTCTCTCATAAACCTGTCCCAGAAAAGTTTTGTTCTGGCTGTTTTGCGCGATTAACGATCTAATCTGGGATGGGGTAATGTTGTAGGCTTCAGAGGCTTCTTCACTCAAAATAATTTCAACCGATTTTTGCCTGCCTCCAAAGACTTCAACTGTCGCGATGCCGTTGATATTTTCAAGTTCGCGGGTGATTTTATTATCGATAATTTCCCGGATACGATCCAATCCGCCACTGCCTCGAACCTGCAGCGACATGAACATGTTTGCGATCTGCTCGGTATCGATTTTAATCACATTGACAATAAATTCTTCGGGCAGGCTATTTTTGATCGCGTTGACTTTTTCCTGTAATTTTAAATAAGCGTATTTTATTTTTACATTTTGATTGTAATAAATGGTAATCATTCCCCGGCGTCGATCCGCGCTGGACTCAATACGGTCGATCCCTTCCAGCGTGCTGATGGCGCCTTCCAGCGGAATAATCGCCTGCTTCTCCATGTAATGGGGATCCATGTCCTGCACACTATTGACCTGCACCATCAGAAATGGAAGTGTTGCATCGGGAATGAGCTCCACGGGTAAATTCCGGTAGGAAATGAAACCGAGAAGTACTAACGCAATGAATAACATGCTGATCAATGTTTTTCGCTCTATGACAAACCGAATTATGTTCATATTTGTAAAAGCTTTCTTTCGTTACGGTACTTTTTTGAAGAATGACCTAAAATTCATAACTATTAAATAGATTAAAGCCACAGATTAACGCGTATTAACACAGATATTTTATTATATTTTTTGTAACTATCTAGAGCATTTTTTTGCCACAAAGACGCCAAGACTCAAAGTTACACAAAGAAATACATCTCTAAAAATATTCTAACAGTCTTCTCTGCTTTTCTTTGTATCTTCGAGACTTCGTGGCTGAAAAGTAACTATTTTTCTAAAATTAAATCAATATTTACAAATGGTTTATTATCAAATTAATGACAACCAACATCCGTGAAAATCTGTGTCTATCAGTGGCGATTATCAACGTATTTATTTCAAAGACAAACGATCCAGAACCGAATAAACGCACGGAATCACGACCAGTGTTAATAATGTTGAGGTAATTAATCCGCCGATCACAGCCAACGCCATCGGTGCTCGTAATGCAGCACCCTCGCCAAATCCAAAGGTTAACGGGAGCAACGCTAAAATCGTCGTCAGACTGGTCATGATGATCGGTCTGACTCTGCGCTGACCCGCCTCGACAATAGCTTCTATTCGGGAGCGTCCCTCACGTTTCAATTGATTTATCGCATCGACCAGAATAATCGAATCATTGACAGCGATTCCCGCTAACATGATTATACCGATGTACGCCATAATATTGAGCGTTTTTCCCAATATGAAAAATATAAAAATAGCACCGACTCCTGCCAATGGGATTGTCAATAAAATGGTAAGCGGATGAACCAGCGATTCAAATTGGGACGCCATCACCATATACACCAAAACAATGGAGAGAATGAGCGCGAATTTTAAGCTGTCAAACGCCTCCCTCCGCTTTTGTTCTTCACCAGTGATCTCGTATTTATAATCTGTGGGAAAGGCAATATTTTTTAGCTGATCATCAACAGACTGAACTACATGATCAAAGGGTTTATCACTTTTTATATGAGCGGAGACTTTTCCGATCCGTACCTGATTCCGTCGATTAATCTCTCTCGGTACATTCGATTTCCTGATTTTCACCAACTCACTTAAGCGAATGTCCTGCTCTCCATTATTGATGACCACGTCTTCCAACTGGCTAACACTAATATCTGGTAAATGGATCGTAATGTCTTTTAATTCGCCTTCGTGTTCCCATTGGCCTGCGTTCCTGCCCATTAGAATATTTTGCAATTGCGAGCTGATATCCGTGATGCTGACATTGTAAATACCGGCATTCACGCGATCGAGAATCAGGTCAATTTCAGGACGCCCTTCATCAAAACTGGTCTCAATGTTCATCAGATCAATTATATTTACCATTTCTTGTTTGACCTGATTTGTCAGATCCTGCAAAACGTCCAAATCCTCACCTTTGACCTCAACAACAATCGGGGCAGTCTCGGTTCCCAAAGTCGCCTGCAACGCAGTTTGTTCCTGAATGAACTGAGTCTCCACATCAGGAATATCTGAAAATGCGCGTCCCAGTTTCCTAATCACTTGTTGGGATGAATATTCTCTTTCCGGTTTCAAAATGACTTTCATTGTCGCTGTATTTTCATCTTCAAAGATGGATGATTCCGAGCCAGCCAAATCAGTGGATGGTCCGACTTTGCTGTAAATTGTCTCTATTTCTTCATCACCCAGTATTTCCCTGATCAATTTTTCGATATTATCCACCGTACGTTCGGTACGCTTTAATTCGGTACCTTCAGGTAGTTTGATTTCGATTGAAAATTCTCCCAAATCGGTTTTCGGAACGAATTCGCTACCGACCACCGGAATGAGAAGAACGGCAATCGCAACTAGTACCACAGCGCCACCAATAACGAACCACTGTTTTTCAATCGCTCTTTGTAAAAATTTAGCATAGCCGGTAAACTTAATTGACTTTGCCATTTTCTTGGACGAACTCTTTTTTAATATTTTTGTGCTCAACATCGGAATCACCAAAATGGCGACAACCAATGAGGATAACAGCGAAAACGCAACAGTCCAGGCTTGATCCTTGAATAACTCACCTGCCGCACCGTGTAAATATACAATCGGTAGAAAAACAACGATGGTGGTAATGGTTGAAGCCGTAATCGCACCGCCAACTTGAGCTGTTCCGACAATGGAGGCTTCTTTCAAAGACATGCCGGACTCAAGATTCCGGAAAATATTCTCCATCACTACGATGGCATTGTCAACCAGCATACCCGCACCGAGCGCCAGACCTCCTAATGTCATGATGTTCAGCGTCAATCCTTTGAAATACATCAGATTAAAGGTCGCGATGATTGAAATTGGAATTGCCAGACTGATTATGAATGTTGTACCGATCCGACGCAGAAATACAAATAGAATAACTACCGCCAAAAGAATACCAATCAGTGCCGTCTGCTCGACCTCATTGATTGCCTGATTGATAAATTCCCCCTGATTCTGAATCACTGTGAGTTCATAACCGGGCAGCGCTTTACGCAGCGTGGTTAGTGTCTCCTGCAAATCCTTAACTGCCGTCACCGTGTTAAACTTCGTTTCTTTATAAATTTCAAGCCCCATGCAACGGGTCTGGTTGATGCGAACGATGTTTTCGGGATCTTTATTCCGCATTATTATTTCAGCCACATCTTTCAGATAAACCGGAACGCGATCAGTCAGAGAGCCGGTTTCAACTGAAGATAAAACCGCCTGAGGCTGTTTGTAAGTCACGATAATATTGCCGATTTCTTCCAGCGATTGGAACTCACCGATACCTTTAATAATGTATTTTCGTCCCATTTCAACGATTGATCCGCCGGAAGAATTCTGGTTATAACTCTGTATCCGGCTGGAAATCGTGTTTGGTGTTAAATTATAGGCTTCCAGCAGATAATTATTGGTTTGAACAACAACTTCTTTCTCTTCCTGTCCTAACAAATCCACTTCAGCAATTCCTTCGAGACGAATCAGCTCATTGCGGATATAATTTTCCGCCACCCGTCTCAATTCATCCATATCATCAATGTCCGGATGCGAGAACCCCAGCAGCATAATCGGCGCCGCATTGGGATCGTGCTGGGTAATAACCAATTCATCAATTTCAGAATTCTGGCTAAAACTGGTGAGGGATTTTTGTAAATCCAGAAACGCCTCATCCATGTCAGCGTCCCAGGAATACTCGACAGTAATTTGTGCGGAACCAACGCGTGTCAGCGATGACACTTGAATCACTTTCTTTTGACGGATCGCCAACGATTCAATGCCTTCGACAAATTGCTTTTCAATCTCCTCCGGCGGTCGTTCCCCGGATTCCAGTTCGACAAATATTTTTGGATTATTTAAATCCGGAAAAAGATCAACACCTAATTTTTGAAAGGAAATGTAGCCCAGCAGAATGACCGCCAGCACCAACATCAAAATAGTGATTGGATATGAGACTGAAAATTGGGTTAATTTCTTCATGTTTATCCTTTAAGCAAACTTTTTATCCCGATAATGTCAAATTGTATTCTAAATCAACAATTTTTACTTTGATTCAAAAAGGTAAATTTGAAGGCTGTATCAAAAGTTAGTTTTCTTGCGGAACCACATTGTTCATGAGAAATTCATTAGGAAATAAAACGAATTTAAATAATAATGAGTTTATCTCCGTGCACTTTGTGTTCTTGTGGTTAAAAAAACTTTTGATACATCGCCAATAATTTTTTAATACTTATCGAACGATTTTCACTTTTGAACGATTCCGCAAAGTCTCGAATCCTTTGATCACCAATCGCTCATTTTCCTTCAGCCCGTCGGTCACTTCAACGCATTCCGGATTTTCCAAACCTGTCGAGATTGTCCGTTCGTCTGCTGCTCCTTTTTCAACGATGAATACTGTTTTGCCTCTCCGTTTCGACAAAATAATGTCTTTCGGAATCACAATGGCGCTGTCTTTTTGAGCCACCACAATCTCTGCTTTGGTAAACATGCCGGGCCTCAGCAGCAATTGCGGATTGTTAATCTCAATGGTAGATTTGAATGAACGTGTATCCGGGTCTAATGCTGGTGAAACCTGTGTGATTTTCCCGGAAAGCGTGTCATCCGGCATGGTGTAGTTCATCACGCGCACCGGCTGATCAATTTTGATTTCATTCATTGACTTACCGGGCAAGCTGACATCCATGTAGAGTTTTTTATAATTCATCAACTGAACCATTCGTGCGCCAGTCTCAATTTTCACTCCCGGCGTGGAATATGGTAGATCGACAATTATTCCGGAGAACGGTGCTGTTATCTCTAATTTCTGCAACTGAATCCGTGCGTTATCATACTCATATTTCGCGTTCATGTACGCCGTTTCGGCTGACTTCAATTCACTGTAAGTAACACCTCCTTTTTCGTACAGTGACTTTTGCTTATTATATTCCTGTTCCGAAACTTCCAGCGACAGTTTCCTTGACTCGATTCTGGCACTGGCGACCAATTCTGGATTTTTAAGCCGAATTATCGTGCAGTCTTTTTCCACAAAATCGCCCAGCGCATAAGACCTCTTCGTTTTTGGATTTGTTAATAAATGATAGAATCCGGAAGTTTCAGCCTTCAGTATTGCTTCTTCGATAGCATTGACTGTCCCGGTCGCGGTAATAAATTCTTCAATCGGTTTTAGTTTAATCTCTTCCACTGAAACCGGCACGGAAATATCGGTTCCCGAATCTGTCTGCTGTCCGCCACAGCCAGCTAAAATAAATATCATGAGCAAAAATAACACTGCAATTTTTTCTTTCACCATAAACTCCTTCTTTATTGATAACTTTTATTCTATATTTAAGATTAATTCAGAGCCCACTAACCACTCGAAACAAACTAAAAAATGTCTTGTGTCAATTTGTGTTTTTCATGGGCTGGATAGTTCTAATTTTTAATCGTTGGTCTGGATCAATTCTTCAACCACAACGCGCTGATCTTTCTCGAAATCGTACAATGAAAGGACTTTCATATTCAGCAATTCCAATTTATAATCGATCAGTGCATTAATCTTATTCAGCTTTGCCTTTGTCAACTGATTTTGAAATAAATTCAAATCCATACTGCTTATATCGCCATTTTCATAACGTTCCAAATTAATATCATAAGTCAATTGTGCATTTCGTACAGATTTTTCGGAAATCTCGATCTGGTTGACCAGATTTTTCAAATTACGATAAGCCTGACGCACCTCGATAATAATTTCATTTTTTTGATCTTCCAGAGAAAGCTCCCGATTACGAACCATGGCCTTATTTGCTTCAAGCGTGTATTTTCTGTACCCCCAATCGATAAATGGAATATTAAATTCAATCGAAAAACCCTGACTCCGTTCTGATTGGCTAAACACGTCCCGAAGATTTTCGTCAGTTCCGATTATTCCGTAATTGACATTAATATCACCTCTGAACTCGTTGGTCGCCGACGCCCGCATCAAATCATAGCGTGCATTTTCGATGTCTATTTCCCGCTGTCGAAGCTCCATACGGTATTTTAATGCGCTATCCAATGCCTTTTGCAGGTCAACTTCAACCGGATTGTGACTCACATCAGCCGTAACTGTAATATCATCAAAAATGGAAAGACCAATCAACTTTTTGAATGAATCGAGCGCATTCTCCAATGCCGTCTCCTGGTCCTGAACATTGCCCTCACTTTCGACCAAATCCAGTTCCGCTTGATACAATTCTTCCTTTGCCACTAACCCGGCGTCAACTTTGTTACTAATAATTTTGTAGCTCTGCTCCCGATTATTGTAATCATCAATTGCCACACTCAAACCCGATTTCCGGCGATAGACTGCATAAAAATTCTGGGTGACCTGATATTCCAGTAATAACTTTTCAATCGCGTAATTTAATGTTGTATTTTCCAAATCGAGCTCCAATTCATTCAGTTCCAAATTGGATCGATTGTAAGTAAATATCGGCTGATTGAAACTTAAGTACAAATAATTGCGGTATGATTTATCTTGTTTATCCGCAAACTCACTGTACGAATCCTGCCAGCTGAGCTCATTAATCAATCGGAGGGATCCGTCAGTCCATTTTATCGGTTGAGCAAGGGTGAAAACTCCGGACGAGGATTTAGTCTCGTTAGAATACCACTCTGAATACAAACCGCTAAAGCGTCTCGTTCGCTCGTAATTAAATGGATTGAGAGTAACTGAAAATTGAGTTTTTAAAGATGCGTTCTTTGCTTTCAAAAAGTTCCGGCTTCGCTCGATCTGCAATTCCAGCCGTTTGATATCCGGACTGTTCGCCATGGCAATATTTAAGGACTTATTTATAGATAACGGTTCCTGTGCTCGGCAATCCGTTAGATTGAAGTTTAAAATCAAAATGGAAACCGTTAAAAAGGTTAAAATTTTATTCTGACTGCGCATTGCAATTCCTTTTTATTAAATTAAAAAACACGGACTATTACTAAAATTAATGTTTGACCCATTTTACTGCATCCGCGTAAACGACTCTGCCTTTGGATTCATCTGTCATTTCGACTCTAACTTCGCCTTCAGTCAGATAATATGTTCCCAGAAAATTCCAGCCGTTTTCAGCGTCACGGACGTTCATCGCCAATTCCTCGGTTCCATCATCATGATAAATAATAAAATGGAATTGCTCCACATATTGACGATCACGACCTCTGCGCCGCATCCATGGCGTTCGAATATCTGAACTGTAATAGTAAATATCATACGTGCCGCTGTCCTCAACTTCTACTGTCCAGGCAACTTTCTTTTCCCCTTTACCAGACTTGATGTAATGTGCCGAATGAATAAATTTTCCATAAAATTCATCAGCAGTTGTAAGTTTCCATTGCGAAGGCGGACGCCAGAAATTAAAACCGATGTATTTTTCTTCGTCTTCATCTCCGTCTCCCTGCAGCAATTTCTTCAAAGCGTTCTTTTGGGGTTGATACAGTACTTTGAATCCGGAATCTTCATTATCCACAATGATTTCACCCTGTTGTACAAGCGTAATTGATTCATCTAAAACGCGCTCACCCGCAAAAGGTGTGGCTTTTTCATTGAGCTCCAATTCTTCAAACCGCTGCTGGATAACATTGGGTAAATTTTTGGAAATGAGTGTATTAATAATCAGCACCCTCGGATTATCATCCAGCACCATCCCGATTTCTTTGGTTTGTCCGGCTAAAAGGCTCACGACCTGTTCAGGCGGGTCTTCTCCACTTCCGCCGCCAAAGAATCTTCTCCTGCCTCCCATTCGGTAGGTTACAGAAGCCAATCCTTCCACTTCCGACTGATTTTGAATTTTAAACCTGACTTGAAACCGGGTACGGTCCTCGTCCAAAACCTTGTACGCTTTGATGTCCGATACTAAAAATCCGGGAAGGTAACTACTGTTATACCAAGTATCAAAGTGGGGTTCAAGATCAAATTCCGTGATCTGATACAACTCATCAATAAATCTTTGAACTTTCACATCCTGAAATCGATTGGAGTTTAAAATATCGACAACGAATTTATCAAACCTGTTTTCAGCGACCTTGCTTTGAATCAGTTGAAAGAGATAGGAGCCCTTCTGTTTCAAAATTTCACTTAAATTCTCCTCCTCCGCTGGTGCGTTTAATATTTCGGATAAGCTTTCCTCCATGAGGGCGATGTTTGCTTTCTCTTCATCTGATAAGCCCCTGAAAAACCGGGAGAAGGGAGAAGCTGGTTCTTCTGTTCTGCTATTCAAATATGATTCTAACGATACGTTGAAAATAGGCCAGTCTTTTGAATTAAAATGATTTGTAAATGTATAATAATTCGGAAAAATATGATAATTCGGTTCAATGCTCATAATTTCATCGGGCATGAATCTCCTGAACGAAGCATTCAGCAGGGACATCCTGACGAACTGACTAAATATCTGGCTTTGGCTTTCCTCCGGAGTGATGGTTTGATTGCTGCGATCTGCCCTTCTTTCCTGCCAATGACTCATCTGTTCAAAATCGGCGCCATTCATGAGCAATCCTTTTTCCGAAGCAAAAACCATTTCAGGCTGCACGGTTTCAACGCTGACTGTCCATAGTCTTTGATAATAGAAAAACTGGATTGGCACTTCAACAATCGAAAACTGGTTAAACGGATAAGTTAACTTCAGCTTATTTTCATAATCCTGCTTCAACTCCCGAATCAACGGAGCTAACGTATCGCCGATGTCGGTAAAATAGGGTTCGTAGTAATCATGCCCCTCCAAATTATACAGGCTGTATTCCACGCTATCAACAACGATCTTTCGCTCTTGAAAATTACCAATGATTAGCGAATATTGAGGTAATGGATTTTCCGGTGAAAATGTAAATTGTCCTTCACCAATCTTTTCTTTTTCTCCCTGCGAAATCACCTCGAGATTTTTTCTGGTGTTTACCGTCAATTTGAAATTGAAAAAATCCTTGCCTGTTTTTGGTGGGAAAACCGATCCGTAGGGCACGCCTGCCACAGGATACCAGTTTACCTCTGGCGTCAATAACACAAAATCCGGCTGTACAAATGCGAACCTTTTGGCAATATTATATATCCAGAGTCGATAGAGTTGTTCGCGATCTTCATCATCAATATCCAAATAAAGAGCCTGTTCATTGATGTTTCCGCCATATTCAATGGTTAGGGAATCTATTGATCCAGACTGCAGTGGTGCGGATGGTTTGACAGTGATGATGTGATGTTTGCGTCCAAAACCAATTTTTTCTCCGTTGGATGTTACATTTTTAACTGCCAATCCCGGATTTAAGCTAAAAATGTACTTATCAATTGCTGACTCGCTACTGTTTTGAAAAGCCAATCTTGCTTCAATATTAATTTTTTCTTTTTGATGATTTAAAAGAATGTTCCATTCCAGCGGCGTGACTTTTTGATGGTATGCAAATTTCTCATTTAATTGTTTCATTTCGTTTCGTAATTCTCGTCCGCTCGAAAAATGAGAAAGATATCTCGTTCCGAGAAAAATTGCTGCAATTACACAAATCGCCGAAAATACCATGGAAAATTTTGTCATCATTGTTGATTGTGGCAATCTTTTAATCAGGAAAATAGTCGCGAAAATAAATCCGACTCCCAGCAGGAAATAAATCCCGCGATGTAGCAGAATCATGTCCAGATTTCCGAAGCCGACAAAATCAGAATACATCAATGGCACATTAAATGCCATGTAATCAAAAATGTAATGCAATTTGCTGCTCAAGAAAAACAGGGTCACTGCAATGTAACCCAACAGCAGAATAAATGTCACTGCCTGATTTCGAATAACCACCATAAACAAAAATGACAGTCCAAAGATAAACATTAACGTAGGCATACTAATAACCAACGGATAAAGCAAATAAGGAATAATATTAAATCCAACTGAACTGAAAAACACATTAAATACGACCGAAACCAAAAGCGCAACAATATTTAAACCCAAAAATACTAACAAAATTCCCAGTGTTTTACCGATCACGTAATCTCCGTTGGTCATGGAGCGCATATAAATCACTTCGGTTGTGTCCAGTTTTTTATCCCGCTTTAAAAATTCAGATGCTAAAAACACACCGATGATTGCCTGAGCTATATTGAGCAGCAAAATATTCATATAAGGAATGGATGAGGTCATGCCCTTAAAAAACCACGGGGTGCGACCAACATTGGTGTGAAGTCCGATTGAAAGTAAAATAATGATAGCGATTGCCAAAATCGAAAAAATCCGAAAAAACCAGCTTCGCCACAAGGTTTTCATTTCGTATTTCGATACAGTTAATATATTTTTTAAAGATAACATAGCGCATTACCTTTCACTAATTCAACTTTAATTTCTAAACAAACGATTTATTTTTTATTAATTTAACTGCCCGTTCAACGACAACGATTCACCGATTTCGTATTCGACAAAATAAACATAGGCGTGTTCCAGATTGGGGTCAATCTGTTTGCCGGGGAATTCTTCCAATTTTTCAGCGACGACCTGAACTTCCCAGCCTTTTTCCGAGGGCACCGTTGAAATGACCGGATACTTTTCTTTTATTTGTTCCAGTTCGCTGTCGATTGCTTCAATCTGCCAGACATGCCCTTTCGATTTTTCGATCAGTTTCTCGGGCGCCTGATTGAACACCACTTCTCCGTTATTTAATAATGCCATATTATTACACGTACTGGAAATATCGCCGACAATATGAGTTGACAAAATGATGATAATGTCTTTCTGGCTCATTTCTGAGAGCAAGTTTCGAAACCGGATGCGCTCTTCCGGATCAAGTCCGGTGGTCGGCTCATCGATGATCACGATTTTTGGCTCTCCAATTAATGCTTGAGCAATACCCAGCCGCCGTTTCATTCCGCCGGACAACTTGTTCGCGAAACGATCTCTGGCTTCATAAAGACCAACCTGTTCCAGCATCTGATCAACCTGTTTTTTTCGTTCCGAACTGTTATGAATTCCCCCTAATCGGGCAACATAGTCTAAAAATTCCCAGGTTTTGAGTTTAGCGAAAAATTTAAAATCCTGGGGCAGGTATCCCATCATTGCCCGGATCGCCCGGCGGTCTTTTTGCAAATCAAAATGATCCACCCTGACACTGCCGGTAGTCGGTTTCATTAATGTGACCAGTATGCGCATCAGTGTTGTTTTGCCTGCGCCATTGGGTCCCAAAAGACCGAACATGCCGCTCTCGATTTCAAGGTTGACATCTTTTAGAGCCAGATTTCCACTTTTATACTGCTTACTTAAATCATTAATGACAATTTTCATGAGCGTAATTCCTTTATTCTCAATTTCCCAAATTTAATGCTACCAACTTATAAATTATTATCACGCGACAGTTCTTCTTTATTTAAACACATAAACAAAATAAAACTTGTGAATTCATATAATTTTGTTAAAATTAACCACGCGAAATGGATAAGACCATTTTAACGACTTCTTTTAATAAAAGTTACATCGGATTTTAACTCATTTCGGATAGATTAAATTTTGCCGAATGGATTAATACTGTACATTTTTAATAATCACAGCCGTCCCAATATCTTATCCATGACCCAATTGGTCTTACTTCCTGTTTTTCCGGTACTCGGGCACTTGCCGTAACCTAATAGCTCATCAACAATCAGTTGAATCAAAGGCTGCTGAATGTGCTTCGGATTAGAAATTTCAAACTCAGTTATTTTTTCACCGATAATTAATTTAATTGGACTTTCATCAAACGTCGAATACACGATTTTGCCCTTTGTTCCGACGATCTCTGTATAATCCAGATTTTCTGATGAGTTGAAGCACCACACGCCGTTTCCCATAATTCCATTATCGAACATAAAAATCCCGCCGACAGTATCCTCTGCCGGATAAAGTCTGCCTTGATTTGCTGATAACCCATTTGCAGTTTTTATATCACCCAGAGCATATTGTAAAAAATCTATCATGTGCGACGCCAAATCACAGAAATAACCGCAGCCTGCAATTTTCGGGTTCACCCGCCAATTGTGATTTCCTTGTCGATCTTCTATTCTCGGCTGCTCATAAAAACGGATGCTGACAGTGCGAACGTCACCGATCATGCCATCATCGATCAACGATTTGATCTTTAGAAAACGAGGCAGCGCGCGCCGGTAATATGCCATAAACAAGGGAACTTTTTCCTGTTCACAAGCAGCGATCATCTCCTGGCATTCCGCGTAATTCATTGCCATTGGTTTCTCGACATAAACCGGTTTCCCCGCTCGAGCTACTGAAATTGTGTATTCCCTGTGTGAGGAAGGCGGTGTTGCAATATACACGGCGTCAACATCCGGATCGTATATCAGGGATTCAGCTTTATCGCACCATTTGGGAACTCGATGCCGCTCCGCATAATCTTTTGCCAATTCACCGTTACGACGCATGACAGCGATCAATTCGGATTTGCGAGCTAATTGAAAAGCGGGTCCGCTTTTCCTTTCCGTGACATCTCCACAGCCGATGATTCCCCAGCGAATTTTTTTCATTCTTCAAATAACCCCTGTTAATTTTTATAAATTTCCAGTTCATTTTGTTGTTCGTCAGTTGCCGGAGCGAATTGTATCGCAGCGCCGCCACCTTCAGCTAACTTCAATTTAAAACGCGTTTCTTTATTCACAAGATACTTATGAATTTGATAAACCATCGGATTTTTCTTCCAGTCTGCATCCGGCGCATCTTCGTAACAGGTCTCTACGTACCAAATGTTCGGATCGAGAAAATCCAGTGAAATTTCAAACTCCCTGGATTTTTCATCAGTAATAGCTCCCAAAAACCAGTCATCCATATTTTTGCCTTTGCGAGCCATAATAATGAAATCGCCAGGCTCTGCTTGGAGAATTTTTGTATCGCCCCAATCGACCGGAACATCTTTGATGAACTGGAATGCATCCATAAATTTTTCGTAATTTTCCGGCAAATCAGCCGCCATCTGCAACGGGCTGTACAACGTCACATACAGCGCCAACTGTTTCACCAGTGTAGTGTGCACCTGTTCGGTCTTTTTCTCCGGTAAGTAATAATCCATTTTAATTTGAAAAATGCCCGGCGTATAATCCATCGGTCCGCCCATCAAACGGGTGAAGGGAAGAATCGTCTCGTGTTCCGGTGGATTGCCCGAACTCCACGCGTTAAACTCATTGCCGCGCGCTGCTTCACAGGCGAGCCAGTTTGGATAGGTTCGATGCAAACCGGTGGGGCGAACCGATTCGTGACTGTTGATCATGATTTCATAATGTGCCGTTTTTTCTGCAACGCGTACAAAGTGATTCACCATCCATTGACCGTCGTGATATTCGCCCCGTGGAATAATCCTGCCCACGTAACCTGTTTTCACAGTTTCATAACCGTGCTTTTTCATAAAGCGATAGGCTTCATCCATTCGTCGTTCATAATTGGTCACCGAACTGGATGTTTCATGGTGCATAATCAGCTTTACCCCTTTTCCCGCGGCGTATTGCTGAAGCTCCTCCACATTAAAATCCGGATAGGGCGTCACAAAATCAAACACCTCTTCCTTCCAATTGCCAAACCAGTCTTCCCATCCAACGTTCCAGCCTTCGACTAAAACACCATCGAATCCGTGTTCAGCGGCAAAATCGATGTAGCGTTTGGTGTTTTCCGTTGTAGCGCCGTGCCGACCGTTTGGCTCAAGTTGGCTCCAATACGTTGATTCGAGCTTGATGTTACTTACATCGGCATAATTCCAGGATTCAATTCCCACATGCAAGCTCCACCAAATCCCGATGTATTTCTGGGGTTTAATCCAGCTCGTATCTTTAATTTTGCAGGGCTCGTTTAGATTCAAAATAAGTTTAGACGCCAGAATATCCTCTGCCTTATCGCTAATTATAATCGTTCGCCACGGTGTTTTTTCCGGTGTCTGCAAGTAAGCTTTATTTCCCACCGCATCCGGGACTAATTGTGCCGACAAAATGTAGTTCGCTTTATCAATCATCAAATGTAAAGACGGATAATTCACCAACGCCGCTTCGTGAATGTTCACATACAATCCTTCATCCGTTTTGATCATCAGCGGTGTCTGCACTGCATTTTCCGCTATCACTGTTCTTGCAGCGATTTCATGTGATGATCTGCCGCGGGTTGCATCCACTTTGCTCATTCTGGTGTGTGAGTAAAAATATTCATTGGTGTCATAATCTCCCGGAATCCAAAACATTTTGTGATCGCCTGTCATGCTGAAAGTTGTATTTTCTTTTTCGACAATAAAATATCCCAAACTCGGCTGTTTCGGAAATTCGTAGCGGAATACCAATCCGTCATTGAACAAACGAAAGCGGATTCGGATGGTTCTCTCATTTGGTTGCCGCTGAAGGAGTGTGACCAGAAGTTCGCGGTAATGATTCCGAATTTGTTTGACCTCTCCCCATACCAGCTCCCAGGTTTCGTCAATGAGTTTGGTTTCGGTTTTTAAAATTTCAAAGCCTGAATTCAAATCCGGCTGGTTTTTCAGTTCGATGCCCAGGTCACTGTTTTTGACGACGTGTTGGTCGGAAAATTTCAACTGATAGGTTGGTTTACCATTTTCAGTAAGCCGAAATGTCAGTGATAATTTTCCGTCCGGGGACTGAATATTCTGAGCGGTAATTGTGGTACTGATAAAAAGACTTAATATGATTCCGATTATTTTTTTCATCTTTTTTCTCCGCTTTGCTATTAAAAATCCTGATAAATGTTTACATATTTTTTATCTTTTTCATTGGCAATTATTTTTCACTTGAGTGCTTTCACGACAACAAACGAACCTTCACCGTATCCGTTTTTTACCGCAGCCAATTGTTTCATCGATTCGACGGCTGTAAACAACGTTTGATTAAAATAAAATTTTTTAAATCCCGCCTGCTTTAATTTAAACACAACTTCATCAAATGAATAAAACGTGGCTGATTTGTAAAATACGCTTTCTTCTTTAAATTTTTGATAGGACTGTCCGATCGGACTTTTTCTGTCAATAAAACCAATGATAAGCGCACCGTCAGATTTCAGTATTCGATGAGCTTCTTTAAAAGCCACTTCGACATCATCCAAAAAACATATTGTGGTCACCATTAAAACAAAATCGAATTGAGCTGTGTTCAACGGGAGATGTTCAGCGACACCGCAGATGACTTCAATGCCTCTTTTCCTTGCGATGTTCATCATATTAATGGAGGGATCAACTCCCAATCGGATATTCAATGGCATGGCGAACTGTCCGCTACCGACACCAATTTCAATGCCATTACCAGTATTTGGTAACTGCTTTTTTACAGCTAATATCTCTGATTTGTAAGCTAATTCGTTTTCCTCGAACCACTCTTCGTAAATGCGGTAATGTTGTTCAAAAGGTTCAATTTTCGCCAAGGTGATACTCCGATTCGACATGCATGAAAAAACAAATATTTTAAAGTAATGTGGACTCTCAATTTACTTGATCAGTAAAACGGGATTTCGCTGAAATCGTATAATTATCAAATAATTATTGAAATTAAAAATAATTCTGCCAAGTTACAACAAAAATCTGATGATATATTCTGATATTCCTGATTTCGGTTAAGGTACTTAATTTTTCTGAGGGGAAATTTGATTTGTTGCACTTCGACTATGTACGGCAAAACAAAAAGGGATGGCGAAAAATCCCAATCTAAACATCTTCGCCATCCCAGATTTTTTCAGACAATTTAATTCTTTCAATGAGTGAATAAAATAATTGGAATTCAATCATTGAATTCGCGCAATTGCTGAATTACGAAATAATTATGCTATATTTCAAAAGAATCTAACGCCAACCCTTTGGGAACAGACTCCTTCTCCTGATAGATGTCCCAGTAATAGGCTTTCGCTTCACCCAATTTATGATACAATTCATGCGATTCATCCGCGTGTTGAGTGGCTAATTCGTTTCCGTTTTCATCGACGAGCAAAATTTTCTCAGCCCGATTTAAGATGCCGGCGGTTCCGACACTGCACACGGCAACAATTTCATTTCGCTTGGATTTTTCAATCAACTCGCCGTAAGTCATGTCCCGCTCGATCACATCGACACCCATCTGCTTCAAAATGGCAACGATCCCGCCAATGGTCACAGACGGTAAAATCAAATTACTTTCCGGAATTTTAATCACGGTGCCATCTGTCAACGCAAACAAACAGCAGGATGAATCCCATTCCGTGATCGTTCTTTTGGTAACTTCGTCGTATGGCCTGTCGTCGAGGAGCAGTGCTGATCCGGCTTCGGGCATGATTTTTCGTGCTTCGTCAACAGCTTTGACACTGATTAAATAATTTATTCCTAATTTCAGGCATCCTGTCCCATTGATTCCGCAGGCGCGAACAAGATTGGGAACCACAACGCCGCTAAACGGTTCTCCCAGATACTGATCGTAGCGACAAGCGACAGCGCGAATGGACGGATTATCCGGAAACGTCACGCCAATGGACTGGGTTTCATCAACTGTGAATGGGCGTAAATAGCCCTGTGCCTCCAAATCCGCCATTTCAGATAAAAATTCAATCATGGATCGTTCCCGTAAATATTTCAGGAACAATTCAATCATTTCATCGACTTCCGGCACCATAACCTGTTGATCTTTTCCGAGATTGAAGGCAATACCTCGCTGAAAGCGCTCTAAATTTTTCCTTAAGTTGAGAAAATTCAGTCTGATTTTTCCTTTATCATCCTTTTTGGCAAAAAACCGAATCCCCTCAAAAGTGAGGCACAGACCGTAATGAATCGAACGGCTTACCGCGTACACTTTGTCATCCGCTCCCACAATTTTGAATGATTTATCTTTTAGTAAAAATCGCATCTGTTTGGTCGCCCACTTTATCCCTTCAAATCCTGCCATAGTTACTCCTCCGAAACATTTTATTTTTGTTTGATTACCTATGTCATATTTTTATAAAAGATAATATCCGTAAATTTACTCATTCATTTTAGAAACAGCGTTTTCCGCCGCTTCGATTAATGGTTCAGTCGATATTCCTTTTCCGACGGCCTGATCCATCCATGCTTCCGGCGTAATCGATCCTAATTTGCACATGCGTTCCATTTCGGTTGCCAGATCTTTCTCTTTGAAATATTCTTCAATCTGAAATGAAATAATGTGTCCCAGCGGATAATCGGGCGTGTAAAGTCCGGCATCAATGATGTGAGAGTAAATGGCTAATAAAATCTGATCCTCCATTCCCAGCACTGGCGCGAAAAATTCATTCCACACATCTTTGGCAATTTTAATAGTCGCCTCGTTTAATTCCTCCGGCGATGCGTTCGGATTTTCGTACATCCAGCGCCAGATTCTCATATCAACCAGTCCGACACCGGCAATCTCGAACGTTCCCCAAAAAGTGTCCAGTGCCTTCAAACGTGCTGCCATCGGATCTTCTTTTGTTAAACCGAGCAAGCTCAAATCACGTGATTGAAACACAAAAGCAAAACCTTCAGTAAATGCTGTATTTGGCACACCCTGCAATAACACATAATCCACTTTATTCAATGAAAACACCTGTTCGACGCAATGCCCCAACTCGTGAACCGCTATGTTGAATCCTTTGTATTTCATTCCACCTTCCGGAACACGCGTGCGGAGATGGGCATTGTCTAATCGCCTTTCTGCACCCCAGGCATGGCCGGCGCCCCGCGAAGGATCGACTACAATTTTATCACTTAAGAAATTCGCTTTTTCGGGCGAAAATCCCAAACGCCGCAGGATAAACGGCAAATCTTTCTGAAAACGCTCCACATTCGGATAGCGTTCTCCGACAATTTTGTCCAGGTATTGCTCATCATAAACCCCACGGGATTTGAAACCGTCGTACCAAATATCAAACGGTTCCAGAGGCCGGCCCAATCGTTTTTGGATCAAATTGGCAACATCTTTTGCCACTGGTGCTGATAAAACATCTTTCAACAGTTGCTCAAACTGCTTTTCGGGTATTTCTCTGTCTTCCTGAAAGCGCCGATCGATGTAGGTTGGTACATTCGGGTAATAGGGATCCGCTGCTTTTTCTGCTTTGAAAACCGACATCAGATGGTTATACCGTGTGTTGGGCTCATACTGGTTTTTAGGAGTGTCTTCATTTTCAATAGCCGCTTCTACCTCATTCTCATAAGGCTCCCAATCCACTTGAGGGTTGTCGATGACCACTTCCGGTATTGTTTGCTGAATAATGTGCTCCATTACCTGCAGAATCATCTTTTGTCTCTTTAATCCATCTTCTCTAGCGTACTGTGCTTTGAGTTCGTCGCGGAGTCCCCAGTGCGTAATCAACCGCAATCCTTCCGGAAACAATCGCTCTCCTTCGGGTGTGATTAAGTGATGCATGTAAATATTGTAATTACTGATATAATTATCAGCCGCGACATAGGCTTCGGAAATCTGTTGTTTGACGTGTGATGGTACGCGAGAACCGAATCGTTCTGCCAACCGAGCCTGCGCCCATTTTTTGCGAGTCCAATCCGGCCCCTTTTTTAGCCGCTCTTCCAGCGTATAAAGCGGAAAATTAAGTAAGGCTGAAAACGCAACCTTTGTTTTGAATAAATCTTCGGATACATGGGCAAACGGATCAAAATTAGCAAATGGTATATCCACAGGAAGCATCGGTCCGATATCCAAATGCAGGGGCTCCTGCAGTGTGCGCACCATTTCTAAATTCAGCCCGTTTATTTGCTCCAGATTCTTTTCGAACCGCTGAAATGTTTTGTCGAGCTTCTCACCTTCCGGCAGAAACTGGGCTTCACAAAATTGCGCAAACGCTTCTGCATTTCCATCTGATTCCAGCCACAAATTGGCTGCTTGTTCCACTCCTTTTTCAATCCGTTGAGCGTGTATTTCACCAAATTTTTCCTTCAATTGCTCAACAACTTTTTCCGTATCCAGCTTTGCTTTTTCCATACCGTGCTCTCCTGTTTGACAGGTTGAAAAAATCAGAAAAAAAAGTAAGATTGCGGATGAAAATTTTAAATACTTTTGCATGGGACCTCCGAATGATTTAAGATGATATGAAAATTATTTTTCTGTTCATGGTTAGTACTCATGATTACAATTTATCGTTCACTTGAAAAGGACACGGAGCGCAGAAAAATTGTTAACTGCTAATCTATTTTTAATATACTTAAATTCGATTAATTAATCAAGTATTTTATCATCCTGGATTAAAGATACAAATTTTATCAGCCCACGGAAAACACTAAATGACCCGAAACATTTTGAAAATTTTTGATTCAAATTGATCCAACCAAGGAAATTTTTCCAGTATTCAAACTATTTTTCGTGTGTTCGTGTTTTGTATATTTAGCGGACATTTATTTTTTTACTTGACTGTCAATATTTGAATTACTATAATTAACTTTCAAAAACCAATTCAAGGAGTATCGAGATGAGCATTTTGACTCATGATGAAATTCTGAAAGAAATCGAAAAGGGAAATATCGTTATCACACCCTTTGATAAAGTAATGGTCGGACCCGGTTCCGTTGATTTACACCTGGGAGAAGATTTTAGAATTTTTAAAAAAGTATACGATATTGTCGAGGTCAACGATGAAACCGACTATGAGGAAATGACTGAAATCCGTCACGCACCAAACGGAATCGTGCTCATGCCCGGGGAAACCATTTTGGGAATTACCCGGGAACGGATAAAATTAGCTGCCAATATTTGTGGCTGGCTCGAAGGTCGCAGTCGCTACGCCAGGTTGGGATTGCTGGTTCATATTTCTGCCAGTTTTATGCAACCCGGAATCAATAATCATCAGGTGCTGGAAATGACGAATTTCAGTCCGATGCCGCTGCGCATTCATCCGGGCACAGCGATTTGTCAATTTATTTTTCAAAAGACCATTGGCAGCGCAAAATACGAAGGAAAATTTGAGAATCAAAATAGCGGAACTTTTTAACCTGTTTAATTCATAAATCTTGCCACCAAGGCACCAAGTCACGAAGAATCAAAAAGTTGTAAAAAAAGCATTCATAAAAAATATTCTGAGTCGATTAATCTCCTTTGCCTGCCAGTCTTTATATTTTCATTGCTTTGTGTGCCTTTGTGTATTAGAGACTTTGTGGCGTATGAATTATTCAGGTTAAATAATTTTAAGTCTAAATGCAGACTGAAAAATTGTTTTAAATATTTGTAAAAACACTTGACAATAATGATTTTTATTAGTATATTTAGGGTACATTTATACCCCTCTTTAACATGGGCTCAAAATTAACAAAAACTCAAGAAAAAGTTTTACAATCCATTTTAGACTTTGTTGAACGCAGTGGTTATCCCCCCACTATTCGAGAAATCATGGATTTAATGGGATATGCCTCAGTGAACAATGTTCAACGAATTCTCAATATTTTAGTTGAGAAAGGATATATTAAACGCAATTTAAGAGGCGGTGCACGCTGCATTGAAGTCATCCAACAACCGTCAAAACAATATCAAACGGAAAAAAAGATTCCTATTCTTGGTGCAGTATCAGCAGGTCTTCCATTGTTTGCAGAGCAGAACATCGAAGGATATTTGAGTATTGATCCATCAGTAGCTTCCTTTGATGGCGATTTCGTTTTGAAGGTGAATGGCGATAGCATGAAAAACGCCAATATCAATGATAAGGATTTGATTATCGTAAAACAAACGAATTTTCCCCAAAACAGTGATATTGTTGTGGCACTGCTGGATGATGAAACAACGGTAAAACGATTTTTCTTTGAAAACGATATGATTAAACTGCAACCGGAAAATCCGGATTATCAACCGCTAATTATTCATAAAAACGATTTATATTTCAAAATTTTAGGAAAAGTAGAAGCAGTTATTCACAAAGTGACATAATAGGGTACATACATACCCATATTTTGGAGGTAATAAAATGGACAAGAAAATTAAGAAATTTGCTGACTGGAAAAAAAACTGGAAAACCTCTACCAATCTAAAAGAGTTAACAGATTCACTGGATCATATTGATGAATTATATGAAGACGTGAGAAATTCGCTCGGACGTATGCTGATGTCCGCGGAAATGTTAGAAATTCAGGAAATACTCGAAGATCGAATCGAAGAGTTAAAAAAGAAAAAGGCTGATAAAGAAGCTGCTTAATTCTTTATGAGCTATAAAAAAATATGTTTGCTTTTTTCTCGTTTTTCCACTTTTACAAAATCCTTCGCGGGATGAAAATGAGGTAGCACGACAGAAACAAAAGCCTTTGTTAATTTATCAAAGGCTTTTGTTTTTAAATCAACACGCAATTTCCAGAATTTTATTCCGTTACTCACGGAGAGGCTGATGTTTGCTGATTCTAAAAACATACCGAATTTTTCGAAGGATGAAATTTACTCTTCAGTAAACCGATTGTATGGAATTTCAACCCAAATCCAAAATTTAGCAAGCTACAGTGATCAAAACTTTTTAGTTACTGATTCCCATCACCAAAAATATGTGGTCAAAATCTCAAGCGCTGGTCAGACTAAAGAATTTCTTCGCGATCAACAAGTGGTTTTCGAACATCTATCCCGCGAATGTCCTCATTATCATTTTCCGAAAGTGATTAAATCGCTGGAAGGTGAAATCATTCATGAACTAAAAGCTACCAGCGGCCAAACCTATTATTTTCGTATATTCAGATTTATGGACGGTGTGTTCTTGTCGGCTACTGAAGAACATAATCCGAAATTATTAAACAAGTTTGGCCGATTCCTGGCTACCATGGATAACTCCTTGTCACAAATCGACCAACCGGCTGTGCATCGGGAAATTTTTTGGAATTTAAAAAACGCATCACTCGTCCTACCTTACAACAAATATATCCGGGATCCAGCGAAAAGAAGACTGGTTGAATATTTCCTGCTCCGGTTTGAAACAAATGTCATACCTGTCTTTCCTCAATTAAGAAAAAGCATCATTCACGGCGATGCCAATGATAATAACGTGCTGCTCAACAGAAAGTCTTCAGCTAAATTTGACATTCAAGGCATTATCGACTTTGGAGATATGGTTTATACCGCCACCATTTGTGAACTTGCAATAGCGGCTACCTATATTATGTTCAATAAAAAAGATCCTGTGGTGACTGCCACACATTTAATTAACGGATATAATGAAATTTTGCCCATTACGGAAACCGAGGCCGATCTTTTATATGATTTAATCTGCGCTCGATTATGCATCAGTCTGGTGACTTCTGCTTACTGCAAATTGGAACAGCCTCAAAATGACTACATTTCAATATCGGAAAAACCTGGGTGGCGTTTATTGGAACAAATGCTGAAAATCAATCCGATGGCTGCGCAAAAACAATTCAAGAGCGCGTGTAACATCAGCAGCCCCGTTAGACATGGTAAGCCCAAAAGTGAAATTTTAAAAATGCGAAGTCGAATGATCGGAAAGTTGCTCAGCATTTCCTATCAGCAGCCGCTGAAAATCGTACAAGGCGCGCTGCAATACTTATACGATGAAGATGGAAAGGTTTATCTCGATGCGGTCAACAATGTGCCTCACGTCGGGCACTGTCATCCCAAGGTTGTCAAGGCTGCTCAAAAACAGATGGCGGAGCTAAATACGAACACTCGCTACCTCCATGATTATCTGGTTGAGTATGCAGAAAAACTGACGGCAAAATTTCCGGAACCGCTGAGTGTGTGTTATTTTGTCAATTCTGGCAGCGAAGCCAATGATTTGGCATTGCGTTTAGCTCGTAATTTTACCGGCCAAAAAGACGTCATCGTGATTGACTCTGCCTATCACGGAACAACCACTGCGGATATTGAAATCAGTCCCTACAAATTTGACAGCCCCGGCGGAAGCGGCAAGCAAAAATATATCCATAAGGTAGAAATACCAGACATTTATCGCGGCACCTATCGAAAAGACGATCCGGAAGCCGGTCCAAAGTACGCTGCCGAAATAAAAAAGCGAATCGATCAAGTACAAAACGCAGGTAGCGAAATTGCCGCTTTCATTTTTGAGTCACTGATGGGCGTCGCCGGTCAGATTGTGTATCCGGAAAATTACTTAAAAACCGCTTTCAAACACGTTAAGGAAGCGGACGGTATTTGTATTGCCGATGAAGTGCAGATCGGTTTCGGTCGAGTCGGCACTCGTTTTTGGGGATTCGAGACTCAACATGTTGTGCCGGATATCGTTACTCTGGGGAAACCAATTGGCAACGGACATCCGTTAGCAGCAGTGGTGACCACTACCGAAATAGCGGATGCTTTTGATAACGGCATGGAATATTTCAACACGTTTGGCGGTAATCCGGTGTCGTGTGCTGTTGGTCTGGCTGTGCTTCAGGTGATTGAAGAAGAGAAACTGCAAGAAAATGCGCTCAACGTCGGAACATATCTCAAAAATCAATTAACCAAATTGAAAAATGAACACCCATTAATCGGCGATGTGCGCGGACTTGGGCTGTTCATTGGAGTGGAGTTGGTTCGAGATCGCTCTACGCTTGAACCGGCCGATACGGAAGCGTACCATATTGTGGAACGAATGAAAGACGAGGGCGTTCTCATTAGTACTGATGGTCAGTTTCATAATGTGTTAAAGATCAAACCGCCTCTGGTATTTAACAAAAACGATGCTGATTTTCTGGTTCAAAAATTGGACATTGTTTTAACTGAGACAAATGTTCGATAAAATTAATCAAATAATTTTTCTCGATACTGGCGAGACAATTCTTAAAATAAAAATTACTTCATAATGATTAAACAAAGAGCAGTAATTCCGACTCTATTTGTAATCTTCATTCTTTTAATCACTCTGACCTGCTCAAATCAAAGTGAGTTGGAAAAGCAGAACTTAATTTTCGAATATCCGAATATTTTAGATTTTAAAAACGTCCCAACGAAAACTGATGATTATCCCGCTTTTTGTTTCTCAGACAAAGGTGCCTGGTTTGGTTTTTCTCTTCCGCCAGACACTGCACACTCGCTTTACGGTGGATTCACAGGTCCATATTTATCAACTCAAGGAAAATGGCTGAGCCGATGTCTGGCAAAATTCAATATTTTTCTTAAAAATAAGGGAAACGAAACAGAACTGAACTTAGCTGATTCCAAAAAATCTGGAATCAATTTTTTCCCCGGATTACTACGACAAGTTTTTGATTCAAATGGTTTAAAAATAAAACTTGAATTGTGGTATTTCTCTGATCAGACGGCAATCATCCGTGCTGCGATTACCAATCATTCCACAAAAGTATTATCTTTCCGCGTTGACTGGCAGGGGAGCATCTTTGATGGAATGGGGAAATTACATTATCTTGAAGAATCGATTGAAATCGAACTTCAAAACGATGAGAGAATTGTAATTCGTCCTTTAGCCAATTCTCAATTTACCAATCAATATCACGCCGAAAAAAATAGCTACACCATAAAAAAGCAACCGATGACTATCAGCCCGGGAACAACAATCCAGACCTATCTTCTCATTTCTCATTTCAAAGACAGCGAGAGACTGGTGGAAGATAAATTATTTTTACGAGATAATCTCCATCAACCGGATGTTAATTATCAAAAAAATATCGACCGATGGAACGGTTATTTAACCAACAGGCTAAACATTGATTCGAAGTGGGCAAAACAGAAGGCATATCGAAGAATTGCAGTAAAATCACTCGTTACGTTAATATCAAATTGGAAATCCGCTCACCGACATCTTTTTCGCGACGGACTATTTCCCTCGAATGCGGTGCCGTACTTCAACGGCTTTTGGGCATGGGATTCCTGGAAGCACGCAGTGGCGTTGACCCATTTTGTGCCAGAACTTGCCAAAGATCAGATTTACGCCATGTTCGATTATCAGGATGAATCCGGCATGGTTGCTGATTGCATTTATTCTGATTCCACTAAAAATAATTGGAGGAATTCAAAACCGCCGTTGTCCGGTTGGGCAGTCTGGAATGTATTTGAAGCAACTCGCGACACGTTATTCCTGGCTGAAATTTATCCGAAAATTAAAACATATCACCAATGGTGGTACGAATTTCGTGATCACGATCAAAATGGGCTGTGCGAATACGGATGCACCGACGGCACGATCACCGCGGCGAAATGGGAGAGCGGCATGGACAACGCTGTACGGTTTGATAACGCGGGAATGGTTCAAAACAGTAAAGCAGCCTGGTCGCTGACTCAGGAATCTGTGGATTTGAATTCTTATCTGTACGCGGAAAAAATATTCTTATCCAAAATGGCTGGTATACTAAGCCTGCCAAAAGAATCTCAGCAATTTCTGGACCAAGCGAATAAATTGAAATCACTAATTCGAGAGTATATGTTTGACTCCAAAACCGGTTATTTTTATGACATTGATTTGCATTCCAAAAAACACATCAGAATTATGGGAATTGAGGGATGGATTCCGCTGTGGGCTCAGGTGGCAACTGACGAGCAGGCAAGTAAAATCAATCTCATTTTAAATGACGGGGAAAAATTCGCTACTTACGTTCCCTTTCCGACACTGGCAAAAGATCATCCGGAATTTTCTGAAGATTATTGGCATGGACCAGTTTGGCTGGATCAGGCTTATTTCGCAATCAAGGGAATGAAAAATTATGGATTCAATGGGTCGGCAGATAAATTTACCAAACAGCTTTTCAACCGATTACAGGGACTAAAAACGACGGGCGAACCGATTTACGAGAATTATGCCCCATTGACCGGAGAGGGAAAAAACGCACCCCATTTTAGCTGGTCAGCGGCGCATTTGCTGCTGCTCTTTTGGGATCGATAATTTTAATTTCGAGAATCTAGTCTTGTTTCCAGGTGATGGATTTCAGCGGTATTTCAGATTTTTCAAAATGGGCAATAATTTGGTCGATGAACTGCTCGGATATTTGTTTTAAAAACAGTTTCAGTGCAATGTCAACCGTTGTTGTATTATTTTCATAATCCCGATTGAACTCAAAAAACAAAATGTTAATATCCAATTCTCTCACATTACGGATTATTTTTGAAATATCAGTATCAGCAGCACAAACGATACTTAGTGTGCGGTACAAATTTTTCGAAAAAAACTTCTCAAAATAGTTGAGCACAACAAGTGCAATCAACGCAACCACCGTCGTTAACAAAGCAATTAAATAAAAGCCGGCCCCCACTGCCATTCCAATAGCAGCGACAATCCAGAGACTTGCTGCTGTTGTCAGTCCACGAACGGTAAAACCTTCCTTGATGATAGCGCCTGCCCCTAAAAAACCGATACCGGTCACAATTTGAGCCGCGATGCGCCCCGGATCCGAAACATTGGCAAAATCAGGAAGTGATTCCGGTGCATTGGAAGCAATATACAGAGAAATGATTGTAAACAGCGCTGCCCCGACACTTACCAGTAAATGCGTTCGCAAGCCCGCTGCTCTGCCATGAATATCGCGCTCCAAGCCAATGAGACCGCCAAAAAATGCAGCAGCGATAATGCGCAATGTTATTTCAAAAATATCAGATGATAACACAAACAATTCTGCTCCTCTTTTTAAAAAATCATCAATAAGTGAAGTCAATCTCATAAAATCATTCGATCTCCACCTGTCAAAAATCCGATGATTAACTGTAAAAATATTCGGGAGGGACCATGATTTACCGATTAATGCTTAAATTTTATCGGTGCTTCCGATTGAAAATGGTTGAAGAATCAGCCTTTCTTTTTCTTCTTTCCCTGTCCTGCTTTTTTATGCTTTTTTTTCAGGTGTGTCTTTCCGGTTGTACCTCTCCAGATTTTTCCTCTTCTCGAACGACGATCACCTTTTCCCATCTAAATTCCTCCATAGCATGTTGTACATTTTGTTTTGTTTATTAACTGAATTGATTAAACTATTTTGAGAAGAAAATTTATCAATTAAAAATATCACGACTCAATTAATCGCGTATATCATACTTGACAATAGATCCGATATCAGTTTGTTTGTCAGGCCAAATCTTTCTGCCCGGATACACGGATGTCCGAATTGCCGTCTTGACACCATCCCCGATCACTGTGCCAAATTTCTCCATTTTGGTATCGACCAGTTTGCCTTTTACCATGGATAAGACATTTCCTTTATCGTGGCGCAAGTTGGCAGTGATAAATCCGGCACCCAAGTTGATGCCTTGACCAACAACCGAATCGCCGACGTAACTCAAGTGACAAATCTTGGTATGATTCATGATAATTGAATTTTTGATCTCGACTCCATTTCCGATCACAACATGATCACCAATTGCAGAACATCCTCTGATAAAGCAATTCGGTCCGATGGTACAATTTTCACCGATAATAACCGGTCCCTCGATATAACTGCCGGATTTAATGACACTATTTTTTCCGATGCTGACGAAATTTTTTAAGTGAACATTATTCTCGAATTGTCCCCAATTTATACTTTTCTGATAACCTCGCATAAAAAATTCCTGCGTTTTGAGCAATTCCCAGGGATACCCATTCGGCAGCCAAAATCCGTTTATCAAGTGCACATAAAAATCATATTCTTTTGAAAACATCAGAATTGAAGTGGTAATCTCAATTTCTCCCCGCTCGCTCTTCGGTGTTTTGTTGATGAAATCAAAAATTTTTCTGTCGAACAGATAACAACCGACATTGGTCAAATTTCCGATAAACTCTTTCGGTTTTTCAACTAAATTGATCATCCGGTCGTTCTTGTCAACCTGATACACACCGTATTGGGATGGATCTTCTTCATGGCGTACCAATGCGGCGTATTCGTATTTTAATAGCGCCTGAATATCCTGCCTGTCATAAATATCATCCCCGTTCAACACGACAAAGCGATCTTTAATCAGCGGTTCTGTTTGTTGGACCGCATGCCCTGTACCTAACTGCTCTTTTTGTTCGCAATAGGTAATTTTCATATTCTTGTACGAATGCCCGATCTCCTTTTCGATCATCTCCTTTCGATAACCGACGATCAAAATCACTTCATCAAAAAGTCCGTCCAACTGTTCCAAAATATGTTCGATGATGGTCCTGTTCGCAATGGGTAGAAGTGGTTTCGGTCGGGTCAAAGTTAACGGGTAGGTTCGTGTACTTTTTCCAGCGACTAAAATAACAGCTTGCATATCAGCACTCCCGAAATAATATTTACATTTGTTCAAATAAAATTCTATGATAGAAATTCACCATTCCGTAATTAAAAAGATAGAATAATTTATGTTTATTGTCAAGTAATTTTATGCTCAATTTAAAAATTCGCTTGCTTTTATCGACTAAGTTTATTAGAATAAAATAAAAGTCGGAGAAAAAATGCGAAGAATCAAAATTTTATCCCTGCTATTTTGGGTAATTTTTTTCAACCAAAGTAGTGCTGCTCAAGAACCACGACCCGATGACAGAGGCTATATTGTCAGTGTCGGCGATACTGTTGATGATTTCCAAATACGATTATTAGACGGGCATTGCCAAATGTTAGCGGACTTGAAGGCTAAGGTCATCGTTCTAAATTTTTTCGCTTCATGGTGTGTCGTCTGCCAGAAAGAAATTCCTCATATCGAACAAGAAATCTGGCAACCGCTAAAAGATGATGGATTGATCGTTCTCGGTGTAAATTACAAAGAGGAAGAATCCACAGTTGAGAAATTTATCGATAAAATGAATATGACTTATCCCATTGTATTGGATAAAAATGGTAAAATATTTAATAAATTTGCACGAGGAGGCGTCACCAGAAACATTGTGCTGGATAAAAATCTAAACATCATTTTCCTGACAAGGTTATTCGATCCGGAGGAGTTTCAGCAGATGAAAAATGTGATTATTCAGCATTTGGATTCAACGAAAGTCTCAGATAAAACCGAAAGAGGTAAACAAATGAAAAAAACGATTCTGAAAGATTTTGCCAATACAGACAATAAAATTGAATTGATCTACAAAGGAAAGCACCAAATCCATCTGGAAGGAAAAATATTATCAGCTGACAAGAAAAACCTGGAAATAGGGATCACACTGTTCGAAGAAGATATTGTTTCCCATAAATATGAAAAAAAGACCCGGACTTTTCACATAAAATATCGTCACTACGAAGGACCCCGAATTGCCATTTTACCAATGACAAAATTCACCGTGGCAAAAGACGTTCAGCAAATTATCGTCAGTGACGTGGAATAATGCATTAGCTGCGCAGTGTTGCTTTACAGCGTAATGGCTTAAGTAACAACGCAATCCCATCATTGATTGATTTTACAATAACATCTGCGGACTGAAGCGCAGATGCAGCGCATCCTTCTCCTTCGATTACAGCAATGGCTAATCGGGCAGCGGATAACATTTTTTTGTCGTTGTTACCATTCCCGAACGCACCCACAGTTTCAGAACCCAACTGATGAATATAATTTTCCTTTTGCAAATCTTCATCTTTTCCTTTGAGAATATGCAGGTGGCAGGGTATGCCTTTCAATTGAGTTTTAGCCAGACCAAACGTATCTGCGGTGAGCACATGTATCGTCACTTGTTCTGCTAAGTTTATTAACTGTTGGCGGACGCCCGGCAAAAGTTTCCCGTCAACCGCTAAAGTGCCATTAAAATCGAAGACAACGCTTTTAATCGTAAAAGTACCAAAAGCCGGAATGTCAAAAGAAATCATCCTATCTCCTCGTTTATAATTGCATTTTGTTAGGTTAAAGATAGTCATAATTTCCAAAAAATCCAATATTTTCTTTAGTAAAAATGTTAACTTTCGATCGGCTAATTTAACTAACGGTTCTGTTGATTTTTTAAAGCAGTTATTCAATTAAACACTTGATTATTTAAAGGAATAATACTATATTTAAACGGACGAAATTTTAGACAAGGATAGATGAAACTATCAGAGCAAAGGATGAATTCATGAAGAGAATTTATTTTGACCATAGTGCGACCACACCACCGGATCCCGCTGTCATAGAGGCAATGCTCCCTTTTATGTCAGAAAAATTTGGTAATGCCTCCAGTATTCATTCCTACGGACGGGAAGCCAAAGTTGCTTTGGAAGATGCTCGCGAATCGATTGCAGATTTTCTAAATGCTAATGTGAATGAAATTTATTTTACCGGCTGCGGAACAGAGTCGGATAACATTGCCATTATCGGCGTAGCACGTCAATACAAAAGAAAAGGCAAACACATCATCACTTCCCAAATTGAACATCATGCAGTTTTGCATACCTGCCAATATTTGGAAAAAGAGGGCTTTGAGGTAAGTTATTTGAAACCGGACGAATACGGCGTCATTCACCATAATCAAGTCGCTGATGCAATCCGTGATGATACGATTTTGATTTCGATTATGCATGCGAATAATGAGGTTGGGACAATTAATGATATCGAAAAAATCGGTAACAGCGCTCGCCAAAAAGATATTCGCTTTCATACAGACGCCGTGCAAACATTTGGGAAATTGCCCATCGATTTACGCGATCTGCCTGTTGATTTGATGGCAATATCCGGACATAAAATTTATGGTCCGAAAGGTATCGGCATGTTGTTTATCCGCAGAGGAAAAAAATTAGCCCCCATAACATTCGGAGGCGCACACGAGAGAAACATGCGACCGGGAACTGAAAACATTCCGGGGATAATCGGACTCGCTAAAGCAGTCGACATCTGTAAAACTAAAATGCAACATGATGAGCAGCACTTAATCCAATTGAGTGCATTGTTTCGGGAAAAGCTGGAACAGGCAGTGCCGCGTATCCGCATGAACGGTCATCCGGAGAGCCGGCTGCCGGGCATTTTAAATTTCTCCTTCGAGGGTGTAGAAGGTGAAGCGATTTTGTTCAGTTTGGATTTAAAAGGCATCGCCGCTTCCAGCGGTTCAGCGTGCACCTCCGGTAGTGTCGATCCGTCGCATGTTTTAAAGGCAATGGGAGTAAAACCAGAAATCTCCCAATCTTCTATCCGCTTTAGTTTGGGGAGAGATAATACAACGGACGAAGTTGAATACGCTATTGATGAATTGTCAAAAATTGTTGAAAAACTGAGAAGCATATCCGCGCTGGAATAATTTGATTTCATTTTAAACAAAATAGTTTTTAAAGAAGATGGTTAAGGATAAAAGACAAACAGTTGCAGTCGCCATGAGTGGCGGCGTGGACAGCTCTGTTGCCGCTGCGATTTTAAAGCAAGAAGGGTACAAAGTCATCGGTCTGACCATGCACCTGTGGGATTACGACGGAGTCGGTGGCAATGTTTTCAATGATACAAGTTGCTGCTCAATCGAAACAGCCAACGACGCCCGTACCGTCTGCGAAAAAATGGGTATCCCCCACTATGTGATCGATGTACGAGAACAATTTGAGACCCACGTCATCTCGAATTTTACCGAGGAATACTATAATGGTCGAACACCGAATCCCTGTATTTTGTGTAATTCGGAAATAAAATGGAAAGTGCTCTTAGCAAAAGCAGATCAACTTGGTTGTGATTTTTTTTCGACAGGCCATTACGCGAGAGTGCAATTTGATGAAACGAACCACCGTTACCAGTTGCTGCGCGGCATAGACCACGATAAAGATCAGGCGTATGCCCTTTGGCGGCTCAAACAAAATCAATTACGGCGAACAATTTTCCCGCTCGGCGGCCTGACAAAAAAAGAAGTCAGAAAAATTGCAGGGAAATTTAATTTAAAAACAGAACATAAACGCGAAAGCCAGGAGATCTGTTTTATCCCGGACAATGATTATCCCAGATTTTTAAAAGAGAAAAGTCCGGCTTTGGTCGATGAAATTGGTCAGGGAGAAATTGTCAATCAACAGGGCGAAGTACTCGGTTATCATAAAGGATATCCTTACTTCACAATTGGTCAAAGAAAAGGATTGGGCATCGCAGTTGGTAAACCGATTTACGTCACCCGGATCGATTCTGAAACGAATCAGATCATCGTTGGAGAAAAACAAGACCTGAAAAGCAAGGGGCTACTCGCCACAGATGCAAATTGGATTTCAATTAAACGTTTAGTTTCGCCAATCAAAGTGAAAGCAAAAATACGCTACAACGATTCCGGACAAAATGCGACAATCTATCCGTATGAAGATAAAAAAGTGAAGGTCGTTTTCGATACGTATCATCAGGCTGTAACACCGGGACAATCTGTGGTTTTTTTTCAGGGAGATGTTGTTGTTGGCGGTGCCATAATTGAGCAAGAACTGGAGATAAACAGATAGCTTTGATTTGATTAATTTGTTACCTAAATTACTAAAAGGAATGATAACAAAGAAACATAGCTTTATTGCCACGAAACACGCGAAATAGCGCTAAAATAAAAATCAAAAAATAATATTTCGTGTATTTTTGTGTGTTTCGTAGGATACGATTTAATAACAATTTTCCTTGTAGAATTTTAGATGTTATATAGTTTCATTCAATGGACGGGATTCTGACATGAAATCAAAAAAAATAACTGCCCCCATTATCGTAAATATGAAAAAAGAAGGGGAACCGATTTCGGCACTGACAGCTTATGATTATCTGATGGCTTTGTATTTGGATGATGCAGGATTGGATATTATTTTGGTGGGAGATTCCGGTGCAATGGTGTTCTCAGGTCACGATTCCACAATTCCCATTACTGTTGACGAACTCATTTATCACACAAAAGCAGCAAGCCGCGGCGTGAAAAGAGCTTTGTTGGTTGCGGACATGCCCTTTCTTTCCTACCAGATCACTCCGGAAGATGCGCTGCGAAATGCAGGCAGATTTATAAAAGAAGGCGGCGCTGAAGCTGTGAAATTGGAGGGCGGCGAAGAGATGGCAGCAACAGTGAACAGAATCGTCAATGCCGGCATCCCGGTTATGGGACATCTGGGATTGACGCCACAATCTGTGAATAAATTTGGTGGCTATAAAGTTCAAGCCCGAACACGGGCCGCAGTTGACAAATTGGTTTCTGATGCCATCGCTCTTGAACAGTCCGGTGTGTTTGCGATTGTACTCGAAAAAATTCCTTCAGCAGCAGCAAAAATCGTCACGGAAAAAATTACAGTTCCCACCATCGGTATTGGCGCAGGTCCACATTGCGACGGGCAAATTTTAGTGACGCACGATATGTTGGGACTTTTTGAAAAATTCCGGCCTAAATTTGTCAGAATTTATGCAGAATTGGGACATCTGATCCGGGAGGCGACCGCAAGATATGTAGACGATGTAAAAAAGAACAATTTTCCGGGCAAAGATGAAAGCTATGATGTGGACATCGAATCAGAGACTTAATAATGAAAATAATTCACTCCATCAAAAAAATGCAAGCAGAAGCAGATTCGTTGAGGCGACAGGAGAAAACGATCGGTTTTGTTCCTACCATGGGTTATCTCCATGAAGGACATTTATCATTATTGAAAACGGCCAAAAAGCATTGTGATGTTCTGGTCATGAGTATATTTGTCAATCCAACTCAATTCGGACCGGGGGAGGATTTTGAAGATTATCCCCGCGATTTCAATCGGGATCGTGAACTGGCGGAGCAGGAAGGGTGCGACATTTTGTTCAATCCCGATGCGGATGAGGTTTATCCGGAAAAATATCAGACTTTTGTTGAAGTTGAAAACATTACCAAAATTCTCTGTGGCGCATCCCGTCCGCATCATTTCAGGGGGGTGACAACGATTGTTGCAAAACTCTTTAATATGGTTAAACCCCATATCGCAGTTTTCGGACAGAAAGATGCGCAGCAGGCTATTGTGATAAAACGGATGGTGGCGGATCTGAATTTTGACATTAAAATCATCGTTGCTCCGATCGTCCGTGAAAAGGATGGCATTGCGATGAGCTCACGGAACACCTATTTGTCGAGCGAAGAACGAACACAGGCGCGCGTTTTGTACCAATCTTTAAAGGTGGCTGAAAACTCAATTCATTCGGGAGAAAGAAATGCCGAAGTTGTTAAAAAGAAGATGAAAAAATTGATCCTTGAGCAACCGAGTGCAAAAATCGATTATGTTGAAATTGTGGATTCAAAATCACTCGAATTTACAAACGAAATTAAAAATGAGGTACTGGTTGCATTGGCTGTGAGGATTGGTAAGACACGTTTAATTGACAACATCATTGTCGCTCCGACGTCTTAATCGTGTAACTTCAATAAAATTAAACTAAATAAAATAACACTATCAATTTATTTTGAGCCTGGATCAGGAACGAAGTGACTTTTTAATCGTAAAATCTATTGTAATAAAAATAGAGACAAAATATTTTTATCATTACACAAAGTTTAATATTGACATTTTGATAAATATTTATTTAATTAAACAACAGCGCTGAAAATTCATTTCAAGTGCGCAGTGACATTTTGATTGTACAGAGACTCTGGATTTATAATTATAATTCCTTTTTAAAAATCTCAAATAAAAATGAAATAACAGTGCCTTTAAATAAATATCAGGAGGGCTGATTACAATGAGAACAAAAACACTCATACTATTTCTAATGTTAACCATTATTCCCGGAATTTTATTCAGCCAATTTAAACGTGATGATAAGCCGGTAGAAATTCGGAAAGAGCTCACCAATGGGAGCTTCAATCAATCTATTGGCTGGAATCTTTTTGATCCATCCAGGTTATCAATGTCGCATAGTATGTCATTTTCATATATGTCGATCGGTGACAAGGGATTGTCACAAAGTGTTTATCTAAACACCTTGCGGTATCAACTTGCTTCGCCATTGGATTTAACTGTTCAATGGGGCATACAAAATTTTCCGCACAATTCATTTGGCTCGGATCATCCGGCGTTTCAAAATGGTTTCTTTCTCTCCGGAGCAGAACTAAAATATAAACCGAGTGATAAATTTGAAATGCGATTACAGTTCAATTCCATGCCGAATTATTACAACTCGATGTATCGCAGCGATCCGTTTCGATTCCCCAGATATCGATCAAACTTTGACGACTCATTCGAAAATGAATAAATGTAGTATTGATTAATGACATATTCCATAATAACCGAGGAAACACTCGGTTATTTTTTTGGTGATTATTCAGACAACAAAAAATGTCTCAGAGAGCATAGCGGCTTTTCAATAATCAATTAATAGATTTTAGTGTAATGATGTGGTTTTGAAATTTAATCCTGAACCCTGATTCACAAAAATGAGAAAAATATCTGCTCTCAATTTTATTGATTTTTCTCCGGGTCATTTGTGACCCGTTGGCTGAACAGCTACTTTTTTTGAATAACAACATTTTTTTTAACAAGGATTTATGGCGAAGTTCCTGATAATTTCCATTTTTTACCGAATCATCATTGGGGAGGATAAAAAATAGCAAAGGGAAAATTAAAGAAAAAATCTTCTGAAAAAAAAGGCTTTCGAAGCTATCTTTTATCCCTGGCAATTATATTGTTGGCAAGTGTCAACCTACTGTTTGCTTCTACCTGGTTAATTCATCAACTGGGGATAATTGCTGCAACCGGTTCTGATGAAGTTACAATTATTAAAAGCGTAACAAGACAGAAGGGTAACTATACGCTAAAAGCAGAAGTTTTTAATGCATGCGGCGTCAAAGATGTGGCGAGGCAATTATCAGATTATCTTCGTGATCAAGGTATTGATGTTGTATATTATGGAAATTATTTGATTGACACGAATATTCACACCATACCCAAATCCATAATTGTTGATAGAAAGAGCAAAGACCTGAAAAACGCCAAACTGGTGGCGAGTAAAACCGGTGTCGAGGAACGATACCTTATTTATCAGTTAAGCCCGGAGCGACAGGTCGATGTGACTGTTATGATTGGACAAAATTATAATGAAATGAGACCATTTTTTTGATACCGATTGCAGGATCAGGCTGGCAACTGGAGATGATATGAACCAGATTTTAATCGCGCTTTATAACCTAATTTTCATTCCCCTGTCTTTCCTTACTATTTTCACTTTAAGTTTATTTAATCCAAAAGTTAGAAAAGGTATTGCAGGTCGCTTTGGTACTTTGAAAAAATTGAAACACTTCATTCACCAGCTTCCAAATCAAAATCAAAGGATATGGGTTCATGTTTCCTCTTATGGTGAATATTTACAAGCTGAACCATTGTTAATTGCTCTAAAAAAGAAGACGCCGAATGTTATCATTATCGTCACTGTTTTCTCCCCCTCTGGCCATGAAAATATTAAAATCCAGCCACCGGTTGATTATTTATGTTACCTTCCCTTTGACACTTATTTCCAGGTAAAAAGATTCACCCGGCTACTGTCACCGTCATTTGCCGTCATTGTCCGTCATGATATTTGGCCTAATATGGTTTGGCGAATTAAAAAGGAGAACACACCTTTATTTCTGATTGATGCATCGCTGCCTGATAAATCATTGCGTTTCATTCCCATATTCAAAACGCTCAACAGTTTTTTGCTGCGTCAATTTACCGTCATCTTTGTAATTTCCGTAAAACAAGCTGACAAATTCGAACGTATCGGATGCTCTCCGGAACAACTTATCGTTTCCGGCGACACAAAATACGATCAAGTTTACAAACGGTCTCGAAATGTCGGTAAAATTTCGGAGCTAATAAAAAACCCGGCACTGCAAAATAAAAAAACTTTAGTTGCGGGCAGCACCTGGTTGACTGATGAGTTGATGATAATTCCTGCATTCAGCCAACTGCATAAAAAAAAGGAAAACTGTTTGTTAATTATTGCCCCTCATGAGCCTACAGATAAACGAATTTTGGAAATAGAAAGCTTGTGCCAGAAATATGTATTAAAAGCAACACGATATTCAAACCTGAAAAATGGTGATACAGATTTTCAGTGTTTAATTATCGATAAGATCGGTTTATTAGCCAAGATTTATTCGTTGGGAACAGCCGCTTTTGTTGGCGGCAGTTTCAAAACAAAAATACATAATGTACTCGAACCGGCGATCCATGGTGTCCCGGTCTTTTTCGGACCCAAAGTAGAGGCGTCAGCAGAGGCCAATCACTTACTAAACAACAATGCCGCATTTATAGTTCGATCGGAGAATGATATCGAACAGTTGCTACTGCAACTTTTTAATGATCCGGATTTTGCCAGTGATTTCGGGAAGAAAGCGAAAGACATCGTTACGAAAAATGTGGGCAGTGCCGAAAAAATTGCTCAAATTTTGACTCAATACTTAGTGTCTGACCGAAAACACAATAATAGACCTCACCCCAGGGGGCTGTATCAAAAGTAAACTTGTAGTGACGAATTTATTCGTCAAATACCCCATATTGTATGGAGCGAATAAATTCGCTACTACAAAGTGTACTAAATATATTCCATTGAGACTTCTGATACATCCCCAGAATAGGAATCCCCTTTTCCTTCCAGAAGAAGGGGACAGGGAATGAGGTAAGATTAGACAAATATGAAATTCATTTTTAGTAACCCAAAATGATTTTTCGTTTAAACTCTACTTAATTTGAACCAGCCTGTTAGGAACTATTTAAATGATAAAAACCATCGAATGGAAAAATAACCAAATTGTGCTTATTGACCAAACACGATTACCCGAGGAAGAGGTCTATTTAAAGATATCGGATTATCAAGCATTATGTGACGCTATAAAACAACTGAAAGTCAGAGGGGCTCCTGCTATTGGAATCGCCGGAGCATTCGGCGTATGCCTCGGAGCAAATCAATCCGATACTGACAGCTATCATCAATTCAAAAACAGCCTGTTGCAGGTCATAGACGAATTAGCTGCCACGCGCCCCACTGCTGTGAATTTATTTTGGGCGCTCGATCGAATGCGCAAAATTTTAGAAACTAGTCCGACGAATACACAGGACTTGAAAAAAAAGTTATTAGAAGAAGCCTTTCGCATTCTGGATGAAGATAAATTTATTTGCCGGAAAATAGGGGAGAACGGAGCGAGATTAATACGTGATGGCGATACCATACTGACGCATTGCAACGCCGGCGCACTGGCGACGGCTGACTTTGGAACTGCGCTGGGGGTAATTTACACAGCAAAAGAACAAGGGAAAAACATAAAGGTATTTGCTGATGAAACCAGACCGTTACTGCAGGGCGCTCGGCTTACAACATGGGAGCTACAAAAAGCCGGAATTGATGTGACGCTGATCTGCGATAACATGGCAGCTTTTGTGATGCAAAAAGGCTGGGTTGATTGCATTTTAGTGGGTGCAGACCGAATCGCTGCCAATGGCGATACCGCCAACAAAATCGGGACATACAATCTGGCAGTGCTGGCAAAATATCATCACATTCCCTTTTACGTTGCTGCGCCGAGATCGACAATCGATATGAATCTCAAAAGTGGTTCCGAAATTCCGATTGAAGAGCGTGCACCGGAAGAAGTATCGTGTGGATTTGGAAAACAGACCGCACCTGCCGGGGTTAATATTTATAATCCAGCGTTTGATGTGACACCGTATGAATTGATCAATGGGATTGTGACGGAGAGACGAATAATTTATCCGCCATTTGAATTGAAACTTTGATCACTCGATAGTTTATAAATTGAATTTCGGAATATAAAAAGAGCTTTGGGAAAAATAAAAATATTAAAATAATCCTTGACTTAAAAGTTAAGAACAGTTATATTTAGATTTGTTTAATTGATTAACAGTAATGAATAGCGAAGGAGAAATAAGATGCGAAAACTTTATTCAATCCTCTCTGTTGGAGTGCTGGTTCTACTTATTGCTCTGATGTTTTTTGGTTGCCGTTCAAAAGAGGTTGAATCTGCTCTGATCTACATCAATCAGCAGAATGATTGGGAAAAAGCCATGGAACAATTGAAAATGGCGGTCCAAGTGAATCCTGCGGATGTGGAAGCCCATGTGCTTTTGGGAGAAGGATATGGACACTTTGGGGAGTACGACAAGATGGCGGAAGAATTTGCCACTGCTGAGAAACTGATGCAAGGTGCCCCCGATCCAAAGTTTAAACAAAAAATCGAAATTTTACGAGACAAGTACTGGGTGAAAAGCTTTAACTTTGGCGTTAAACAGGTACAAAAAGATAGTCTCAAACTCGCTGAAAAAAGTTTTAAAGAATGTATCGTTATTAACGAGGACAGAGCGGATGCCTACAAAAATCTGGGTTACGTTTATTTGAGAGAAGGGGAAAATGACAAGGCCATTGAATATTATGAAAAAGGTCTCGAGTTAGCGCCGGACGATATTAAGGCGCTCAATGCATTGTCCGATTTGTACTTAAGAGGCGAGCAGCACGATAAGGTGATCGAAGTCGCAGATCGAATTTTAGCGAACGACCCTGACAACGCAAGCGCAATTGCCTTAAAAGCATTAGCTTATGATATGTCAAACCAGACTGATAAGGCATTTGAAGCTTACGAGGAGGCATTAGAGAAAAATCCCGATAATATTGATTTAATTTTCAATCAGGGAAGGCTTTATTTTAATAAAAACGAATATGAAAAAGCCATTGAAAATTTCAAAAAAGTTCTCGAAAAAAATCCGGACGATATCGGCGCAACTTCTTCAATTGGATTATCTTATCTCAAAATCGCTGAAAACCTGTTGACACCGTACCGGGATATGAGCGATAAAGAACTTTATGATGCTGTCGAACAATATGAAGCAGACCTGGCCAAAGCCAAGGAACAATATAAATTGGCAATCCCTTACCTCGAAAAAGCAGTTGTATTAACACCAGACAATTCTGCTAACTGGACGAATTTGGGTATCGCCTATGTTCAGGCAGGCCAATCGGACAGAGGTGAGAAATGTTTCGCGATTGCAGATGAAGTTGCTGAGGGGAATTACCTCAATGCGGGAAAATTTGTTGAAGAAAATCTATCAGAAATGTAATGTTCAAAGCATCATTTTGAACACACGTTGATATTTTGAAAAGCCTTCTGCTTAAAGTTAACTAAACAGAAGGCTTTTTTGGTTGATATCGTTTTTGAATCATTGCTAAGGCGTTTAATTTCATAAAATAAAATGGCAGCGTTATTGCAGAATTTTAGCTTGACTTTTTTTGAATTTGTTTTAAATTTGATTGAAATTGTTACATCAAAATTTAGCACGAAATTCAAGCGATGATTTTATTGCAATGTTTAGTAATGGAGTTGTATTTTAATATTGATGATGTGAAAATATTTTATGTTGCGGAGAAGTTTTTGTGAACGAAGAGGAATTAAAAGCAAAAATAATTGAGTATGGCAAAATACCACAGCACGTCGCTATTATCATGGACGGGAACGGGCGCTGGGCAAAAGCCAGAAATTTATCAAGAATTAAAGGCCATGAAGAAGGTATCAATTCTGTGCGGGCTGTCGTAGAAGCCTGTGGTGAACTGGGTGTAAAAGTTCTCACTCTCTATACATTTTCAAAAGAAAACTGGAAGCGGCCTAAAGATGAGGTCAGTGGATTATGGCGCCTTTTGATTCATACAGTAAAACGCGAAGTGCCCGAGTTGAATAAAAACAATGTTCAACTGAAAACTATTGGCGTAATTAATGAATTACCGAGGTCGGTGCGACAGGGTATAAAATATGCGACGAACGAACTAAAGGATAATACCGGTTTAATCGTAAATTTAGCATTGAATTACAGTAGCCGTTTGGAAATCACCCACGCTGTTCAGGAAATTGCAAAAAAAATACAAAAAGACCAGCTCAAGCCCGATGAGATTGATGAAAATTTAATATCCAAAAATTTATATACACATGATTTGCCCGATCCGGATTTATTGATCCGAACGAGCGGGGAAAAGAGAATCAGCAATTTTCTTCTCTGGCAGATTGCCTATTCTGAATTGTATGTTACAAAAATTCTCTGGCCTGATTTCCGTAAAAAAGAATTTTATACGGCGATATGTGCTTTTCAAAAGCGGGAACGACGCTATGGAATGGTGAGTGAACAAATTAGCCATAGTTAATTACTTTGTACCCAACTTAATTTACAACTTATTAACCAGATTATTCGTCTAAATGCACAGATAAAACAAATCCATATATTGTGCAACAGATTCGTGCGCAGAGGAACTTTGATTGTAAGTCTAACGTTTAAATAATGGTTTTAATGAAGTTATAATGTAATGGCGATTCTGATAATTGGATCGCTTTTTTGTTATTTAGCCTAAGTTATCGTAAAATGAAAACACGTCGATGGATAATATTCATTGCTCTTTTTTTGGGATTTACAACCCTTGTATTGTATCACGGTTGGCACCTGATTAAAGTCAATGAAAAAATAAAAAATTATTTACTTTTAAAAATCAGACCCGTACTGAGTGACAATTTCAATTTTCAAGAGTTGGACATGTCCATTGGTGCAGTACATCTAAAGGATGTTGTTGTCCAATTTAATAAGAATTATTATTCTTTACACATTGAAGATATTCGACTTGGATTCAATTTTATCAATCTGTTGAAAAACGGCTTTCAGCTTAAAAAAATCCCGCAAGACATTATTTTTATCAAACCCCACCTGTTTATCCGAAAAAATTATCAGGACAGCACGCAAAATTCTGTTGTTGACTCAACGTTAAAAGATTTAGATACTGATAAATATCTCAAGGGTATTGAAAGCATAAAATTTATCAAGAGAATCACCATTGCCAAAGGAAAAATAAGTTACATCGACACATCGAACACGGAAATTTTATTAGGGAATGACATAAATGGTTGGCTGAGTACCAAGGATATGGGCTATGCTCAGGCACGGTTGGTCGGAAAAATATTCAAGTCCAAAAACTATAATTTGAGTATGACCGGAAAAATGGATTTGATCAGAGGACATTTCGATCTGGTTGATATCGATGTTAAAAATTATGAATGGAATCAGGAAGATTCTTTTTTTCTGCCGGATTATTATAAAATCAGTCAGGGAAAGATCGACGGAACGATTTCGTTAACTGAGAAAAAAGACGCTACTCCGGGATTCAACATTTACGGTAATATTTCAATTCGGAACGGTGCCGTTAAAATCAAAGACAAAAATTTAATTTTTGATGACATTAATCTAAATACGAAAATACGTGAGTGGAACTGTCATATCACGCCATCCAGTATAAGATTGAATGGTTCTCCGATAGAAGTCTCGGGCACAATTTTTAACATCTTGAATCCCAGACTGAATTTAGATTTAAATTCATCGACTTTTGACCTCGGAAAATTTGTCAATGAATTCGATGATCAACATAAAACAGGCATTCAAGGTAATTCGACTATTTCATGTAAACTGACAAATACATTTGAAAATCCATCGTTGACTGCTTCTTTTGCAAGTGATGAGATAAAATTACAGGACATCACTTTCCATAACACAAAAAGCGAGTTGATTTTTAAAAATAACCGCTTTTTGGTTCAAAATATGAATACGAATGTGGACGGTATTCAACTTCAATCTTCCGGTCAAATCGATTTCAACAACCCTGAACCAGGTATTCAAGCGACTGTAATCGGAAGCGGAAATATATTTGAATCCTTGATTAAACCACCGTTTGATAGTTTACAAAATTTTATGACACACCTCGAACTTCAAGCTAACGGTGATTTCAACAACCTGTCAGGTACCTTAACGATTAACTCCGGGTCTCAATCAAATCCGGATGCCGCCTTTTTTTTTAACGGAACCGTAAATTTTAAAAATCGAAAACTATTTATCGACTTGAACGAGCCGAATCGCTTTTTTGCGATGACTGCTGAACTGAACTTGTTTAAGTCTAAAGAAACATCTTTGATAAAATTGATCGGTTCACACAATCTGCTTCAACCATTTAATGAATTTAAACATTTCGAAAAGATTCTGAATTTGAGAAGATCAACCTTGAACTTTAAAATAAAAAAACAAAAGATTATAATTGATGGTGATCTTCAGTGGAATGTCGAATATCAACAATTGAACCGACATGCAAACTTCATTTGTACGATTGAAGAAGGAAAAAATCATCGGCGAATTTTTGGTGATATTAACCTGGAAAGTGCTGGCAGCTCTTTTGATGGAGATTTTGATATTGTAAAAAACGACGATTATTTATTGATAAACAATTTTCGTATTAACAACCTTTTTCAAAGTAAAGGCAAGATAACTTATCAGCCAGACAAAGACGTGGAAGCAGAGATAGTTTTCAATCATTCTCCTTTAAACGAAATAAGCCGCTTAATTATGAGAAAGCCGGGTTATTTTGAACAGGGCAAATTAAACGGAAAAATATACATCGGTGGCACCCTCAACAACTTAATTGTGGACGGAAACATCGGACTAAATGAATGCATAATTAATGGAATCGGGGAATATGCTGGCTCGACCTCCTTTTTGATGAAAGATAATAACTTTATTTTAAACAATCTTCATTTAAAGAAAAATGAACAAGTCATTTTAACATCCAAAGGGGAAATTAATTTAGAATCCAATACGATTAATCTTGATTTTCAAGGGACAGACTTTGAACTCAATGAAACCTTAACGGTATTATTCAATAAATCCAATCTATTATCAGGAAAAGGAAAAACGGGTTTAACGCTTACAGGCAAATTATCCCAGCCGAATATTTCCGGAACAATAAATATTGACCAGGGACAGCTGAGCCGATTCTCTTTTGACCGGGCACTGATTGAGTTTGGCGAAAACCGCGCGGATAAAATGAAAAATATCCTTGAATTTCAACAAGACCAGAAAAAAGGCATTCATTTAAACCGAATTTTGATTGTCCGAAATAATCAATTTGAAATCAATGGCAAGGGATACATTCCCTACACTGAGCAGGATTCTGTCGAAATAACCTTACTCGGAAAAGGCAATATTCTGTCAATTTTACCCGAAGTCTCATCTTTTTTCAAAGAGACGAAAGGCGACGCTTCGTGGGGAGTTCGGTTCACTGGTAATCCATCGAATTTGACAGCATCTGAGGGACAGATAGAGTTAAAAGAAGGATATTTAAGACTGGGCGATGTCGCGCCAAAAATCAAAGATCTCTCGATGAAAGTAAATTTGGAACAGGATGGATTTTTAAATGTTGAATATATTTCAGGGAAGATACAAAATAAGCCATTTACGTTTCGAAATCACCGTCGAATCGAGAGTCTGAAAAATGAACGGCTCGAACCATTTACCATTCCGGCATTGGGATTAAACTTTGGAATCTTTACGCTTGAAACATCGGCATCCGGCGTGTCGTTACACATTCCTGCGCTGATGAAAAAACGTGAATTCGGACATTTCGCTTTTAAGGGAAAAACAACTCAGGAAAATTTTTATTTTTCCGGCCCTGTGGAGAAACCTTATGTCCGGGGTAAAATATTGCTGGAAGATGTGAACTTCACTTTTCCTTTTATAGCAGAAAATTCAGCGAACAGAGATGACGATCCGGTTGTCGGGGTTTTAAAAACAATTGAATGGGATGTCACGGCGCAGGTCGGTAAAAATCTTCATTATCAGCGCCAAATCCCGAGCGGCCTGGATAATGTGTATTTGGATTTGATTTTGGATGCAGGAATTGGCGGATTAAACTTTGCAGGCGTTTTAAATGAAAATACTTTTGGCGTCACAGGCCTTTTGGAATCTTCCCGCGGAAATGTGGAATATTTAAACCTTAATTTCCAGGTGCTGAAGGCAGGTGCAGAATTTGACATGGACGTCTCTCATGAATCTGATGTTGAGTTTGATAAAAGTGCGTTGCTGCCCATTATTTATGGCGAAGCACGAACTACAGTAACAGATTCCACGGGATTTCCGTATTACATCTACCTAACATTGCTGACAAAGGATGAGGATACTGGGGTTGCCCAAAAACGAGGCCGGTTGGGAGAAGTGACGTTTCAGCTCTCTTCAGAGAACTCTACCCTCGGAGACAGCGAGGGCGAAATTTTAGCATCGCTGGGATATTCCTTGTCAAATATTAAAGGAATGGCGACCGATATCATTGGAATCAGTACGGATAATTTAGTTTTTCGCCCCTTATTTCGGCCTTTCGAAAGACAGTTGGAGCAAACATTAAGACTGGATATGGTCAGATTCAGTTCTCGTTTTACACGAAATTTGATCGAAATGAATGTAACTGAGGAGCGCAATTTTGTTTTTGATTCAAAGTTATTTCTTCTTCGAAGCACGAAAGTGATGATTGGCAAATACCTGGCAGACCAGCTATTTTTGATGTATTCAGGTCAATTAGAGGCGGGAATGGACTATCGTTATCAACATGAGGGATTCGGTTTGAGTCACAAATTCGGTTTGGAATATCGGATCAATTCAAATTTGCTGTTGCAGATGGAGTATGATTACAACACGTTAATGCTCGATCAACGGGAAGATAAAAGAGTATTGTTGCGACATTCGTTCCCGTTTTAAAAAGCGAAATACAAAAAATTGAATTTAAATCATTTTTTCCTTTACAATTAGACAAAAATTTCTTATTTTTCATTTTATATGAATTGGAGGTCTGGTAATGTTTTCCGGTGTTCAACATAAAAATTTTATTTTAACTATTATCATAATTGCTGCTATTATGCTGCCGCAATTGATCTTTGCTCAACGTCAATCAGCGAAGCTATTGGGCGTTACAGTAGAAGGCAATAAAACAGCGGATGCAACAATTATTCAGATCAACTCCGGCTTAACACCCGGATCAGAAATCACCAGTGAAGACATACAAAAAGCGATTCGCAATCTGTGGAGTCTGAACCTTTTTTCCGATATTAAAATCATTATCGATAAAGAGGTTGCCGGCGGACTTTATTTAACGATCCGTGTTGAGGAGTATCCGAGACTCGAAAAAATTGAGCTGCTCGGTAATAAAAAAATCAAAAAAAATGATATCGACGAAGAGCTCAACTTTTATCGGGGACAGGTGTTATCTGATTATCAGATTAACAAGGCCCGAAGAAAATTAAAAAAGATGTACGCGGAAAAAGGATTTTTGTTAGCGGAAATTAACACGGAAATTTATGATTCTGAAAGTGAAGGAAAAGTCATCTTAAGGTTTGTTATCGACGAAGGCAACAAAGTTCAGGTTGAAGAGATCAATTTTTTCGGCAACCAGAATTTTTCAGATGGAAAATTGCGCAAACAAATGAAGGAAACAAAAGAAGACCGCTGGTGGCGCGGAGCGGATTTTGATGAAATAAAATACGAACAAGATTTACAAAAAATCATCGAGTTTTATCAGAAAGAAGGCTTCCGGGATGCGGAGATTGTAAAAGACAGTGTCTATTATGATGAAAGCAAGAAAGATCTGTTTATCGACATCACCATTCGTGAAGGCAACCAATATTATGTCGGTGATATCACCTGGGAAGGAAATCAGCTTTTTTCCGAAGAGCGGCTCCATTCAATGCTTGGATTTGATGAAGGTGATGTTTATAATTCCGAGAAAATTCAAAAAGCACTTGTAGAACGATTGGGCTCATTATACTATGATTCCGGGTATATTTATTCCCGAATCGACCCGAGAGAGAGACCTGTCGCCAAAGACACCGTCGATATCCATTTCACAGTTACCGAAGGCAATCCTGTCAAAGTGAATCTGATTCACATCGGCGGAAACACACGAACCAAAGAGAAAGTGATCCGCCGTGAATTACGTATTGCACCGGGTCAAACGTTCAGCAAAGCGGCACTGGAACGCAGCCAGCGTGAAGTCTGGGTTTTAAATTATTTCTCTGATGTTAAACTCGACTATTGGCCTGTTGGAGAAGATAAAATAGACTTAAAATTTACAGTGGAAGAAAAATCAACTGACATGGCCAACATGTCAGCCGGCTGGAGCGAACGGGACAAAATAATCGGCAGCATCGGTGTGGCAATGAACAATCTATTCGGAAACGGTCAGCGATTAAGTTTTGACTGGAATTTTGGACGTTACTACCGTTCCTTTCAAATCAGTTTTACCGAACCCTGGTTATTGGACACACCAACCCTGGCAGGGTTTAGTTTTTATGACACGCATCGGGACAGCTATTGGATTGGCTACAAACAGCAAAGCACGGGCGGCTCGCTCCGTTTTGGAAAACGACTGCGCTGGCCTGATAATTACTTCCGCGGCGATTGGATTTATCGCGCCGACCGAACTGAATTGTCGGATTTTGTTGAAAGTATTAGAAATACCAACCCAAGAAATATTGTAGGACAGGAATGGCCTTTAATTTCGAGCAGTATTACACAGATCATTAGTCGTAACAGCCTGAACCGTCCTGAATTTCCTACTGAAGGATCGGAAGTGTCGTTTTCTTCGGAATTCGCCGGTGGACTTCTTGGCGGTAATGTCGGCTTTCAGAAATACATTTTGTCGGCCAGTTGGTTTACGCCGGCGTTTTGGAAATTAATTCTTTATAATCACACAATTGCCGGTTTTATTGATGGGTGGAAAAAAGACTCGAAGATTCCGTATCTCGAATATTTTTTCCTCGGTGGCGAAGGTCTTTCAAGGTCCACTCCACTCCGCGGTTATGATGATCCACTTGCTGGCTATGCGATTTCGGCGGGTGGTAATGTCATGTTAAAATATACAACTGAGATTCGGTTTCAAATTATTCCCAATCCGACAATGTTCGGACTGGTTTTCGCGGAAGCCGGGAACACCTGGGAAAGCGTTTCAGATACTGATCCGTTTGATTTAAAACGGTCAATTGGCATCGGAGCTCGGGTTTTTATGCCCATGATCGGTATCATCGGGTTTGACTATGCGTACGGCTTTGATAATTACGATTCAAAAACCGGCGAACGATTCGGTCAGTGGAAACCGCACTTTGTGTTCGGTAAAAGTTTCTAATTGGAAATCAGCTTTATTAACTCGAATTATTCATTATTATAATTCAGGTTAAATAAAATAATCAAATTAATTAATCAAATTAATCAAGGAATATAAATACATTCAATTAATTAACGTCCTGCAAAATAGTTGAACGAGTGGATAAAAGATGTCACTCCTGCGATTGCATGAGTCTTCTTCATCTCAATTACTAATAACTTATGTCATGCCTGCATTTTCAGGCATGACAGTAAAATTTTAAAAATGGAGTATTTTGCAGAACTCTAATTCAATTAATCACTATGGAGGAAAAAATGAGAATGTTGAACCTGACAAAAGTGGCGATAATTTTTTCGCTTGTTTTATGCATGACAATCCCCGTATTTTCTCAAGATTTAAAAATTGCTTATGTACATTCTCAAAAAATATTGTCAACGTTTAAAGATGCGCTTGACGTTCAGAAAAAAATTGATGAAATCGACCGTCAGTTTCAGGCTGAAGGACGTGAAATGCAAGAACGATTAAGACAATTGCAGGAACAATATGAATCACAAAGCTTACTTTTGAGTGAAGCGAAAAAGAGAGAAAAGGAACAGGAAATTCAAAACCTGATGCTTAAATTACAACAATTTCAACAGGAAAAATATAATCCTGAAAGTGGCGAAATTTACAAGAAGCAAGCTGAATTAATGCAACCCGTTTTAGACAAAATAAATGGTGTTATCAAAAAAATTGGTGATGAAGAAAATTATGATCTGATTTTAGATACTGCAGCCGGAAATATTCTTCACGCCAGTGATAAAATCGCTGATCTGACTGACAGTGTTTTAGACGAATTGGAAAAAGGATCAGTAAACAAATAAGGCGAAAAATGGAAGTTACATTAAAAAAAATTGCAGATTATATCGGAGGAACACTCCAGGGCGATGGAGCAATTAAAATAAGCGGGGTCTCCAAAATTGAGGAAGCTGGTCAGGGTGAAATAAGTTTTATCTCGAACCCAAAATATGCAAAATTTATTGAAACCACTGATGCTTCGGCTGTTATTGTTGGTAAGGATTTTCCGGACACCGAAAAGACAATTATCCGCACGGAAAATCCTTATTTTTCATTTCTCAAATTGCTTCGCCATTTTCATCCACCGATGCAAACCCTGCAAGAAGGAATTCATCCTTCCGCTGTTATTGATGAATCTGTCATTATCGGCGAAAACACCCGTATCGGCGCCCGCGCAGTAATAAACAAAAATTGTGTTATTGGCAAAAACACAAAAATTCATCCGGGAGTCGTTATCAGCGAAGAAGTCGAAATTGGTGATCACACCGTAATTTATCCCAATGTGGTTTTGCGCGAGCAGGTCCGTATCGGAAATAACGTAATTATCCATAGCAGCACCGTTGTTGGTTCGGACGGATTCGGCTTTGCCCGTGAAGGTGAAACTTATCATAAAATCCCGCAAGTGGGAATCGTGATTATCGAAGACGAGGTTGAGATTGGAGCCAATTGTGCAATCGACCGGGCAACCCTTGGTGCAACAATTATCAAAAAGGGAGTCAAATTAGACAACCTCATTCAAATAGCGCATAATGTCGAGATTGGTGAAAATACCGTGATCGCTGCGCAAACCGGCATCTCAGGCAGTACAAAAATTGGAAAGAACGGGATTGTTGGAGGACAGGTTGGTTTTGTGGGACATATTGAAATCGGCGACAATGTCACGATCGGCGCTCAATCCGGCGTTTCAAAAAGTTTGCCTCCCGACTCCATATTTTTTGGCTATCCGGCGCGCCCCATAATGCAAGCCAAGAGAGAAGAGGCCGCACTAAGAAAACTTCCGGAATTGTTGAAACGGATTTCACAAATTGAAGCAGAATTAAAAGAAATCACTAATAAATAACAATCGATTATTATTCAGAATAAACGGAAATTACTTTTAGAGCTACCGACGGTTTTCCTTTATCCGAGGGATTTGACGATAGTATGCTAAAAAGGAGAATACATGCTAAAACAACAGAGGACAATTAAACAACCGGTATCTACTTCAGGGATTGGGCTTCATACGGGTAACAAGTCTAAACTTACGTTTAAACCAGCGCCTGAAAATTCCGGTATCCGCTTCAAACGCGTGGACATCGAAAATTGTCCGGAAATTCTTGCTGATATTGAACATGTTGTGGATATTTCAAGAGGTACGTCGATCGGTCAAAACGGCGTCACTATCCATACGGTTGAACATGTGTTAGCGGCGGTCGCCGGTTTAGAAATCGACAACATTCTTGTTGAATTAACCAATAACGAGCCGCCTGTTGGTGATGGAAGTGCGCTGCCGTTCGTTGAAATTCTTGAGCAAGCCGGTTTCGAAGAACAATCATCGCCAAAGGATTATATTATTATTGAGCGAACCTTTGCTTATCATAATGATGAGCGAAAAATTGATATCGTAGTCGTTCCTTCCGATCAATTTCGAATCACCTTTATGGTAGATTATCAAAATCCAGCTCTCGGGACTCAGTACACTTCGTTGTATTCACTGGAAGATGAGTTTGTGAGTGAATTCGCTCCTTCGAGAACCTTCTGTTTTTTGCACGAAGTGGAAATGTTAAAAGAGCACGGATTAATTAAAGGCGGCAATGTTGACAACGCTATTGTTATTCTGGACAGAGAACTCGATAAGAGTGAATTTGACCGTTTAAAAAAATTATTCAAAATACCGGATACAACGATTTTAGGCGAAAACGGAATTTTGGACGGCAAAGAACTTCGTTTTTACAATGAACCGGTCCGACATAAGGCATTGGATTTAATCGGTGACATTGCCTTGCTCGGCGCTCCGCTAATCGGACATATTATGGCAGCGAGATCCGGGCACGCAGCCAATGTTGAACTTGTGAAAATGTTGCGGAAAGAATTCGAAAAGCAAAAAATTGCTTCCAAGTATCAGAAACGTTCGCCAGGAAAAGGTGTTGTTCTCGATATAAATGCGATTCACCAGATTTTGCCGCATCGTTATCCGTTTTTGCTCGTTGATAAAATCGTTGACCTCATTCCAAAAGAACATGTTGTCGGTATTAAAAATGTCACTGCCAACGAACCTTTTTTTATCGGACATTTTCCGGGCAGGCCTATCATGCCGGGTGTTTTGATAATCGAAGCCATGGCTCAGGTTGGCGGAATTCTGCTGCTAAACTCTGAGGATGATCCCAGCAATAAACTGGTCTATTTCACCGGTATTGACAAAGTAAAATTCCGGAAGACGGTTATTCCCGGAGACCAGCTTCGATTTGAATTAGATATGGTTAAATTTAGACAATCCATCTGCAAAATGGTGGGTAAAGGCTATGTGAAAGATGATCTGGTATGCGAAGCTGAATTATCAGCCGCAGTTGTTGATCGATAGAATCGCATCAATAGGCAGTGATCATTTTAAATAACCTGGTGATTACTTTAAAAAAGGGAGAATCTTTTTGACACAAATTCATCCAACTGCAATTGTAAACGCTAATGCAGAAATTGCAAATGATGTTACAGTCGGCCCCTTTTCTGTCATCGAAAACGATGTGATGATCGGCGAAGGAACTCAAATTGGTTCCCACGTTCTTATTCATTCCGGAACGCGAGTCGGTGAAAAATGTCGAATTTTCAAAGGTGCTGTTTTGAGTACTGATCCGCAGGATTTAAAATTCGGTGGTGAAAAAACAACGCTTGAAATCGGTAACGAAACAACGATTCGCGAATTTTGCACGCTGAACCGTGGGACGACAGATCGGTTAAAAACTCAAATTGGGAGCAGATGCCTGCTAATGGCTTACGTGCATGTGGCTCACGATTGTTTAATCGGTGATAATGTGATTTTATCAAATGCAATCAATATGGCAGGTCATGTGACCATTGAATCATTTGCAACAATCGGTGGTATGACGCCAATTCACCAATTTGTCAGAATAGGCAGTTACTCATTTATTGGTGGTGGACTCAGGGTCAGCAAAGATGTTCCACCGTACATTTTAGCTGCGGGTGAACCATTGAAATTTGCTGGCGTGAATCGGGTTGGTTTGTCCAGGCGAGGTTTTAGTTCCGATACGATGGAAACAATCCGCTTGGCCTATAAAACAATTTATCGATCAGGGATGAATGTGACCCAGGCGATTGAAAAATTGAAATCACAAAAAGACATCATTCCTGAAGTTCAATATATAATCAATTTTGTTGAAAGTTCAAAACGGGGCATTACTAAATAAATTCAATCAGTTTATGAACCAATGGCGTTTCCTAAACACAGGCTTCAATGACGGCGCCACCAACATGGCTATTGACGAAGTTTTGGCGAGGCGAAGCGTTCCCCAAAATAAGACACCGGTATTCCGGGTTTATCAATGGAACCCCTACACGATTTCGCTTGGATATAATCAGGATTTGCGAGACTTATGTGTTGAAAAATGCGAACACGATGGCATCGGAATCGTTAAAAGACCAACCGGGGGACGGGCTGTTTTACATGCTGAGGAAATGACCTACAGTGTCATAATACCAAATGAATCCGAATTTTTTTCCGAGGATATTCTGGCAACTTACAATCGCATCAGCCTCGCATTACTGAACGGTATTCGTTTGTATGGGGTAAAAGCAGAATTTGTAAAACGCTCTGTTGAAAATGAAAAAAGCAGCGCCTATAAAAATGATGTGCCATGCTTTTCGACTTCGGCAAAATATGAAATCGCTTATGAAAATAATAAGTTGGTCGGAAGCGCTCAGAGACGATACCAAAATTCAGTTTTACAGCATGGTTCAATTTTAACCGGTGACTTTCATTTAAAATTAGCGGAGTATATCGCGACAGATAAGAATGGAGGTCGAGAGTTATTTCGAAAAGCACTCGAAAAAAAAACGACTTCCATTTCCCAAATTCTTTCGACGAATGTGGATGAGGTGAGGTTAATTGATGCGCTGAAAAAAGGCTTTGAAAAAAGCTTTAACATAAAATTAGTAAAAAGTCAGTTAACACCTCAAGAACTAAAAGAGGTAAAAAAATCGTTAAAAACAAACTAAAATCAGGAGGGTACAAAGATGCGAACTAAATTCGTTGGTTTGATTATCGTTGCCTTACTCATCAGTTGGAATATCGGGGCTTTCGCCCAGGATCTTAATTTAGCAACCATGGTTGATCCAGGAGATGATAACGAAGCTCATCTTTATACAAATTTGGACAATGTTGTAGAACCGCTTCTCGATTTATTTGGATTCTACTCTGGTGGGGGCTTATATCACACCGCAGGCATTCATAATTTCGCTGGTTTTGATGTAGGCGTCCGCGTCGTCACCATGGCAATAAAAGATGACCAGAAACCACCCTTACCATTTCCCGAAGAGAATCCTTACAATGGTGGTGTTTTTCGCGACATGACGTTGATGCCCTTACCATTGCTACAGGCAAGCGTTGGACTGCCGGGTAATGTCGAAGCCATGGGACGATTCTTCACCTATCCGATTGGTGAAGGTGAAAAGGAAGGAAATATTACGCTTATCGGACTGGGCGCTAAATACGGCTTACTGCAGAACGTTGCGTTGCCACGTGTCTCCGTGGTTGCCGCCTATCATTATCTTACAGTACCGGATGAATTCGATTTCGGTAACGTAAGTTGTATCAGCGGCGCAGTTGTCGTAAGCAAGAGTCTGCTGTCGATCATTGATGTTTATGGGGGTATCGGTATCGATTACAGCAAATTTGAAGTTGAATTTTTGGACCCCAATTACGGTAAAATCAAAAAGGATTACACTACCCAAAACATGCGTTATAATGTCGGTTTGAAAATAAAACCATTTCCGCTTTTATTCATTCACGCCGATTATAACTTTGGTGAAGCGCAAGGATTTAATGCTGGTCTCGGAGTTAGTTTTCGATAAAAATGCACAAGTCTCTGGTTTTTAAAAAAAACCAGGGACTTCATATTTTTTGGAGTTGTTATTTCAAACATGAAACGCATCGTTATTTTAGGTTCAACCGGTTCCATCGGAAGAAACGCGCTTGAAGTTATTAAAGAATACCCAAAAGAATTTGACATTGTCGGCCTTTCCACCCATCAACGGGTGGATTTGCTTTTTGAACAATGTCTGAAGTTCAAACCAAAACGGGTATGTATTACTGGTGATAATGCACCAATTGAAATTTATGAAAAGCTGAAGCGTCAGGGAATTGAGGTTTTAAACGGAAGCGAGGGGCTAAACGAACTTGCTGCCACTCCGAAGGTTGATATGTTGGTCAATGCGCTCGTCGGCTCTGTTGGTCTGATTCCGACGCTGGCGGCAATCAAACAAAAAACCAATATCGCGCTGGCGAATAAAGAAACATTGGTTATGGCTGGCGAAATCATCTCCACATTTGCGCGTGAAAAAGGGGTGACAATTTTACCAGTTGACAGTGAACACAGCGCCATTTTTCAGTGTCTGCAGGGTGAGCAACACAGCGCAATCAATCGACTGATTTTAACCGCTTCAGGTGGACCTTTTCATCATTTACCCGAACATGAATTAAAGGCTGTGACGGTGAAACAAGCGCTCAATCACCCCAATTGGAGTATGGGAAGTAAAATCACCATCGATTCCGCGACCTTGATGAACAAGGGCTTGGAAGTCATCGAGGCGCACTGGCTGTTTCGATTGCCGGTATCTAAAATTGAAACCGTGATTCATCCGCAATCTATTATCCATTCGTTTGTCGAATTCATAGACGGATCGATTAAGGCGCAACTGGGTGTACCTGACATGAAAGTACCGATCCAATATGCGCTGACATATCCGGAAAGGAAATTTCTAAAAAGTGAAAAGTTGAGTTTTCAGGATTTAAAAGAATTAACCTTTGACGAACCTGACTTTGAACGTTTTCCGGCGTGTCAATTAGCCTATGAATCAATAAAAATGGGCGGAACAGCGCCCGCGGTTTTAAATGCTGCCAATGAAGTTGCCGTACATAAATTTTTGAAAAACAAAATCAAATTCACTCAAATCACTGAATTTGTGGAAAAGGCGCTTGAGAAGCACAATATTATTTTAAATCCAAATTTGGAAGATATTTTAGCGGCTGATCTGTGGGCGCGTAATTTTGTTAATGAAAAAATTGATAAAGAAGAAGTCCTTGAGGTCGCATTTTAGGAAATGATTTTTTTTGCCGGGGGCACAGTATTCAAGATTGATCTCGAAAATAGATTGGCTTTAATTCAGTCGTATTCTTCATGCCGCAGTTTGCCTGGCGAAAGTAAATAATAAATTTTGAATATTCGAAAATAGGTGTTGATTATTAAGTTTATCTTTGGAGAATTAGATGTTAGAAGC
>CAYYMH010000001.1:0-188857 GCA_964472785.1 uncultured Cytophagia bacterium | reverse complement strand
TCGAAAATAGGTGTTGATTATTAAGTTTATCTTTGGAGAATTAGATGTTAGAAGCAATTTTTAGACTTATCATTAGTCTTGGTATATTAGTTTTTGTTCACGAGTTTGGCCATTTTATTTTGGCAAAGTTCGTGGGCATTCGCGTGGAGCGTTTTTCATTAGGATTTCCTCCACGTATGATCGGGAAAAAAATCGGAGATACGGATTATTGTATTTCCTGGATTCCACTTGGCGGTTACGTGAAAATGTCCGGCATGATCGATGAAAGCCTGGACTCATCTTCCATAAAAGGAGAGCCGTGGGAATTTATGTCAAAACCGATTTATCAACGCTTTCTGGTTATTTTCGCCGGGCCGGCGATGAACCTGCTTTTGGCTGTATTACTGTTCAGTGGGATTGCCTATATTATGGGGCTGAATGAACCTGTAGGTACCGTCGTTGGTAAACCCAGTTCTCAAAGAATTGTTGAGCAGACCGGTCTGCAAACAGGTGATATGATTTTGACTGTTAATAATCAACCGGTTAAAACATGGTCTGATTTTGAGGACGTCGCTTCCCAAGCCAAACAACTCGATATTCAATTCGAGCGAGGAAATGAACGTTTGTCCACGACTTTTTCATCCAGTTTGGTTGATAGCTTTCAGAGAACCCTCCCGCCTGTTGTCGGAGATTTGAATGATGGTTTTCCGGCGGAGGAAGCGGGAATGCAAGTAGGTGACCGGATTGTCTCCATTGATGGAAAGGAAGTTAAGACATGGAACGGTCTGACGGAAATTATCCACGCACAACCTGAAAAGCCGCTTCAAATAAAGTGGGAGCGCAACGGAGAATATTTTACAGCCGAAATAACACCAAAATTGCAAAAACAACAGGGGCAAGAAATTGGGCTGATTGGAATCAGCTATCCCATGCAGGAATTTCGTTTAAATCCATTTCAGTCCTTAGTCCATGGCGCCGAATATAGCTGGATGATCACACGCCTGACTTACCAATATGTTAAATTGGTGATTCAGGGTGAACATTCTTTTAAAGATGCGTTTGGCGGCCCGATTATGATCGCAAAACTGGCAAAGGACAGCGCTCAGCAAGGAGAATCAAACTTCATCGCGTTTATCGCTTTTTTAAGTTTGAATCTCGGTATCCTGAATCTGCTTCCCATCCCTGTTCTGGACGGCGGGCACCTGATTTTTCTCGCCATTGAAGGCATAATCCGAAAGCCGATACCCAATAAGACAAAATTGATTATTCAGCAGGTTGGCATGGTTCTGTTAATTGCGTTGATGGTTTTCGTTATCATAAATGATATTGGAAGACTCATAAATTAAACAATAAAAAAGCCAGTACAAAATTGTACTGGCTTTTTTGTCCTCACAGGTTTCATAGAAATATCTTGACAAAGAATGTTATTTTTGTTATCTTTTTAGAATAAAGATTAGGTTAATTTGCAAATCACCTAATTAAAAACCACATCAAATCTATTACACCTAATATTGTTTTAAAAATAAAATTAAAGAGGGAATCTTATGATTAAACTTGCAGAGCGTATGTCGCGACTGGGCACCGAAACCGCTTTTGAGGTCTTGGCAAAAGCGAAAGCGTTGGAAGCCAAAGGAAAAGAAGTGATCCATTTGGAAATTGGTGAGCCAGATTTTGATACACCTCAAAATATTATCGATGCTGCAGCAAAGGCCATGAATGACGGACAGACACATTATAGTCCCGCCGCCGGTGTGCCTGATCTTCGGAAAATATTAGCCGAAGATATGAGTAAACGTCGCAATATGACTATCAATCCCAACCAAGTTGTTGTTACGCCTGGTGGAAAACCGATTATGTTCTTTTCAATTTTAGCCATTGTCGATGAAGGCGATGAAGTGATGTACCCGAATCCTGGTTTTCCGATTTATGAATCAGTCATCGATTTTGTGGGTGCGAAATCAGTGCCCTATCCGCTGCGGGAAGAAAAAGAATTCAGTTTTGATATTGATGAATTTATGTCATTGATCACAGACAAAACCAAATTAATCATTCTTAACAGTCCGCAAAATCCAACCGGTGGAATTCTGACAAAAGAAGACCTGGAAGCAGTGGCAAAAGTTGCTCAGGAAAAAGACATCTACATTTTATCTGATGAAATTTATATCAATATTATTTACGAAGGCCTCCATCAAACAATAGCTAATATTCCGGGCATGCAGGAACGCACAATTATTCTCGACGGCTTTTCAAAAACGTATGCCATGACCGGCTGGCGGCTGGGCTACGGCGCCATGCCCGAAGATCTGGCAGAGAAAATAACGCAGCTTCAGATCAACAGCAATTCATGTACTTGCACCTTTGCCCAGTACGGAGCCATGGAAGCCGTGACAGGCTCGCAAGCGCCAGTTAAACAAATGGTTGCCGAATTTAAGAAACGCCGCGATGTTATCGTTGATGGACTAAATCAGATTGATGGAATCAGTTGCCTGCGACCACACGGTGCATTTTACGTATTTCCCAATATCAAAGAACTGGGAATTGATGGCAAAAAGTTTTCTGATTTCTTATTAGAAAATTACGGAGTTGCAGCGTTATCGGGCACAGCGTTCGGAAAATTCGGCGCCGGTTATTTAAGATTTTCTTACGCCAACTCGGTGGAAAATATTGAAAATGCATTGGATCGAATTGATCAGGCAGTCAAAGCTTTAAAAAAATAAGCAAAAATTGGAAGGATTCAAAGTGGACGTCAAAAAAACAGCACTTTATGATATTCATAAAAATTTAGGCGCAAAAATTGTTGAGTTTGCCGGTTTTTATATGCCTATTCAATACAAAGGCATTCAGGAAGAACATCTCAAAGTTCGGAAATCAGTCGGGTTATTCGATGTATCCCACATGGGAGAATTTGAATTTACCGGACCGAAAGTATTAGATTTTCTTCAATACATTACCATAAACGATGTTTCAAAACTGGACGTATATCAGGCTCATTATTCAGCATTATGTTATGAAGACGGTGGCATTATTGATGATTTGATTATTTACCGCTTTCTGAATAAATACATGATGGTCGTCAACGCATCAAATATTGAGAAAGATTACACATGGATTAAAAAGCTTTTAATCGAAGGAGTGGAATTTAGAAATCGCAGTGATGAATTTTCCCTGTTGGCGCTTCAAGGAAGAAATGCGTATGACACACTGAGAAAAATCACTCCGGTGAACTTGGATGACATCAAATTCTACTGGTTGACCGAAGGCAAAGTAGCCGATGTACCAGTGATGATTTCTCGTACCGGCTACACTGGCGAGGATGGTTTTGAAATCATGGTTGAGAATGACCATGCAGTGCATATTTGGAACGAAATCATGGAAGCTGGCAAAGAATTCGATATTGAACCGATTGGACTCGGCGCCAGAGATACGCTGCGCATGGAAGTGAAGTATAACCTCTACGGTAACGATATGGACAAAACCACAAACCCTTTTGAGGCGGGATTGGGCTGGATAACCAAGTTGAAAAAAGAAAGTGATTTTATCGGCAAAAATGCCCTGACAAAAATCAAAGAACACGGTGTGAACAGAAAATTAATTGCTTTTGAATTGGAAGGAAAGGCGATTCCGAGACATGGTTATCCAATTCTGCATGAAAATGGAGAAGTCGGATACGTCACCAGTGGTATGTTCTCTCCAATCTTAAAAAAGCCAATCGGATTGGGTTACGTCAGAATTGATTTGGCTTCCATTGGTACAGAAATATCAATCGACATTCGAGGTCGTACGTTCCCTGCAAAAATTGTAAAACCCCCATTTTATAATAGAGATTATTAAATAATTCACTTGATTTTTAAAAAATTAACAGTTATTTTATGGTGAATGAATTGGAAGCGTCGGTAACCTAATCCATGTAACCCGGGAAAGGTTACCGATGCTGCTAATGATTGTAAATGATTTTTTTTATTTTCGACAATTCTGAGAATTTTCTTGATAATACAACTTTTTCTCAATCGATTAGAGTTAACATCCGATGACATAACAAAGGGCGATATTGTTGTCATTGTCGATGTATTGAGGGCAAGCACCACAATAATTACGGCTTTAAAAAACGGTTGCAGATCAGTTATCCCGATAGCAGAAGTTGAAGAAGCACAAAAACTGGCAAATCTCGCTTCACGGCATGATACGCTTTTGTGTGGCGAAAGAAATGGACGTAAAATTCCGGGTTTTGATCTATCAAATTCTCCATTGGAATTTAGAGTTGAAATTGTTAACAATAAACGCATCATCCTTACAACCACCAATGGTGCTAAACTATTCCGGTACGTAGAACTTGCCAGCAGTGGCATTGTCTGTAGTTTTGTTAATGTAGAATCGGTTTGCCAATTTTTAAAGAAAAGCAAACAAAACGTGGTGATACTCTGTGCAGGTAATTACGACCGGTTTTCTTTGGAAGACACAGTTTGTGGCGGTATGGTAGTCGAGAAATTGATAGAAAACAACAAGGGAAAATTTGAATTAAATGACGGTGCGGTCGCTGCTCAGATTTTGTACCAACGATATTCATTTCAGATTTTAGAAATGTTATATCAATCATCTCATGGAAAAAGGCTTATCAGTATTGGTCAGGAAGCGGACCTCAAATATTGTGGCAGTGTAAACTCGATTCCATTGATCCCGGTTTTGAAAGGCGGTGAAGTTGTACGTTCAGATTCGTAAAATCAGCTTTTTTTTGCGGTTGGAAATTCTATTTTCAAAAATTTGGATACTGTAATGAGCAATCAAAAAAAATTAAAAACCATTGGCGTATTACTCATCTCGCTGAGTATCTTTGTTTTTCTCAGCTTGTTTTTTTATCTGACAACCGGAGCATACGACCAGGCTTCAAATCAGATCAAACACCAGATGGGCTTTTTTGGGCAATTTGTTTCCGATGCTTTGTTCAGGCAAACCATTGGTTACGCCTGTTTTGTATTCCCAATTTTGATCATGTTGTGGGGTATGAATTTACTGCTCACGAATAAAATTTTATGGTTGAGAAAATTCTCCCTTTACGCGTTATTATTTGGCCTATATTTTTCTGTCGGTTATGCACTGATTGAGATTTTAATAAATTCGTCCCGGATGCCGGACGTCGATATTGTTCCATTCGAAATCCAAAACTATCGATGGGGACTAATCGGTGGCGCGTTGGCAAGAGAATTTTTCAGCTTGTTCGGTACAGCAGGTACGCTAATCTTTTTCCCGACCATCGTTGTGGTCACTTTGGTTTTTGCTATCGATCTGAAAATTGGCAGAATACACTCCAGGGTGAAGCGATGGGCGTACATGATTATCGCGTTCATCTTCCGAAAATATGATCGCCGGCTATTCAAACCGAATAAACCGACGCCCAGTTTGAAAACCATTTTTCAAAAACGGGAAAAAGAATACCCAGCGATAAAAATTCCACCGATGGATTCGGAACCAGAAGTCCACCCCGGAATTGCTGACCCTGGTTCAGAACGCGAGCAAAAATCGGGTTTTTCAGACGAAACAGAACCTGCAGATCCACAGGTCAAGAAGACTGCGAAATATCAATTTCCTGATCCGAGTATTTTGGATGAACCACCGGAAATTAATGATGAGGTTTCATGGGATGAATTAATGAACAGTGCGAAAACACTGGAAGAAAAATTGGCAGATTTTGGAATTCAGGGAAAAGTCGTTGAAATCAATCCCGGTCCGGTGATTACGCGCTTTGAAATTGAGCCTGCGCCGGGAGTGAAAATCAGTCGGTTTACCAGTCTCGCCGATGATCTGGCGCTAGTGATGCGCGCCAAAAGAATTCGAGTCGTGGCTCCGATTCCTGGAAAAGCCGCCGTGGGAATTGAGATTCCAAATCGTCAGCCTACCACCGTCTATTTTAAATCTGTTATTGATTCTGCGCGATTCCGGGCTATGGAATCTCCGCTAACTGTTGGATTGGGGAAAACAATCGCCGGTGATATCTATGTCGATGATTTGAGCAAAATGCCGCACCTGCTCATCGCGGGAGCAACCGGTTCCGGGAAAAGCGTTTGCCTGAATACGATCATCGCCAGCATTTTATTTAAATCAAGTCCGGACAAGGTACAGCTCATCATGATTGATCCGAAACGATTAGAACTTTCTACCTATTCAGCGCTTAAACATCATCATCTGCTGTATCGTGAAGACATCGGAGAAGAAGTTGTGACCTCCGCTTCAAATGCAGTGGCTGTGTTAAGAAGCCTGGAATTGGAGATGGAACGACGGTACGAACTTTTAGCACGAGCAGGTGTTCGAAACATCATGGATTATAACAACTGGGTGAAAACGCTTCCGAAAGATGCTGAAAATGACGCTGAAAATTTCAAACACCTGAAATATATCGTTCTGATTATTGATGAACTGGCCGACTTGATGCTGACCGCCGCCCGGGAAGTAGAGGAGCCAATCGCACGACTCACCCAAATGTCTCGCGCTGTTGGTATTCATTTGATTGTGGCGACACAGCGACCTTCGGTTGATGTCATCACCGGTGTAATTAAAGCAAACTTTCCGGCTCGAATGGCATTTCAGGTTGCTTCAAAAACCGATTCCCGCACCATCCTTGATATGAATGGCGCTGAAAAACTTTTAGGACATGGTGACATGCTTTTTATCCCGCCGGCCAGCCCGGAACCGATTCGCATTCACAATGCCTTTATTTCTCACGAAGAAGTCAAAAGGATAATCGAACATATTCGGCAACAGCCTTTTCAAGCAGAAAAGTTCAGTCTGCCCACTGAAGATGATGAAATTGCGCAACGTTCGGCCCGCTTTTCAAAGGACGACCGCGATGAGTTATTTAATGAAGCCTTAAAATTAGTCGTTCGACATCAGCAGGGTTCTGTTTCATTGCTTCAGAGAAGATTAAAGGTCGGATATGCCAGGGCTGCCCGTTTGATTGATCAGTTGGAGGATGCGGGATACGTCGGACCATTTGATGGCAGCAAAGCGCGAGAAGTACTAATCGATGAGGAAGAATTGGAAGATATGGGATTTTAATTATCACCGCGATAACAGAAAGGACAAAAATGAACAACCGACTTTATTATTTGATATTTATTTTTCTCATCATATTCGTTGCTTCCGGATTAGCCGTTGATAAACAGGCCGAAAAAATCATTAATGACGTAGTAAAAAAATATGATGATAAGAAAAACATTAAGATCAGTTTTTCTCAGCGTTATTATTGGAAATTGACTGACAACGTCTCCATGCAAAACGGTACCATTTGGCTGGAAGGTAAGGAAAAATTTAAAATTCAAACGAACGGCCAGGAGATTGTCTCCAACGGAGAGGTTGTTTGGACTTATTCAAAAACGAACAATCAGGTGCTGATAGACAACGTGGCGCATTCTGAAGACATTAAACTGCCCAGGGAAATCCTGTTGGATTTTAAAGAAGACTATCAGCCTGTTTACCTGATCGAAGAAATGTTAGCAGAAGTCAATTGTCATTTAATTCGATTATTACCTAAAAAGAAGGAAAATTTTATTAAAGAAATTCGGGTTTGGATTGATAAAAAAAGACTTGTGGTTAAACAAATTGAACAAACAGATTTGAACAACAACGTTAATACATACACCCTGTCTGATATAGAATTTGATGTTGACCTGAAAAGTAATTTTTTCACTTATCAAGCACCTGATTCAGTCGAAGTGATTGATATGCGTTGATTTGTTTCAAATTTAAAACAAAATACCATTTCATTTTGATAAAAAATTGGCGGGGACGGTCCTGCCTTTTTTATTATTTAAGGCTAATTTTTCCCTTTTATCTTAAATTGTAAATTATTTGTCATCATAGAGAATGATTGTTTAACACAAATAAAATCATGGCATTATTTTTGTATCATTTTTTACAAATTAAGCAAAAATGGGTGAAACAACTTTAATTGATTCACAATCGTTAAAATCACTTCTCAACAATTTTTATGAGAACAGCAATTATTAAAACAATGATATTGCTGATTCTTGAACGGAACACAATTAACAGATTAAACTAAGTGTTTTATCTCGCTGAAGATAAGCATCACATTTATTTTTTTCCGCAGAAATGTTTGTGTGTGGATGATTTATGTTTAATAATCAGGACTGATACGGTATAAAAGCAGATTATTTTATTCCGTCTGAAACATTTTATCATGACACAATTTTCGTGCGAATATCACTATGTACAGGTAACAATAATTATCGGTAGAGATGAAGGAGCTTTTTTATGGATCAACAAGCAGAACGACAGGTTGAGTTGAAGGACTATTTACGTATTCTTTACCGGGGGCGCTGGATCATATTAATATCATTTTTAACAGTTGTATCATTTGTGACCTATTACACCTTGACTGAAACACCTATTTATAAATCAACTGTCAAGGTCATGGTCAAAGATAACGGCGGCGTGCAAAAAACGTTGTTCAATGTCAGCGATTTTATGGAAAAGGAAAAGAAGATCAACAATGAGGTTGAAATATTAAAAAGCCGTACGCTCGCTGAAAATGTAATCAAAAAATTGATGACATCTCCAAAAGCGGATGAGTTGAGAATTTTGGGACACATCCCGGAAGATGAATTGGATAACATTAATATTAAGCGAAAACTGACAAACCTCATAAAAACTTTTTTCGGTAGTGACCAAACAAGCGATGACACCAGAGATGAAGAAAATAAGTTTAGCGGATACGTCAAAGCGTTGCGCAGCTCGATAACCGTAGAACCTGTTCGCAACACAGATATAATCGAAATCAGTGTCACCGGAACCTCCCCGTCTGAAGCTGCTTACCTCGCCAATTCCGTTGCCAGCGTATATAAAAAGCAGAATCAACTGGAGAGTCAGGCAGAGGTGCGAAAAGTCAAAGACTTTTTAGAAGACCAGTTGGATCAATTTCAGGTACAGCTATCCAAATCTGAACAAGCATTAAAAGAGTACAAAGAAAAAGAAAAAGTGGTGGCGCTACCCAAAGAAATTGAGGAATTAGTTACCAAACTCGCGGAATTTGAATCCATGTATCATGCTGCCCAAGTTGAACTAAATTCATACAAAGAGCGGTTGGTGTATATCGACGAGCAATTGGGAAGAAATAAAGAAAACATCAACATGGAGAACGTGCTAAACACACCTTTTTTAGAACAACTCACTCAACAGATGGCAGAAATTGAAACGAGAAAAGCAAAATACATCGCCGGTCTCATGGAGGAGGGTGTGTACGATCCAAATGATCCCGGTATTAAAAATTTAGAGGAACGAGCGAGAGTTTTAGCCGATAAGTACAAATCAGAGGTAAAGGAACTTGCCGCATTGGAAACAGTGGATCCGATTGCGCTCTCCGAATCGCTTTTTCAGAGAAAATTAGAAATTGAGGCAACAATACAATCCCTGAAACCAAAAGTGACTGCTTTAAAAGCCATTGTGGATAAATACAATAAAGAGTTAGAAAATATTCCCGAACGTGGTCTGAAATTAGCCAGACTGGAGCGATCAGCTCGACTGGATGAAAAGATCACGCTGATGATGAAAGAAAAATATGAGGAAACGCGAATCACAGAAGTCGGACAACTGGGAAATATTCGAATTATCGACCCGGCCATGCCAAACGCTTCACCAATTAAACCCAAGAAAAAGATGAATATCATGCTGGGGGTCATTGTTGGATTGGGGCTTGGCATCGGTATCACATTTTTGCTTGAATATTTTGACAATTCAGTCAGATCTGCTGAAGATATCGAACAGTTGGGGATCGCGATGCTTGGTTCGATACCTGTTATCAAATTGGATGATGCAGTGAGGAAATTTAGCAAAAACGGCAAAAAGCGGTTGAACGGAAAAACCAACGGTAGCGAAGCGAAGACTATCGCGGGGCGGCTGATCACCCATTTTGCACCAAAATCTCCGATCTCGGAAGCATATCGTAGTCTCCGCACCAGTATTCAGTATTCAAATCCTGACAAACCGCTTAAATCAGTCGTATTTACCAGCCCGGGACCGAAAGAAGGAAAATCCACAACAGTGGTTAATTTATCTATTGCAATCGCACAGATGGGCTCCAAGGTGCTTTTAGTGGACACCGATTTAAGAAGACCTGTTATCCATTCTATTTTTAATGTCGATCGCTCAAAAGGAATTTCTAACTATCTGGTTGGCAAAATTGATCTTGAAGAAGCAATTTCTCAAACTGATATTGATAATTTATACATCATGCCAAGCGGAACATTACCACCAAATCCGTCTGAATTGTTAGGCTCTAAATCAATGAAAAACTGCATCAGCAAATTGACCGAAAATTTCGACATTGTGCTGTTCGACAGCCCACCGGTCATGGCTGTAACAGATGCCGCTGTGTTAAGCTCAGAAGTGGACGGCGTGATTGTTGTTGTCAAAGAAGGACAAACGAATCGTGATGCTGTCGCTCGTTGTTTTCAAATTCTCAAGTCAATGCCAAACCGCATTTTAGGTATAGTGCTTAACGGAATCAACATCAGTGGGTTCTATGGTTCATATTATTATTACTACTACCATTACAACTATTACGGTAGAGAAACCCAAAAAGAGAAACGTAAGTTAAAAAAACTAAAGTTCTAAATGTAATCTAATCATCCTAAACCTGGAAAAAAAAAGATCGTTTTAGTTTTTTTGATACAAGCTGAATTGTTTTATTAAATCCGCCTTCATCGTTGTCATCATTATTGCAGGTAAACAATGACAATTTAGCTAAATTTAATGAATTCATTAACGCATTTCATTTTTTTAAGTTTTAATCTTTACTTTTACTTAAGCTCACTAAATTCTTTAAACTTCTTTTTTTATTTTACGCCGAAATAGTTTTAACTAATTTGGCGTTTTCATTTTTATTTTATATTTTTTTTAAATTATAATTATTTTTTACATTATCAGCAAGCTGGGGAACAAGAAAAAAAACAAATTAAATTATTGCAATAAGTATTGACATTTTCAGATTATTTTTATAAATTCTTTGTAAACGGGTATTTAACAGTAGTGTTATATGCTATGTATTAAATATCTTCATAAAAAAAGGTTATTTAATAAACATTTTCTAATTAATCATAATTATTAATAAGTATTAGGTGGAATGATGATGAAAAAAGCAAGTACAAGTTTTCCGCGCAACACATTGAGACAGGCGGAATTGGCATTGCGAGGGTGGAAGGATTTAAAAAGCGAATTTGATGTGCCTAATTTGGACATCAAGGATTTTGAGGAAAAAATATCCTCTACTGCTGATAAGGTCGAATTAGCAGAAAAATTGAAGATCGAACGTAGCGAAGCTGTCAAAAAAAGAAACGAGAGTTTGAAGGTTATTTGGGATTTGACAAAACGTGTACGAAATGCTGCCAAAGCAACTTTCGGAGACAACTCCAATAAGATTGAAAAATTTGGCGGGAAATCATCTCGCAGAAGAAGCAAGCGAGATATGGATTACGAATAGAGCGATGAATAATCTCTAAGTTCAGAAGATAAAATACAAAAGACGAGTTAGAAAATTGCTTGTACCAAAAAAGCTCATACTTGAGGAAAGTATGAGCTTTTTTTAAAATTCAGATATTGTATGAGTCCAGTCCGCTATTTGACGGTCGTCGCCCCAAAATATTAATTTCAGTTATTTATTTTCAGAACCATTTTTCGATGTAATCCCACTGCTTTCCTTGGTATTGCAGGTTTTTTAAAAAAATGCTTGAATATTATCAAATTTAATTGTATTTTTATCATCATACTTATCAAAGCTCAATAATTTTAGACCTATACCAGAAATATTACAGCACACTCACTCCTGAACTGACTGATCCGGTTGCGAATACAGAAAATCAAATCTGCTAACCTAAATTAACTCACAATATTTCTCACTAAAAGAAAGGGATTAAAATGCAAACCAAATTCACCTTAATTTTGGTAATCATCGTCTCTATTTCGATTAGCTCAATTTTGAATGCACAAACGGTGGATGTCAGTCTCCCGGATACTTCTTGGTGGTCATGTGAAACGATCAGCATCCCTATCCGCGTGTCGGATGTTTCCGGGTTAAACATTTTTTCATTTTTACTAAAATTGAATTTCGACCAAAATGTTTTGGACGCGACCGGTGTTAATTTCGAGGGAACATTGGCTGAATCATGGGGTGAGCCAACCATCGCGGATCAGGACGGACAAATCACAATCGCTGTTGCCGGAACTTCGCCTTTAACAGGCTCAGGAGACCTGATTTACATCAACTTTAATATTCCCGGATCAGCCGGTGACCAAACTGACCTGAGCTTTGAAGATTTCTTTTTTAATGAAGGTAATCCCGGAGTAAACACCCGGGATGGTTCTTTTACCGTCGAAGGTGCTGTTCAAGCTGTGAATGTCGTTATTCCGGACACATCAATGAATCCGGGGTCGAGCATTAGTGTTCCGATCCGCGTGAGTGATTTAACTGATCTCGGCATTTCTTCCTACTATGCAAAAATTAATTTTGATCAACAAATTTTGGATGCGAAAAGCGTCCGAATTGATGGAACCTTGACAGAAAGCTGGGGATTACCGACTGTATCTGTCAGTGATGGAGAGATTACCGTCGCTAATGCGGGTGTCAGCGACTTAAGCGGCTCAGGAGTACTGCTATTTATAAATTTTGATGTGCTCGGAATGGAAGGAGAACGAACCGCCATTTCTTTTTCAGATTTTTATTTTAACGAAGGTTCGCCCTCCTCCAATACAAGTGATGGTATTTTCGATGCCTGGGGTTGGATTGACCAAACATCGGATTTCACGAACGACCTCAATGCGGTAGATGCGGTCTCCAATCGTGTTGTCTGGGCAGTGGGTTACGGCAATGCGATTTTACGCACGAAAGACGGTGGTGATAGCTGGGACAATGTTGCCCAGTCTCTGCCGGACACGATGGATCATTTTAACGTGACTGCCTTAAGCGAAGATACTGCACTTGTTGTTGGGAAGATAGGAACGAGCAATGATCAAAATCGGGTCACCTTTATTTACAAAACAGAAAACGGTGGGGCACATTGGGAGAAGAAATTCGAACAACCCGACGGTTTTTTAAATTACATAAAAATGTTCAATTCAACAGAGGGTGTTGCAACAGGAGATCCGGTAAACGGAGTCTGGACAATTTTAGAAACAAGTGACGGTGGTGAAACCTGGAGTCAGCTCCTGAATGCACCAACAGCATCAGAAGGCGATTGGAGTGCGCCTCCAGCAGTATGTTGGGATGATAAAATGCATGGCTGTTTCGGCACGAATTCTTCAAATATCTTTTGCACAACCAACGGTGGTAACACTTGGCACATAAAAACAGTTCCGTTTTTAACAACAACCTATGCGGTTGCATTTAATAATTCAGGGCACGGCATTGCATCTCATTATAACGGACCGCTGGCAATTACTCATGACAATGGTGTCAACTGGGAGGGAAAAACCCAGCCTGCAGATGGACGCATTCGACACATTGTGGCACATGAGAATTTGTTTTGGCTGCTGATTGACGACAAGATTTTTCACAGTCAGGACAATGGCGAACACTGGATTTTGAAATCAGCCGCCGGAAACACACTCCGGTATTTTTCATTTGTCACCCAGTCATCAAGCGTTTATGGCTGGGCTGTCGGAAATAATGGTTTGATTTTGAAATACGCCGGACACATTACCACCGTTGACCCCTCAAATAAAATTCAACAGCCCGACAATTTTACCTTGTTGCAAAACTACCCCAATCCGTTCAATGCACATACAACAATCGAATATATTTTACCTAATCCTGGTCGAGTCTTGATAATCATTTATGATGTTAACGGAAGAATCGTTGATCAAATTGAAAAAATAAAGCCTGCTGGTCAACACTGCTTCAACTGGTCTGCCCTGAACCGAAAATCGAATCCATTGCCATCCGGCATATATTTTTATCAAATCAAAACTTGGACACAGGGAAGTGCCGCACGATTATTAACAGACATTAAAAAAATGATATTGCTGAAATAAAATCGAAAATTGCTTAATGCTCTATCGCGAAAACATTTTATTACAGTTTGGCGAATGGGAACGTAATCAGTCTCATTCGCCTTTCAATATTTATTCATTTTATTTACTCAATTTTGATTTCTTTCATAAATTGAAATTTAATGCTACCACATTTTTTGATTTATCCCTTCAAAAAATTACAGAAAACTGAATCTTATTTAAATATCTGACGTAATAAGCACATAAATTAATCGATTCAAAGGACAAACGAATGACGAAGTTTAATACCTCTGACAATAAGCAAAGAGATGATTTAGCAGGCGAACACAAATTAAACGATCCGATTCAAATTATTCTGTTCATTATTTTCTTTGCCATTTGGATTTTGGATACGTTCATTTTCCACTTTTCGCATCTCCCTTTAGATGGATTTCCCAATTCACTGCGGATTTCGCTTTCGATCGTGATCTTCATTCTGGGCGGACTTTTAGCCCAATCCGGCTTACACATTGTTTTCAAAAGGCATCGTAACCAACCCAAAGTCATCCGGGAAGGTGTTTTCAAGATTATTCGCCATCCAATTTACCTTGGCGCGATTATATTTTATCTTATCCCACTTATCTGCCGGTTTTCGATAGCGGCAGCATTTTTCTGGATTATTATAATTCTGTATTACAATTTTATGGCAAAATACGAAGAGAAGCTATTACTTCAAAAATTTGGTCTCGAATACAAAAAATATAAAAATGACGTCCCGATGTGGATTCCCAGATTCTGGAAAAGAAAATAATTTAATAAGTCAAAAATTTCAGGACTGAAAGGATGAATGATTTAAGTTCGTTAGCACCGGTTGCTCCTTCACAACGCATTCTCTCTCTCGATATACTTCGAGGCTTTGCTGTACTTGGTATTTTAATTATGAATATTCAGAGTTTTTCCATGATCGAAGCCGCCTACATCAATCCAACGGCTTTCGGCGATTTAACTGGAATCAACAAATGGGTGTGGATGTTGAGTCATGTTTTTGCCGATCAGAAATTTATGACGATTTTTTCCATTCTATTTGGTGCCGGTATCGTGCTGTTTACGGAAAAAGCCGAAATTAAAGGTAAGAATGCTGCAGAATTGCATTATCGACGCACTTTTTGGCTATTGTTGATCGGGATGGTTCATGCCTATGTTTTCTGGCACGGCGATATTTTGGTCACTTACGCTTTATGTTCGATCATTGCCTTTCTATTTCGGAAAAAAAGACCGACCACACTCTTAATATTTGGTTTGCTAACAGTTTCGGGCGCATCACTGATCTACTTATTTTTTGGCTGGACGGTAAAATTTTGGCCGCCGGAGGCAATACAAAATTCAATGGCTAGCTGGAAACCCGGCGTTGAAATGATCCAGCGCGAACTTACTGCCTTGCGCGGTGGTTTAATTTCTCAGATGCTCAATCACCGTATCGCATCTTCAATCAAATTTCAGACATTCATTTTCCTCATCTGGAACGGTTGGCGGGCAGGCGGTTTGATGCTGATTGGAATGGCACTTTACAAATGGGGCGTCCTCTCTGCACAGCGAAGTCGAATTTTTTATCTCCAGTTACTCGTGATTGGATACGCAATCGGTCTAACAACGGTCATCTACGGCATGGTCCAAAATTTTCGAGCAGACTGGTCACTGGAATTTTCCATGTTTTTAGGCTGGCAATTCAATTACTGGGGAAGCATTTTCGTATCCTTGGGACACATTAGTTTAGTCATCTTATTTTATCGAATGTTAAATTTCAAAGGAATCAGCGAACGACTGGCTGCTGTCGGTCGATTGGCGTTGTCCAATTATTTAGCGCAAACATTGATTTGCACCACGATTTTTTAAGGGCATGGACTGGGATTAATCGGAAGTGTCGAACGTAAATTTCAAATTTTGATCGTGCTTGGTGTCTGGATCGTTCAACTGATCATCTCGCCGTTATGGTTGCGATATTTCAAATTCGGACCGGCTGAGTGGCTCTGGCGAACTCTGACTTATTGGAAAATTCAGCCGATACGAGCTTGATTTTTTTGTGATCGTTATTGATATAATTATTTTCAAACTCAAAAAAGACCACCGAGCAATTTCTGGTGGTTTTAGTTTGCATTTTTGCTTAATTTTTTTATTCTTTTTTGGTATTACGCCCAATACATTTATCAACCAATTAAAGTAACTTTCAAGAAACTTGAAATTTTGTCAAGTTTCTGATTTAAAGTTAGATTCGTGTTTATACGAATCTCTTACACTATTCAGCGCATTTTCTTTGCCACAAAGACGCCAAAACTCAAAGTTACAAAATACATCTCTAAAAATATTCTAACAGTCTTTTCTGCTTTTCTTTGTGTTTTCGAGACTTGGTGGCTGAACAGTAACCAATTAAAAAGCTTAACTTTCTGTAAACTTACCGCTTATCAAAAATATTTGAAACTGAAGCTGCTTTTTATGGTTAAATACATCTAATCTTATAAAGCAAAAAAAATGGAAAAGGTGAATGATCATGAGCAAAAACAAGCTACTGTTAATTATTATGGATGGAGTCGGAATACGGGACACTGAAGAGAACAATGCGGTCAAAAAAGCTCACACACCCAATCTCGATAATTATTTTGAACATAGACCATGGACAAAATTAGCCTGTCACGGTATGGCTGTTGGCTTACCCGAAGGCATTATGGGAAATTCGGAAGTCGGGCACCTTAACATTGGCGCCGGACGTGTGGTGAAACAAGAACTGGTGCGAATAACCGAATCGTTAAAAAACGGGAGTTTCGAAAAAATCCCTGAATTTATCGAATTAGTGGATTATGTCAAGAAAAATAATAAGGCACTTCATTTAACCGGCTTGTTGTCGGATGCGGGTGTTCACTCTGATTATCGACATCTGATGGACATTTTAAAAATTTTAAAGAAAAATCAAGTTGAAAATGTATTTTTACACGCCATCACCGATGGACGGGATACGCCGCCGAACAGCGGTATAAAATATATTAAAAACATTATCGATTTTATGAGAGACGAAAACATCGGAACACTATCCACCATTATTGGCCGCTACTATATTATGGATCGTGATAACCGCTGGGAGAGAATTCAGCGCGCCTACGAAGCATTAACCAAAGGCAAAGGCGTTCACACCGACAATCCAGTTCAGGCGGTGCAAGATATGTACGATCAGGGCATTACCGACGAATTTTTAAAACCGATTATTGTTGATGATAACGGAAAAAATCATCTGCTCAAAGACGGCGATGGCTTCCTGACGTTCAACTTCAGAGCGGATCGAATGCGACAGATTGCAATGGCGCTGAATTTTAACGATTTTTCCGAGTTTGAAAGAAAGCCAAAACTAAGTCTCAAATACACAACGTTGACGCGCTACCAGGAGGATTTTCCTTTTCCGGTATTATTCAAGGATGTGAAGTTAAAAAATATATTTGGGGAAGTCATTAGCAAGCAAGGGCTGACTCAATTGAGAATTGCAGAAACCGAAAAATACGCTCATGTTACCTATTTTTTCAACGGTGGCGAGGAAAAACAATTTGAAGGCGAAGACCGGATTCTTGTTCCGTCACCAAAAGTTTCCACTTATGATTTGCAGCCGGAAATGAGTGCTCCGGAAGTTACTAAAAAGCTGCTTCAGGCTATTGATGATGAAAAATATGATGTTATCATTCTCAATTTTGCTAACGGAGACATGGTCGGTCACTCCGGAATTTTTGAGGCTGCTGTCAAAGCTGTGGAAGAAGTCGATAAAAATGTGGGAAAATTGGTTAACACATTTATCGAAAAAAATGGGACGGTGTTGATAACCGCTGACCATGGCAATTCTGAAGAGATGTGGGACGGAAAAAATAAACAGCCACACACACAACATTCGTTAAATCCGGTACCATTTATTTTCATTTCTCCTGACAAAAAAGTTGTCAGATTGAGAGAACACGGCAAATTATGTGACATTGCGCCAACCATGCTCAAAATTTTGGATGTTCCGCAGCCAGATGAAATGACAGGTGAATCATTGATCGATGAAAATTGATTGAGTTTAAGATTGATAATTTGGAGTAATAGATGAAAAGATTGAAACCTTTTTTGTTGTGGTTTCTCGCTGTTTTATTGACGCTTGCTTCTGTCGTTTATCAGCGGATGACCGGGCCGACTTATCCGCTTCGCGGCAAAGTTGAAATTGGCGGCGAGCAGATTGGTTATAAATTACTGCGAACCCACGAAACAACTGAAAATGCACTTATACACATAGCAGTTCCTGACACTCAAATCACAGCCATTTACAAATGGAGGCGCTATAAAAGCCATGACGCGTGGTTTGTTGAAACATTGAGTTCTTCTCAAGGAATGATAAAATTCGTTATTCCCAAGCAGCCTGCAGCCGGTAAGGTCATGTATCATATCACACTAATTGACAAACAGGGTGCTCATTACAAACTCAATGAAGAACCGGTCATCATACGATTCAAGGGTCCGGTGCCGGATTATGTCCTGCTACCGCACATCCTGTTCATGTTTTTAGCAATGCTGATCGGAACGCGCACAGGACTGGAAGCGCTATTCAAAGGAACGAAATCTCAACGCTATGCAATTTTAACAGCGGTTTTTTTGTTCATTGGCGGTTTGATTCTGGGACCTATCGTTCAGAAATTTGCCTTTAATGCCTATTGGACAGGCTGGCCTATCGGGCACGATTTAACGGATAATAAAACAGCACTGGCTTTCATTTTCTGGATCGTTGCCATTTGGCGCGGTGCAAAATCACCGAAATCAGGAAGAGTGTGGTACATTGTGGCAGCGATTGTCCAGTTGTTAGTTTATCTGGTTCCACACAGTGTATTGGGTTCTGAAATCGATTATACGACAATGGATAAGTAGTGTTCGGAGTCTTAACATACAGCACATTGAAACTTCTTCATTACGTCACCTGTTTTATTCACAGTTAAAAAAATGCTTGACTTTTATCAATATTTGTTTTAACATTAATGTTATCAAAAAATAACAAACAATTCATTTTAACAAAATTCGAATAAAAATTGTACTTAGAAAAATTAAAAATTTTTGGCTTTAAATCTTTCGCCAACAAAACAGAGCTAAAATTTATTCCGGGGATCACCGGGGTTGTCGGTCCGAACGGTTGCGGCAAAAGCAATATTGTGGATGCGATTCGCTGGGTATTAGGCGAACAAAAAGCGGGTACGCTAAGAAGTGATCGCATGGAAAATGTCATTTTCAATGGCACAAAAAGCCACAAGCCATTGGGCATGGCTGAAGTTTCCATCATCCTTCAAAACACCAATAATACATTGCCGGTTGATTACTCTGAAGTTGTTATCACGCGCCGACTATTCCGTTCCGGAGAAAGCCAGTACTTGCTCAATAACAGCGCCTGCCGGTTAAAAGATATTAACGACTTATTAATGGATACCGGATTGGCGCCCGATGCTTACTCGGTGATCGAGCTGAGTATGGTGGAGCAGATACTGAACGGCAAAGCCGAAGATCGTCGCCGTATCTTTGAAGAAGCCGTCGGGCTGACAAAATACAAACAACGCCGTAAATTGACTTTTCGTAAATTGGATGCAACAGAGCAAGACCTGGTTCGAATCGCCGATATCATCAGTGAGGTTCAAAGCAAAGTGAATTCGCTGCACCGGCAAGTTCGCCGTGCGCAACGTTATCAAAAATTATCCAAAAGCTTAACCGAAGCTGAAATCAGAGTAGCGACCCATCAATTCAGTCAAATCAGCGAAGAGTTGGATCCGCTGAAGAAAAACTTTGAGGAATCGGATCAAAAACGTGAAAGTCTCTCTTCACAAATCTCCTTCCGTGAAGCAGAGGTCGAATCTGTCCAAACTGAATTAATTGATGTTGAAGGCGAATTGCGTGAATACCAGACTACGCTTAACAATGTGAAACAAACAATTCAGAAAAAAGAGGAAGAAATACTGCTCAGCCGGGAACGCCTCAAATCACTGGCTGAAAACAGAGTGCGAATTCAAAATGATATCGAGAGTTTAAAACAGCGAATTGTTGAAAGATCAGAGCAGTTAGATCGCATAAAACAGGAGCGAACGAAAACTGCGGCTGAAATCGAAAATCTACAAAAAAAGCACCACACAGAAAAGGAGAATTTAGACGAACTTGAACAACGAATCAATATCAGAAAATCAGAAATCAAAACCGCTGAACAGAATGTGATCTCGGTAATGAAAAGTGTTTCCGAGAACGAACGTAATCTTGAGCGTTATAAGGCTCAGTTAGAAAATATTATTGATGCACAACAAAATTTGAAGAGTGAAAAAGAAGAATTACTGAAAAAAATTGAGCAAGAGATCGTTGAGAAACAAACCCAACAAAAAGAATTCGAGGTAAAATCCGCTGAACTGGAAGAGCTGATAGCGCAGCAGACAGCGCTCGAATTAGACTCCGAAAAACTTCAGGATTCGATCAGTCAACTTAAAAATACCATTCTGGAAAAAAAGAATCTGTTGGATTCGACGCAGCAACGGATGGCTTTTATTAAAAATCTGCTTGAGAGCTACGCCGATTATCCTGAAGGTGTGAAGCATTTGATGGTTGAGGAAGAAAAAGGCTTTCCATCCGTGGTCGCAGACATTCTTCATGTCGAAGAACAAAATCAACGGGCAATTGAAGCGGCATTAGGCGAAGCTGCCACCTATCTCATCGCCGAGGATACGGATGGTGCATTACTTGGCGTAAATATATTAAAAGAAAGCAAAAAAGGAGTCGTTACATTTATTCCGATTGACCGTTTAAAAGCTGATCAGAAAAAACCGAATTTGCCCTCGGAAGATAGCATTATTGGTTGGGTGGATTCGCACGTGAAATGTGATGAAAAATACCTCCCGGTCATTCGTGCGCTGTTGGGATCAACCATTATTGTCAAAGACATTGCAACTGCCAAAAAATTTGGATCAGACAATCGATTTGAATCCATTCAATTTGTGACGCAATCCGGCGAAGTGATCTACAACTGGGGCGGTATTCGTGGTGGTAGCAGAAACAATAAATCAGACAGCCTCATCGGGCGCCGAGATCAACTGGGAAAATTGTCTGCGTTATTGGATAAGACGAACTCAGAACTCGAAGCGGCTGAGAAGAAATTATCTGAACATGAACAGCAACAATCAGAGAACGCGCATCAAAAAGCCGATGCTGCTCAACAACTGAAAAAATTTCAGGAAGATTTAGCAAAACAACAATTACTGATCTCCCAAATTGATTATCGAATACAACAACGCAAGCAAAGACAAAAACAGATAGATGACGAGCTTGCCAGCATCACCGAAAACGAACAAGAATTAGCACATCAAATTTCACAAACGAAACCGCTCATTGATCAGTCAAATGAAAAATATGCCACGATGAACAACGAGATCCGCGCTTTTCAGCAAAACATTGATCTGCTGGAAACCGATCACAAAAAGCAAGCGGATGTTGTAAATCAACTCAATTTAAAAATAGTCGAAATGACCAGCTATGATAAAAACTTATCCCGTGAACTTGAACAATCAGAAAATCTGATCCGCGAAAATGAGCAAACGATTAAAAACAGAGAACAGGATCTGTTGGGGAATCGAGAAGAGCAGCAACGATTGGATTCCCGAATTGATGAGTTGGGCGAGCAATTAGCAGCAAGTTACAAAGAAAAGGAAAAACACGAAACTGAAGTGGAAGCCTATGAAGAAAAAGTACGTGATCTGAGAAAAAATGTTGAAGAAAAATCCAAAGTCATCAAACAACTTCAGTCAGAGCGGGAGCAATTGTCTCAAACACTGCATGAAATGGAATTGCGTATTTCTGAATTGCGTATAAAAGGGGACAATTTGTACCGGCGAGTGGTGGAAGATTTTGATTTTGAGTTAAAAAGAGAGCCAATCGATCCGGATTACGAAGTTGCTGTGGATGAGGAAGAAATTGAGAAAGTCAAAACTCGCATAAAACGCCTGGGACCGGTCAATTTGCTTGCGCTTAAAGAGTACGAAAAGGAAAGTGAGCGACTCGAGTTTTTAGAAAACCAGCAAGAGGACTTGATTACAGCGGAACAGAACTTAAAAGAGACCATCAATCACATTAATGAAACAGCTCAATCTAAATTTGATGCTATCTTTAGCGACATTCGACGCAACTTCACAAAAGTGTTCAAGGATTTTTTCCCGGAAGGGGAGGCTGATTTGGTTTTAGAACAGGATGTCGATCCTTTGGAAGCCAACATCGAAATAAGAGCTAATCCCAAAGGTAAAAAAATGGAATCGCTCACATTGTTATCCGGCGGTGAAAAAGCCTTAACTGCAATTTCATTGCTGTTCGGTATTTATCTGGTGAAACCCAGTCCGATCTGTATTCTGGATGAGGTTGACGCGCCGCTCGACGACAACAATGTCCAGCGCTTTCTTAACACGATTAAAAAATTCTCAAATACGACTCAGTTTATCATGGTGACACATAACAAGCTCACGATGAAATCAGCCAGCTCGCTTTACGGCATTACCATGCAGGAAAGCGGCGTTTCAAAAATTGTATCTGTTAAATTAGAATAATCAAAGTTTCGGAGAGAACAGTGTTTAAAAAAATATTTTCTGTAATTTTTATAATTTATTTTCTCATCGGAATAAATTCAGGCGGTTATTCCCAGAATGATGAATTTGATTTACCAGAAGAAAAATTTAATTTTAGCTTCGATTACTGCTTTTTTCAGGCGAAGGATGGTTACACATTGCTTGAGCTCTATTATTCTGTTTTCAGACAACATTTAAAACATGTGCCTGTTGACGGAAAAAAGCGTGCGGAGTTTGTTTTCAACGCGCAAATCTGGAAAGATGATTCCCTTTTGGCTTCGTCTGATTGGCGAAATTCTGACACAGTGGATAGTTTAGCGCAAATGAATCCCGGACAACACCTGTACGGCGTGGGCTTTTTCGCGCTTAAACCCGGTGAATATAGACTTGAGCTAACGCTGACGGACATCAATTCTAAATATAGCAAAAACCTGATCCGAAAAATCACTGTCGAAAGTATTTCCGAAGACAAACTTGAAATGAGTGATATTCAATTAGCCAGTGTCATCGAAAAAACCGACGTACAGAATCGTTTTTACAAAAATGGGTACATGGTTATTCCCAATTCCGAACGCTTTTATGGTACCGGTTTACCCATGCTCATGTTTTACTTTGAAATTTACAACTTAAAAAAAGAAGACGAACCGGATTCAACAAAATATGCGATCACCTACCAGATTCTCAATGGCGATGGTGAGTTGGTTCGAAATTTCCCGATGAAAACCAGAATCAAGCCTGGTAAATCTGCTGTTGAAGTTAGTGGAATGAATATTATTTCATTTCGCTCGGGTACTTACTTTCTACAGGTTGATGTGAAAGATTTGTTTAATGGTGCCATGTTGACAAAAAAGAAAAAGTTTTTCATCTATCGCGAAGGTGACCTGGCGCAATCCGACAGCACAATCCAACGCAATTTAAAACAAAAAATTGTATCAGCATACCAACAGCTTTACGAAAACCTATCAGTAGAAGAACTGGAAGATGAAATTGGCGCTATTTCATACATCGCTACATCTGAAGAGAAAAAAGTCATGAATAATTTGGATGAAGCGGGTAAAAGATCATTTTTGATTGATTTCTGGCTCAAACGAGACAGGACGCCAAATACACCGCAAAACGAATATCGTGACGAATATCTCTCAATGGTACGGACAGCGAATCAGCAATTTACCGGCTTTCAAAAAGGCTGGAAAACAGACCGGGGGCGGGTGTTGTTGGTTTACGGTGTGCCGGATGAAATTGAACGAAATCCTTACAGCGCCGAAAACAAGCCCTTCATTATCTGGAAATATTTTTCGATTCAAGGCGGCATCGATTTTGTGTTTGTGGATAAGCGAGACTTTGGTCGCTACGAATTGGTACATTCGACGGCCAGGGGCGAACTGAATGATCCGGACTGGCAACGCTGGATTCGACCGAACTAATCTGAAGTTTCAATTATTCTTACGAAAAAAGCCGGTTTTCAAAATCCAACCGGCTTTTTCATTTCTCATCAAATTAGTACACATATTATTTAATCTGCTAATGGATTTCCTGTGATAAGTAATTTTACATATTGCGCTCGTTTATAAGCCCAGGGATCACTGCTGTTTTGTTGACTCAATTTTCCCCTGAAATCGTCCAGTTTTTCATACCCTTTTTCGCCCATCCAATTTTCGATTTCATTTAACATCACGGATATATTTTGAATCTTTTTTCGGTAAAGTGCGCTGACAACCTGGACAGCATTAGCGCCGGCTAACAACATTTTCACAACATCTTCTCCGGAAAAAATACCTGAGCTCGCACAAATATCACCTTTAATTTTATCGTAAACAAGCCCTGCAAATCTTAACGGCAACCGATGATCTTTTTCATGGCTTAAATTAAACGGAAAAGAATGCGTTTCTTTTGCTACATTGATGTCTGGTTGAAACAATTGATTGAAAAGTACAAAACCATTCACACCGGTTTTATCTAATTGCATGATAAAGTGAAGCGGATTGGAATAAAACGGGCTCAATTTTACGCTGATTGGTAAGGAAACAGTTTTCTTAATTTCTTTCAAAATTTCAAGCTGTTTTTCTTCAACAGATACACCAGCATTTTCAAAATCATCAGGGACAGCATAAAAATTAAGTTCAAGGCCATCGACACCCGCTTGCTGGAGCTGCTTCGCATAATCCACCCAGGTTTCCTTGTTCACAGCATTCAAACTTCCAATGACTGGTATATCAACGCTTTCTTTTGCCTTTCTGACCCAGCTCAAATGTTCATCAGGTCCTGCGTGTTCGATGTCCGGGAAAACGTTGATCATTTCCGCATGAAGCTCATCATATTTTGATAATTCTTCATCAAGTCTGTAGCGCTCCAGTTGAATTTCTTCCTCAAACAGTGATTTGGTCACAAGCGCTGCAGCTCCGGCGTCCTCGATTCTTTTTATTTTATCCAAATTAGCTGTGAGTTCAGAAGCTCCGGCGATTATCGGATTTTTAAGCTCTATTCCCAAATACTTTGTTTTTAAGTCCGGCATTTTAATCCTCCTCAGTGAACATATTGGCGGGTGTTTATTTATATTAGATTCTAAACAGAGCAAAATTATTCACATTTTCTAAATTCTGTTTATAACCAGAGTTTGATCGTCATAATTCGATTCGCCGGCACTTCAAATTCTACAACATTCTTATCAACAGTTAATTCCTCAAATTCTTCTTCCATTATATTTGAACGGACAGCTCGTCTCACCGTAAATGGCAACTGGACACTCGCGTGTGTATTTTCCCCAAAAAATTCAAACAGCCGGAGAATTAAAACACGATTGGTTTGATCAGACCTATCTGGGGAAAATGTGACTTTTGGTTCTGCACATTTAATGGAATTCAAAATCACATTTTTAGGTTCGACAACAACGAATGAATGCGTCCGGGGTAATTTTCCGCTGTGTGATTCAACTCGCTTGGCAATCAACGGATAATTATATTCATATCCCTTGCGCATCGTTTCTGCTTTTTTCCAGTTATCTTGGTGCGGATAAAGCGAATACTCGATCACATGTTTTCCCATGTCAGCCACCGGATCGGGCCATTTTGGTGAACGCAGCAGACTTAAGCGCATCACACCGTCGTGAATGTCGCCACCGTATTTTGTCCGGTTCAGTAAACTGACACCGAAATTTTTGCTCGCGTCGGTCAGGTCAGACCATTTTTGCTGACTCACTTCGAAACGGGCTTTTTCCCAGTCATTTTTCATTGTTGTCGGTCGGTAAATCGTGCCGAACGGGATCTCGAAGCAGGCGACCGAATCTGCTGCCGTCACATCAAAAGCGACTTTCAACATCACATGTTCTTCCCACCAGTCAGCCTCCGTTCTAAAATCGATCCGATCAATACCCTGATATAAAATAATATCCTGAACAAAGTAACTGTTCGGATTGTTGGGTGTGGGATAGCTTTTTTTAACGCCGGGTTTTAAAAAATCTGATTTAACCTGAATCACAGCCCGCACAGGTCCGGATTCAATCAATTCCATTCCTCTGAAATTCAGCGGATACTTCTCCCCCAAACCAATGTTCCAGGCATCCCAGGCATCGGGTTTATCTTCAAAAAGTTGGAGCTCATTCCCCGGTCCGTTTAAAATTTCTTTTTCAGCTTGTTTCAAATAAACCGATGATAACTGTCCGTTTTCTTTGTCAACAGTAATTTTCAAGAACTCATTTTCCAACTCCGTTGGACTGGATTTTAGTCCAGTCGAAAATTGTTTTGGCGTTCCTCTTTTGATCTGATAGACGGTGTATCCCGTCGCCGGAACATTTTCGGCGATGAAAAGGATTTTGTTTTGATGGCGACCCGCCGGAATAACTTGTGAAGGAATTTCCTCACCAGTTTCATTTAATATACGGTAATCAACATTTTCTTCTTTCTCGATCTCGAGTTCAACGACATCGGTACGCGGCCATGCCAGCGAATTATAAATCAGAATCGGTTCCGCATCTTTGGCAACTTTCGTATTGATTTTTCGGTTTAAATAATCAAAGGCAGTTTCAAATTCATGTTCAGCGATTTCACGGCTCTCCGCATATTTTTCATCCGAATCTTTATATACAGGATAAATACTCGATCCGGGTAAAATATCGTGAAACTGATTGAACATGACGCCCTGCCAACTTTCGAAAAAGTCAAAATTTTTGTAGGGTCGATCATAGCAAGCCGCCAAGGCTGCAAGCTGTTCGGCATTTCCCAGTAATATTTCACATTCACGATTTTGTTTTTTAGTTTTTGCCTGGGTCGTGTATGTGCCACGATGGTATTCCAGATACAGCTCATCCTTCAAAACCGGAATGTCCGACAAATCAAATTTTCGAATCCAATTTAAATATTCGCTGGCTGTTCCGTATTCCACTTTCGGATAGACCGTCAATTTACGTAAATCTTCGATCCGGTCGATCATTTCCAAATCAGGTCCGCCGCCATGATCGCCGACACCGTACAGAACCAGCATTTTCCGAAACCCGGTGTTTGATTCAAATTGCCGCATCCAATCCACTAACTCGAATGGATTTTTGATTTCATTCACATAGCTGTTGGGGAAATAGGTCAGCAGTTTTCTTCCGTCCGGGCTTTGCCACCAAAAAAGCCGATAGGGAAACATGTTGGTGTCATTCCAGCCGATTTTTTGAGTAATAAACGAGTGGATTCCCGCGTCCAGATAAAATTGGGGCATATTCCAGTTGTAGCCAAATGAATCCGGATTCCAGCCGATCTTGACATCGGTACTCAATTTTTCATTAAAATATCGTTTCCCGTAAAGCAGCTGCCGCGCCCAGGATTCACCGGAAATCAGATTACAATCCGGCTCCACCCACATGCCGCCGACAATTTCCCATCTGCCGTCATTTACTCGTTTTCGAATTCCGTCCAAAACATCGGGAAAATATTTTTCCATCCACCAGTAGAGATGAGCCTGACTTTGCGTATACGTGAATTCCGGACGAACGTCCATCATATCCAAAACCGATTGAAAGGTGTTTTTCGCGATGTTGATCGTCTCCAAATAGCGCCACAACCAGGCACAATCAATGTGCGCATTGGAATCATAGATCAGGGTAAATTCTTTAGCAAAAGCAGCCACCGGTTTCAAAGCGTTTTTTGATTGTGTCAAAGTCTGATTAAATTGCTTAAGATTTCCTTTTTTCAGCGCCTTCAAATCAACAATTTCAACAGCATCATCCAATACACTTCGAAGTTCAATCCGCCGTTCTTTGGGAATTGTGCTCTGGTCAATACCGGTGTCCAGCTTAACGCGGCCTGTTTTCAAGTAGGTATCATCGCTCAACAATTTTTGACCGGTTTTGAGACTGGTCACATAACTTTGCACTTCTTTGGATAATGTTTTGACTTTATCCCATTCTAACTCTGCCCGCAAAAGCCGCATTGGCCCGCCGGTGTTGATCGCTTTAATGGCAATATCAAATTTATCACCTGGACGCGCATCTTCTGTCAGAACATATTCGCCATTCCATTTAAACAGACCTTTCTTTTCTCCGTTTATCCAGCAGATACCAGCATCATCGACTGTCACCAAAAATCTGATTGTCCCACCATCAACTTTGGTGCCCAAAATCCTCGATGGAATTGTAATCTGTTTTCTTAACCAGGCGGAATCCGGATAGACTTGTTCGTTGATTATTATGTTCTTCCAGTCTTTGTCAGAAAAATTTGGTTTCCACGCATCCGCAAACATCTGATTCGAATATTTCCATTCATCCATCTGCAGCGATAGCTCCTGCTCAAGAACAGCACAAATTTGATCCACCTTTGACCCGATTGGAGACAATGCAAAAAGAGTTGACCAGCAAACACTTATTATCATTATCAGATAAAAATATTTTGCTCTCATTGTTTTCCTTCAAAATTTTGTAAAACAAATTAACTAATCGCCACGAGTTTGAATGCCTTCGGGCTCGACCAGCAACACCAGAGTTTCTTCTTCTGCCTCTGTCTGATGTAGCGTGCCTTTTTTAACAACAAAGCCTTCACCTTCTTCCAGCTCGAGCTTTTTACCTTTCATATTAATTCTCAATTTTCCCTCAAGTACGATGAACAACTCGTCCTGATCAGAGTGCTTGTGCCAATGATATTTTCCCTTAATTTTAACTAACCTTACGACAGTGTCATTGACGCGAAACACATCTAATGGAATCCAAAAATCTTTGATTAACTGCGCCATTTTTTTTAGTGAGATCTTTTCCACGTTAACCTCCATAAATTATTTTTCTGCCCAATTATCCTGCTCATCGAGTAATTCTTCGAGCACAGGGTAAACAGCGTACCAACTTTGATTTTCCCAGGTGTATCTTGAAATATAGTTGTTTTCAATTAAATTATTAATTATTTCTTCATCCGGGTGGTTTTGATATGCTCGAATATATTTCAAACTATCAATCTCGGATTTCGTCAGCCTGTAGTTTGAGCGGATGCGTTTGATCGCGTTTTCCAGAATTTCATCATCAATATAAAAACGCACACCGAGATTCATGGCAACGATGCAGCATTCCCGCATGATTCGAATTAATTCGAATAACACACCACCACTATATTTGATTATTTTTTCCGCAACAGCTTCGTCTATCAGTCTTCGATAAACACGACGATAAATTAACTCCTTCAATAAATAAATCGTTGTAGGGATGTCATTCCCACCCCTATCGCGGATGGTAAAATTATTCAAGTAATAAATTTTTAAAAAATTCCGACTCAAAAGCTCATAATTTTTACCATGTGTTAAGGTGATCGGAATGGTAAAAACAGCCGCGCATTCTATTTTTTGTAAAGATAAATAGGATGTAATAAAGATATTTTTTGCACTTTCAGGATCCAATTTTTCCATATCCGCAATGAGTACCAATACTCTCTTTTTCCGTTTCCAAAATTGCCACCATTTATTTTGCTCCAGTTTTTTCGCTGTTTTATTTACTGTGCTGATTGTTTCAAAAGCTGTCGGTTTCGCGGACAATTTGGAAATGCTCGTCAATTTGCCAGTGACGGGTTCTTCAAATTTAGTAAATCTGTCCACAAAACTGTCTGCTAATTTTTTGTTTTCCGTATCGACTTCAGCTTCTCTGGTTTCCCATCCTCTTATCCGTTTAGTTAGAGGTTCGACATTTTTGGAATAAAATGATTTGTCTTTTTGTTTTATTTTATCTTCCATTTCGAGGATAATCTTACCCGGTACAAACTCCGGTTTTAATTTATAATCCATTGTCATTGACTTTGCAGAAAACAAAAAAATATGGAATTTATTTTCAACCAGTTTTCTCAACTTTGCTAATTCAGTGGCTTTACCACAACCTTGCGGACCAGTCAACAGCAATTTTGGATACAATTTCGAACCTTTTAAAATTCGGGACATTTCGTAAACCGGTGATTCGTCATCGCCAAGGTAAGTTGTTCCGTAATCTTCCTCCCAGGGAAATCTATCCCGGTGGATGTAAAATTTATCAAACAACTTCTGTTCCCAAAGTCTTTGTTCTGGATCGAAATAATCAAAGACTTTTTTTATGGAGTATGCTCTGAATAACATGTAAACCTCGATAATAAGTCGATACACTTTTACAGCTTAACCGGGGGAAGCAATTGACCTTCGGATGAAGCCACCACAGTGGCACAGGTTGCATCACCTGTGATATTAATGATCGTTCGGCACATATCGAGAATTCGGTCCACGCCAAGAATGAGTGCGATTCCCTCCAGCGGAACATCAATCTGTTTCAACACCATTGTCAGCATAATCATTCCCACGCCCGGAACACCGGCAGCGCCGATGGATGCCAGTGTTGCTGTCAGAACAACGGTTAACTGCTGACCGATGGTTAAGTCCATTCCGAAAACCTGGGCGATAAACACAGCAGCCACGCCCTGATAAAGCGCCGTGCCGTCCATGTTAATAGTGGCACCAAGCGGAAGAACAAAGCTGGAGACTTCTTTAGAGACTCCGATGTTTTCTTCGGCGCATTCCATGGTAACGGGCAGCGTCGCAGAACTTGAGCTGGAGCTAAAGGCAATGATTTGTGCCTGACGCACACCCCGGAAGAAATCGATTACTTTTACTTTGGTCAGCAATTTTAAAGCAGCGCTATAGGTTAAAATCATGTGAAGGAACAGTCCGAAAATCACAATCACTGAATACTTTAATAACGGCGCCAATATATCCAAACCGAACTCTCCAATAATTGACGCAATTAAAGCGAAAACCCCATAGGGTGCAAACTCCATGATAATGTGCACCATTTTAATCATTGCATCGTTTATCCCCTCAAAAAAGCTTATGACAGGTTTAGCGCGCCCCGGTGGGATCATCGTAAGCGCAATACCTAACAGCAGGGCAAAGAATATGATTTGCAACATCTCTCCGTTTGTTAATGATTCCATTGGATTTTTCGGAATAATATCGATCAGCGTTTCTCCCAAACTCGGTTTTTTTAATGCAGTGTCAATTTTATCCGCTGCGTCTTCGGCGTAGTTTTCTAACAACATCGCCTGCGTTTCCTTATTCAAGCCGGATCCTGGTTTAAAGATATTTGCTGATGTTAAACCAATAATTATCGCAACCGCTGTCGTGAATAAATAAAAGGCAATTGTTTTTCCACCGATCCGGCCTAACTTGCGGATATCATTTAAACTGGCAGTTCCCACCAATAATGAGGCGAAAACCAATGGCACGACAATCATGCTTATTAAACGGATAAACGCATTCCCAAACGGTTTTATATAAGTTGTGAAAATGGGAACGATACCTAATTTATTTGCAATAACTCCAAAAACAACTCCCAGTATCAATCCAATCAGTATTTTCGTATAAAGCTCAATCTTTGGCAATTTCATAAATCCTCCAGTAGGCTACACGTTCAATCTCTGTTAATTTCAATCTGCTCACTCCGATTCCAAATTCTGCATTATTCACCAAATCGGCTGACAATTTTCATGTTCTGATGATTAAAAACATCTTTCCCTTCCGGCGTGTACATATATTCAATTCGTTCCTGATAAAACTCGCTGATTTTCCAGCGCACCATTTTCAAAGTTGAATTAATGAATCCGTTCTCTTCAGTAAAGGATGTTCCCAAAATTGCAAAACTAGCAGGGATCCATTTCACCGGAAACATATTTTGAGACTTCGGATCAGTTTTGTATCGGTTAATTTCATCAACAAACAGTTGGATAATTGCTTTTTGACCACTCTCCGTCGATTTATCAATGCCGTTTTTTTTCATGTAATCCATCACGTTTTTAAAATTGGGTACGATGAAGGCGATGGTATATGGATTTTGATTGTTGTAAAGCATAGCCTGATCGATAAAAGGCGAATGACTGATCAAACCTTCTTCGATGCCTTCCGGGCTGAACTTTTCGCCGTCATTTGAAATCAGCAGGCTTTTGTAACGTCCCAGTACAAAAAGATAGCCATCCTCATCCATATATCCCATATCACCAGTGTAAAGCCAACCATCCTTTATGGTCTTTTGAGTTGCTTCAGGATTCTTCCAATATTCCTTCATCACGTTCTCGCCTTTTACGACGATCTCCCCTTTTTCGCCAACAGGCATTTCATTGTCATTGTCGTCTTTAATCTTAATCTCCAAATCAGGGACCAGCTTACCCGACGACCCCATTTTCTGTGCTCCGGGACAGTTCGCCGAAATAATCGGAGCTGCTTCAGTTAATCCATAGCCCTGGTAAATGGGAGTGCCAATCGCGGTAAAAAACCGCTGATAATCAATGTCCAATAGTGCGCCTCCGCCGACAAAAAATTGTAATCGCCCGCCAAAGCCCTGTCTGATTTTTTTGAAGATAATTTTATCAAACAAAAAATACAGCGGCGCCAGTAACAGATTACCGTGCCAACGCCGATTTCGAAACCCATCTCCCTGATAGGTATAGGCGACTTTTAATCCGCGTTGGAACAGATTCCAGACTTTATCACCCTTTGCTCTGATTTCTTTTTCGATATTTTTCTGAAAATTGGAAGAAAGCGCGGGCACACTGAGCAGAAAGTGGGCTCTGATTTCTTTGATATTTTTACCGATATTCTTTGTGGTTTCGACAATATTTTTACCTAATTCCACTGAAGCCATACTGGCACCATTTTTCATCAGCGTGTAAATCCCCGCGGTATGCGCAAACGCGTGATCCCAGGGCAAAATCAGCAGCGATGTAAACTCTTCCGGAATTTTATACAACCCCTGAGCCTGCTCCACATTCGCTGTGTAATTGCGATGAGTTAACACGATTCCTTTGGGATCTGCTGTGGTACCGGATGTGTAACAAATATTTGCCGGATCCTGCTCTGTGACCGATTGATATCGTTCCTCAAACTGATCTCTTTTTTCAGCTAAGAACGTCTCCCCCATTTTTCTGATTTGCTCCATTGTGATTAGATCCGCATCATCCACTGTGATGCCATCCAACGTAATCACTTTCTCGAGATTGGGGAGATTTTTTTTCACCCTCAATATTTTTTCAAGCTGCCTGTCAGAAACAACGGCAAACCTTGTTTGCGAGTGACTCAAACGAAATTCAATTTCACGGTCTTCTTTTAATTTCACAGATAACGGCACATCAATCGCGCCACAATACAAAATACCCAACTCTGAAAATACCCAGTCATTGCGGGCTTCAGATAATAAAACAACTCGCTCACCCGGTTTTAATCCCAACGACATCAATCCAGCAGCGACTTTCTCAACAACTTCCTTTGCTTCGCTGTAAGTTGTCGATTTATATTCCCCGCCTTGTTTTTCCCACAACAGAGTATTATTCGGAAATTTTTCAACACTATCCAGAAACAGGTTAATGAGGGTCTGTTCTTTTGCCATGTTCTCCTCCCGTGTCAGTAATTAGTTTAGTCGCGAGACCCAATCCATAGGCCAACGCCAATTTTTTCCATCCTTTGTTTTAACAACAATGCGACGCGAATTCTTCCGGATCGGACGAATCACGGACGCCACTTGATTCTGATATCGACCACTGGGGTCGTATTTGATAATCAACTTATCTCCGGCATCCAAATCATGGAATTTCTTGTAATTTTCAAAGAGCCGTGTCGTCGTCCATTTGCCTCGCCGATTCTGCTTTTTACGATTATTTTTAACTTTGCTCCCTTCAACTTTGAAACCAAATTCTTTAACTGTACTGATCGCCCATTTATTTGCAGAATTTTCACCCTCCCGTTCGTGCATGTTCAAATGGTAACGGCGAAAATGGTGGAGTTCATGCGCGAATAAAAAAGCGAAATGGTCCAAAAAAGATTGATAATGCAGATCCCAACCATAGCAATCTTGCTGTTGCAGCGGATATGTTAATTTCTTAAGACCAAATAACAAACGTATTAACTTAAATTGATCGGGTAAGTCGTCCGGTAACGGGAATTTTTTTGTGAACTTCCATCGTCCTCTTGAGCTAACGAATTGAGCAGGTGACCGCCAGTTCCGCACATAAGCGATTCCGCCGCTCATGGAATTTTGATTAATCAGGTAAATCGAATTGATCAGACCATCAGTGTCTGTTGTAGCACTAATTCGCTCGATAACGTCTGTCATCTGTTCAGAATTTACGCCCACACATCGTTTAAATGAAGTATCTGAATAGATATAAATTTTCATCGGAATCCTAATTTTTAGTAGAGATTAAATTACTAAAATTAAACAATAAATGCAAATAATTTTTGTAAATGATACAAGCAATTAATTTGAAATCTTTTAAATATAATTAAAATTATTCTTGACTTTAAGTAAACGATTTTGTATCATAGCTTACGTTATTTGTAATAATAAACCAATATCGTATAATTAACACAGACACGTAAACCTTAATGGAAAACGATAAAAACAAAAAATTTCAATCTATTGTTCAAACAGCCAGCGAATTGTTTTTTCGTTTCGGCATAAAGCGTATCACTGTTGAAGAGATTTGCCGTGAAGCCGGAGTGAGTAAAATGACATTTTACAAACACTTCAAAAACAAGATGGAATTGGCTGAGTACATGATCAACCAAATTTTTGAAGATTCCAAAGCGCGGTATTTTCAAATCATGAATCAGGATATTCCCTACCGGGAAAAGATTAAACAAATTATCAGAATGAAAATGAATCAAATTGACAAAATGTGTCAAAATTTTTTTGATGAGTGGAATCTTCGCAGCGAGCCGGAACTAAAAAAATTAATTGATGAAAAGACAGCCGAAATCAGTGAATTGATTTTAAACGATTATCGTCGGGCACAGCAAAGAGGCGATATCCGCAAAGACATCAAGTTGGAATTTATCCATTATTTTTTAAACCACATTACGGATATGTTGAAAAACAAGAAGCTAATCCGGCTTTACGATACACCAGAGCAACTTAGGGAAGAATTGGTTGATTTCCTTTTCTACGGCATATTGCCTCGTAATTGAAAATAAATTTACCGATTCGAATTAAAAGATTTTCGAATAACATGAAGGTATTCATAAATAATATTCCATTTTTCACCGTAGATAATTTTGGCTTCCACAGTGCATTTTTTTTACAAAAACCGCGCTTCGGAAATAATGTTCAAATCAATTGTTTAGTATTTTTTTATTCGATATGGGAATTAAAATGATAAAATATCGTCTCGCATTGATAATTGTTTTTCTCTTATGTTTTCAGGGTGTTATTTTTGCACAGGGTGTGTTTGTACAATTTACACGTTACGACCAACTCCGCTGGTCGCCGGATGGCGATCAATTCGCTTTTCGCTGTCTGCTGCTTGACGAGGCGAATCCGGTTAAAATTTGGCCGAATATCCTTGTCAAAAATATGAACACAGAGCAGTTGTTTTGTATCAACCCAACTCCTGAACAATTTGTGATTTCAAGGGATCAGAAATTTTTGCTTTTTTCCAGCATGTATGGTTTGTATTTAATGAAATTAGAAAATCCATTTAATACCGTGCAACTTTTGTTCAGGAAACCGGCTGCAACCTGGTATATTCATCATTTTGGATTTCTTGAAAAACAAAACGTTATTTACTTAAATGAATTCAATGCGATTTCCGGCGAAACAAATACCCATTGTTTTGAAATTGATCTTCCAAAAACATTGCCGGAGTGGATTCAGCCGATTTCAATTAAAAAATTAGAGAAATGGATTAAAGAGGATTCGTTTAATCTGAAAATGGACAATGCAATCAACCGAAATAACCTTTTTCACAAAGTTCGGGAAATCGAGTTTGGATTTCAACCCAAATTAAAAACTTCGAATCAGAGTGATTATGAATTTATCTTTCGGGATAATACAAATCACCAACGGAAGGTGTTAATTGATGACTGTCGACCACGGTTGCTGAGCTTGAATCCGGAGAGAGAATTTGCCCTTGTTTCGGTGTTCGAGAACGATTCGAATAGAACTTATCTTTTCAATGTTAATCAGGGCAACATGGAGCTGATTGAAAAATTTCGGACCTATTCAATTGCGTGGTTGGGAAATAGGCAGTATGTGTGTTTAACCGATAATGGATTATTTTTGAGAACATTGGACTCGAGTGAAGATATCAAACTTGATGACTTTAATATTCTGAAGTGGTGTCAGGAAATCGATCTATCCTTTCCAAAATACGAATTGCAAGTTGCCTTTGTCGAGGACTCCGCTGAAGCTGTTGAAAAAATTCGTGAACTGACAAAACATGGAATCGATGCCAGAATGATTCGGTACCAAACCAAAAATCATTCAGGATTTCGGATTCGTGCCGGGAGATTTAATGATAAAAATTGTGCTGAAATTGAAGGCAAGCGATTGGCAGCAATGGGATACGATTACTGGATCAATCGGATTGATGATTTGTACGAACATTTTAACCAAGATAGTCCGAGGGCGGAATTCAATTTTAAAAATAAGACCGCTCAAATTGAATACAAAATGGATCATTATCTCAGAAGTCGGATTATATTAAAGGAGAATGGTGAAAGCAAAATTATTGTGCCGGAGATGAATAACATTCCGGATCGAAAAGATTGGAAATTAATAAATAAAAATGAATTGGAGTGATGCTATGTCTGCAAAAGTATATTTCGTACCATCCAAGGTAACAGATGATTTGAAAACAATTCACAGAAAAATTCAGGCACTTTTTGATAAAGGCGATTTCTGGCGCTGTTTTTCAGAAAAAGATGAGATCGCCATCAAAATCCATTTTGGCGAGGAAGGAAATGACACGCATATTTCGCCGGATTATTTTAGTCTGATTATCAAAACACTGACCAAAAAAGGCGCTCTGCCATTTTATACCGACACCTGTGTGCTTTACCGCAGCAAACGTTCGGATGCGGTAAACCACCTTCGTTTGGCGGATAAACATGGTTTTACTTACAGACGAGCCGGGGCACCAGTGATCATTGCCGATGGTCTGCGTGGCGGCAATGAAACCGAAGTTGAAATTAACGGTCAACTGTTTGATAAGGTGTCCATCGCAACCGAAGCTGTTGTTGCCAATGCGATGATTTGTGCGACGCACATTACCGGACACATGGCCAGTGGTTTAGGCGGCACCATTAAAAATCTGGGCATGGGTTTAGCCAGCCGCAAAGGGAAGTTACGTCAGCATTCGTCGGTTAAACCATGGATCGAAGTCAACCACTGCACCGGATGTGGTGATTGTCTTTTTTGGTGCCCTGAAAACGCAATTTCAATGAATGGCGATGTGGCTGTAATTAATGAAAAATTATGTGTCGGCTGCGGCGAATGTTTAACAGTCTGCCGCTTCGGTGCGGTTCGGTATAACTGGCAAACATCGAGCGAAAATTTACAACGAAAAATGGCAGAACATGCGCTCGGTGCCATAAAAAACAAAGCAGATAAAACATGCTATTTAAGTTTCCTGACAAACATAACCAAAGACTGTGATTGTCTGAACAAAAAGCAAAAGCCGGCAATCGAGGATATCGGAATTATCGCCAGCAGGGATCCGGTTGCGATTGATAAAGCGACGTTAGATTTGATCGAGCAGCATTCCGGAAAATCGCTCACCAGTTTTTCCTATCCGTCCATTAACCCGAATATTCAAATCGAACACGGGGAAAAAATCGGTCTGGGCACACAGGAATATGAACTTGTAAAATTAGAATATTTGTAAAGGGGAAATTCATGGATATTTTTGAAACCATTCAACAGCGGAAGAGCGTGCGAAAATACATTGACAAACCGGTGGAAAATGAAAAAATTGAAAAAATTATCACGGCTGCTCAGTCAGCGCCTTCGTGGCGAAACGGGCAATGCTGGAAATTTATCGTTATAACTGATCCCAAAATTAAAAAGGAAATTATTCGGTGCACCGGTTCATTCAACCAGTCATGGTTGGGAAAGGAGTATGCATTAATTTTAGCGTGCGGTGATCCTGAAAAAAGCGGTAAGCGTGATAATCAACCCTACTACCTCGTGGATGTTGCCATTGCCATGGAGAACCTCGTTCTGGCAGCAACTGCATTAGGACTGGGAACGTGCTGGATGGGTTCATTTCAAGAAGATAAAATCAAAGAGCTGCTAAAAATTCCGGCGCATATTCGAATTGTTGCCTTGTCCCCTTTGGGCTATCCGGCAAAATCCGAAGGATTCGTAGGCACAATTGCAAAAACAGTCGCCGGCAGCAAAAAACGCAAACCGTTAACCGAAGTTTATTCAGTGAATTACTGGGAGGAATAGATGGTAAAACGAGATGAGATTATCGATTATATTCACGAGCTTTTAAATGTGGACGAATTCGATGATTATTGTGTAAACGGTTTGCAGATCGAAGGCAAGTCTGAGATTCAAAACATTATTTTTGGAGTCAGTGCCAGCCAGCGGTTATTCACTGATGCGTTATCCAGAAAGGCGGATATGATCATCGTCCATCACGGGCTCTTTTGGAAAAGTGATCCGTCTCCCTTTGCTTTGACTGGCATTTTTCGTGAACGGGTAGCATTGCTTTTAAAAAATGATATTAATTTGTTAGGCTACCATCTCCCTCTGGACGCTCATCCTGATATTGGCAATAACGCCCAAATCATGAAGCAGCTCAACATTACTCCCATTGAACCGGTCGAGGTCGGATTTTTAGGGAAATTAGGTCAACCTATTCAATTCAACCAGTTTGTTGATCTGGTCAATCAAAAATTAGAAACCGAAGCACAGGTCTTTTCCTCGGGAACAAATTCGGTAAAAAATATTTTAGTCATGAGCGGTGGCAGCTCAAGGTATTATCAACTGGCACTGGAAAAAAACGCAGACACGTTTATCGGTGGCGATATCAAGGAAAATATTGTCAGGGAATTGGAAGAGGTCGGATTAAATTACATTAACGCCGGACACTATAATACGGAAAAATTTGGCGTACAGGAACTGAGTGCCAAAATAGCGCAGCGGTTCAAAGTGAACTGTGAGTTTATCGACATTCCGAATCCGGTGTAATCACAATCATTATATTGATTTAAAATTCGTGATTTTTTTTCTTGACATTGATATTAATTTTGCTTAATTTAATGCAGTACTATAAGTTACGCATACAGGATGGATATTTATAAATAAATTAATTACTTACACAGCTTATTGTTTGATTTAAATGCTTTTATTTTGTTATAAAAGTAGCAACGGATTGGCAAGTGAGTTGTTCCTGTTTGTTTATTTTCGAATGTTTGATTTGATAAAACAGGCAGGTTGATATGAAAAGTACCAATCTTCTATTGGCAGATAATAATCTGTCCTACCTTGACATTGCTCGCGAGCGGCTTTGTTTACATAAAAATGAAACGTATAGTGTTGATATTGCGACTTCCTCGGATGAATGTTTCGAAAAATTATTGGAAAAGCATTACCATCTTGTGCTGCTTGGCAATGATATAGAAGGAGCCCGAAGCAGCGAGATGTTGTCCCGAATTGTTACATCAGGATTTGACATACCTGTTGTCATGTTAGTTGACGAAGGTGATGAAGATTCCGGATTTGATTTTGTTCAGAACGGGGCATTCGCTTACTTTGTTAAAAAGAGAGGACATTTAGATTCTCTGGCTGAAGATGTGCATCAAATTTTAAAAAAACACCGTGACAAAAAAAGCGGCAACAAAATTGAGGTGTTTGAATTGAAAGATCCGACATTTTCATCATCACAAAACTCAAAAAACAAAAATGATTATGGTTACTGTGTTTTGAATCGCAAAGGCAAAGTTATTAATATCAATGAAAAGCTCAAAACGAAATTGAATTTTCAGGAAAAGGAACTTTTTGAACTGAACCTGGAAGATTTGATACTTCCTGACGATATCCATCGATATTACAAATGGTTAGCTGCTTTGGATTCAGGATATGAGGCGGAAGCTTTTCATACCTATATCATCGGAAAATATGGACATAATGAGCCTATCGAAATTTCGATTATACCCACCAGAAATATCAATAACGAAATTATGAATTATAAAGGGTGGATCAAATTTAAATCTGAAAACACAGATACCAATAGTTTGACAAAATCGAACGGACATTTTGATCAAACCCGAATGATCCGGGAAATGACTAACCTGATCCACTTTAGCTATGACTCCTCTTTGAATCATTTGCTCGAAAAAATCGTTCAGACTTCGTGTCAACTTTTTCGTTTTAAGCGGGCAACATTGGCTCTGCTTGACCGGCGTCGCAAAATGTTTATCAAACAAATCATGGTCGGCTATACAAACGGATCAGCAAACGGAAAAAACATATCAGAGGTTCCGCAAAACATCATTCAAAAAATATTCTCGAACCAGTATAAAGTCCGCGTTATTTATCATAATCAAGAAATTCAAAATGACCGTTCAAAACCTCTCTCATTTGAAGAAAGACGCCTGCAAAGACGTGACGATAACAACAACTGGCATCCAAACAATGTTGTGATTCTGAATCTGACCGACCAACACCGGAAAACCTTTGGCTACATTTCGTTAGATGAACCAGCCAGGCAGGTTGCACCGTCCCGAGAGACTTTTCATAATTTTGAGCTTTTTAGTGATTTAACAGCAATTGCCATTGAAAATTTCTACCGCTATTCATCAATTGAAAAACGAAATCGTCGCCTGAAGCGCCTTCTTGTTACCGGAAATATTTTTAAATTGGACATGCCAGGCGGCGAAATTTTAAGGGAAAGCGCCTGGGCAATAAAATTTTCCTTGAATTTCCGACTCGTCATTCTGGGTTTGATAAAATTTCAAAACAACCAGCTTGCAATAAAATCTGTCGCCTGTGATGACCGGATAAAAAGCGTTCAATTAAACGAACTCTTTATACCCATAGAACAGATTCAAACCGTTTTAAGAAATGAGTATCGGACAGGAAAATCATATTTTGTGAACAAACCCGAACCTGCTTTGAGAAAAATTAAGGACATCTATTACGATACCAAAACAGAGCACGATGATCCACGTCTTTGGCAATGGTGGAAATTACTAATAATCCCAATATATGAAAAGCATCATAAAATAATCGGTTTTATCATGGTTGATGATCCTGATGATTGTCTTGTTCCTACGCGAGAAGTCATTCAGACTTTAGAAATTTTTTCAAATCAATTGTCAATTGCCATCGAAAACCGGGGAATGTACTTACATTTAAAAAACAAACTCCGTAAAACAAAAAAGGGCGATCTTGATCCCAGCGCAGTAGATAGCACAGAGGGTAGTTTGAAAAAAATCGTGGACATATTTTGCAAATAATCGCATCCTAAAACACACTCATAATTTGTACAGATAACTATTTCCAGTCGCTACCCGATTAGTGAATTCACTGACCAATATTTTCTAATAAATTACGATACGATCTTCTTATTTAAAACCCATCAAGATCGACTAAAACATTAAATTTTTCTTGACTATCAAACCTAATTTTTTTATATTAGCTTTTTGATTATGCGCCCGTAGCTCAATCGGATAGAGCAACGGACTTCTAATCCGTAGGTTCCGCGTTCGAGTCGCGGCGGGCGTACGAAACATATCCTACAATTGCCCCCACTAATCAATCTGATTAGATAGCTATCTATAGCCCAACACTATAGAGCAATCCGCCATCTGGCGGATAGGTTCCGCGTTCGAGTCGCGGCGGGCGTACGAAACATATCCTACAATTGCCCCCACTAATCAATCTGATTAGATAGCTATCTATAGCCCAACACTATAGAGCAATCCCCCATCTGGCGGATAGGTTCCGCGTTCGAGTCGCGGCGGGCGTACGAAAGCAGACATTTACGAAACAACTTCTTGAAGACGTTTTTTATATGTTATCATTTTTTACTATATTCTCATTATTTATAAAATATGTGTTGCTTTTTAATTTTCTGCACCGTATATTAGATCGTTAAATAATTGTACCCTGTTTTACCTGCTTTTTCGTTTTAAGTGATAACAGTTTTTTTAGATAAACACTAGTAAAACTTTAAGAAATCGTGGAGAATGGTACAAAGTCTATTCAAAGCGATTTTTTTTATTGACAGGCTGAAAACAGAGATGTACGTAACACATATTTTTTTAATAAGGAAAAGTTAAATGGAAAAAGGAACTGTCAAGTGGTTCAACGGCTCAAAAGGTTATGGTTTCATCAGCCGAGAAAAAGGTGATGATGTATTTGTCCATTACAACAATATTGATGGTAATGGTTATAAATCATTGGATGAAAACGATCAGGTTGAGTTTGAAGTAGAACAAGGCCCTAAAGGCTTACAGGCAACCAAAGTAACCAAGATATAATTTGGTGACAAGTTTGAAAAAACCCTGGCTAATTTCGGCCGGGGTTTTTTTATTTTCGGGATCATAAAATGATAAAAAGACTGCTACAACTTTTTTTAGAGTTGCTAATCGTATTAAAATTTCTAATTGTTAAGTTTCGCTTGGACAGCTTTTACCCCAATGCCTGGCAGTTCAGCCAAGTATTTCTTTTAAACTCCGTAAATTATTTTTTAAATACAATGAAAGTGATTGGTCTCTTTGAGGCAGCGCCTAACGTTGTCTATGTGAAATTTTCGATCCCAATTAAGTAAAGAGTTTCTCAAAAATGTCAGTAGATAATAAAATGGCCCTGCATAATAATACAGGGCCATTTTAAAAATAATTCTTTTCGGTGGCGGACATCGTAGTAGCAATGAATTTTTTATTCCCACTCAATTTCTTTATTATATAATTTCTTGATCTCTCTTTGAGCATAATTTTTATCATTTGTACCGATACTGACTTCGATGATAATCTCTCCCGGACGAAGATGATAATTTTTCGTTGATAAAAACTTCGCGTACATGAACTTGTCATTTTCCTCTTTGATAAATGCCATCAGCATTTTCTTTCCATGCAATTCAACAATATCCGATTTTTTAACGGTAGAATCATTATCAAGACTTAAAATAAATATTTTTTTAAATTCTCCCACATCTGTAAAATTTTCTGGAAATTCTTCAAAGGAAATGCAAACAGATCCATAATCTGTTACGTGTTCATCATATTGCTTTAAATCCTTTTTGTACTCATAAGTTAAAATACTTGTTTTAACAATTTCTCCGTTCATTTTTTTGTCCTTAAGCTATATTAACAATTTATTGAAATTTACAACACTATTACAGAAAATTTAACTTCAAACTTGGGTTGATTGTTTCATTTTAAACATTGATTAATCGATTATTTTGCAACATTCCCAATATTTTGTGAAAATGGAAAATAAGTACCCTTATTACTTTATCCAATCATGTTAAGCGTACTTTTTGAATATATGGAGAGTTATAAGTAATATTTCTTAACTCATACACAACTTAACATCCCACCATCCACATAAATAATATTCCCATTAATATAATCCGATGCTGGAGAAGATAAAAATACTGCCGCACCAATCAGTTCTTCCGGCAAACCCCACCGATTTGCCGGAGTTCTTGAGCGCAGCCAGGCGTCAAACTCTTTATCTTCGTAGAGTTTTTTGGTCATCGCCGTTTTAAAATATCCAGGCGCGATTCCGTTTATCTGAATATTATATTTTCCCCAATCTGTTGCCATACCTTTGGTTAGATTTCGGATGCCGCCTTTGGAAGCGGTGTACGGCGCAATTGTCGGTCGGGCTAATTCGCTTTGTATCGAACAAATATTGATAATTTTTCCTTTTTTTCGCTCGATCATTTTTTGAACAACAGCTTTCGAAGTCACAAATACGCCGGTTAAATTAACATTCATCAATTGTTGCCAATCGGAAAGTTCAAATTTTTCCAACGGATTTCGAATTTGGATCCCGGCGTTGTTAATTAAAATGTCGATTGAACCGACAGTTATTTGAATCTTTTTAATCTGATCTTCCACTGCTTTCTCATCAGACACATCAAAGATAGAATAAAACACCTGGTGACCCATTTCTTTTAAGGAACTGACTGCCTTTTCTGCCTTTGATTTGTTACGCCCATTAATAATAACAGTGCACCCAGCCTCGGCAAGTCCTTTTGCCAGAACAAACCCAATTCCCTGACTGGATCCTGTTATTAGAGCTACCTTACCGCGAATATCAAACAAACCCTGAGCCATATTTAATCCCTAATTATTTTAAAATTGGTTATATTTCCCAATTCAACGTCAAAAAATCAACAGATTGTTCTGTTTCATTTACCGTAATTGATCCATTGAAAATACACTGATTTAGTTGGTTATTTGATCGGTGTCTTTACCACGGCATCTTTCGATTGGTGTATTTTCTGCCCACTTCTGCAGCTTCCTGGTTGCTGCCAGCCCCGATCATCACGCCTTTATCAATTCGTTTTTTCACATTATCTGGCAGAACATTATCCAGGAAAAAAATGCCATTCTTTTTGCAGAGTTTCAACACACGTTCACCAGCGGCTTCGACTTCCTTTGGTACCGGAGGATCAGCGCGTCCTTCGAGGTAACCGTAGCTCAATCCCATGTCTCGCGGACCATGTTCGGAAAAGGTAATTCCGGGCACTTTCAAACTAATTTCTGCATTCGCCAATGCGATCTGATCTTCCAATTTCAAACCAAGCATCAATTCGCCGTCCGGATTCAGCGGCCAGGGATCGGCTAATTTCAGATATTCTTCTTCATCGACGCCCCAAACCCATGCCGGATATTTGTGGCTACCCCATCCGCGAACACCTTCGCCGACAACTTCGATTCCCTGCTTGTGAATCGGGTATCTGGCTGCCTGTACAAAACGCTTCACAGCTTCAGGATCACGCGCTTTGCACAAATGAACACCGTGAACTCCCTGTGCCAATGCCTGTTGAACCATCCAACTGCCGCCTAAAAATATGTCTTCTGTCAAACCCAGTACCGGAAGATTGACGATAACTGCAGGAGTACGATGACCACTCGGCGTCGGACCACCTTCAACCAGCCCTCTCATAAATTCACGCAGCCGATAAAAATCCAGCGCCTTATGCTCCATATCGTAAACCAGATAATCTGCCCAGGTTTGCGCTAATTCAAGCCCTTCTTCATAACCGCCATTTACCCATTTGTAATAAACAGGTTGCCCATTTTCAAACAATTCAATACATTTGTTAATTCGCTGTGGCTCATAATCTATTGCTGTTTGTGCTGTTTGTTCCTGTGGTTTATTGCAACCAATCATCACAGCAATAATAAGCGTCAATATGAACAATGTCCTAATGTGTCGCATACGTCCTCCTTCAATACATTTAATTAGTTTAACGATTTACTTTAATTCATATTTAGAATTGGAAAATTTTTCGGTTTCAATTCTCTTACATAACGATATAACAACTTACGGGCTGCCGCTGAATCATCGGTGTCATCACTTGGTTTAATCGGCGTTTTTTCAAAGGGATCGTTTTCCATATCAAACAGATCACCATTTTTATAAAGTTTCCAACGCTTGTTTCGAATCCAGGCATCACCTTCCCATTGATTGTAAACCCAATCTCTTGGATCTCCAGTCTCGCCTCGGATTTGAGGCAGAAAACTCCGGCCATCTATTTTCACGTTTTGTGGCAATTCCGCTTTTCCGAGCTCCGCTAATGTCGGCATAAAGTCTGTAAAATCGATCAAGTCAGAACAGATGGTTCCGGAGGGAGAAATACCGGGCCAGTTCACGATTAGGGGGACGTTCGTGCCGGCGTCAGTTAATTCACCTTTACCACCAACAACAGTTTTATCGCCCATTTTGGAAATAATCGGTGTTCGAATATATTGTCCATCTTCGACACTGGTGATGAATTGTTTCGGCGTCCCATTGTCAGATGTAAATAAAATTAAGGTATTTTCCCGTAATCCTAATGTTTCGAGAGCCCGGACAATTCGTCCCACCAACTTGTCCATATATTCCACTAACTCTTTGTAGGTCGAATATCTTCCGTTTGGTCCCGTTGGCGGCGGCGATTCCATATCATTGCTGATGTCATGAGCCAGCGCCATTGGATAATACGCCAAAAAGGATTTATCCTTATTCCTTTTCATAAAATCGATCAAAAAATCACAATAGACATCCGGACCAAAACGATCTTTTACATCCTCCCGAATATTGCCATTCTGCCAGATCAGTGGCTCGTAATAGCGGGGTCCCTCGTGCCATCCAAAACAGCAATTCTGTTCAAATCCCATCTTTTTGATGTGCAAGGGATCCGATTTTAACAGACTCATCTGCCATTTTCCGGCAAGTACGGTTGCGTATCCACCATTTTTGAGAACGTGCCCGAATGTCTTTTCATCCGGTGGGATGTGTCCCCATTCTTCTGTGGTGCGATAGAGATAACGTCCGGTCATAATCGTGACTCGCGAAGGTGAACATTTTGGCGTGCTGTAACAGTGGGTGAATTTGACCCCGGTCTCCGCTAATTTGTCGATGTTGGGCGTCTGGTATGATGTTCCACCATAACATCCAAGTACTTCCCGTCCCATGTCATCAACCATAATGAGAACCACATTTGGTCGTTTCTTTTTCGCGTTACATGAGAGGCTCAATGGTAAAACCGAGTACGCCGATGTCACAGCGACAGTTTTCAAAAAATCTCTTCTATTTTGTTTTGACATAGTTTGGCACTTCAAAAGTAATTTTTCATTTCTCGTTTCATAATCTAAAAATGACTTATAACATAATGAAAAATATGTAAATTGTCAAGTCATTCAAGGAAATACCAGAAAAAAAGAGCATTCTAATTTCCCACAAATTCATCAGCGCCGATGTCAACCTGACTACCTTCAGGTCGGAGATCACCTTCCAAATCTTTTTCCGGAGCGTTTTCTCCAATACCGGCGTCGATACACACAGAACGTTCTGCTAAATGATAAGTTGGTAAAATTTTAAGTGAAATAAAATCCGAAAAATCTCCCCAGACCAAAAGACTATTCTCATTATTCGAGTGAATTACACCCCAACGATCTCCGGCTTTTAAAACACGATTCGTTAAACCATTCTTTGGAAAATCAGAATCACTCACCAATATTTCTGTTAATAATGTGCTCCTTGAGTAATTTGCCGATATAGCGTCTATTTCCAGCCAATTGGATTCGATCGATGGAAATTCAAAAATATTTCCCTCGCCTGTGTGATTTTCTTTCAACACACAATACTGAACCTTCACTGGCAACTGAAGATCGAAACTTGCCCAGATGATATTATTTTGAATTAAACTGGGCTTTAACCCTTCCTTGGTTTCGACAAACAGAAAATCATCAAAAATCGTATTGTTGATGATTTTGACTTCACAGCGTTGAAAATAAATACCGGTATTATGCGCAACAACGTTATTCACAAACTCACCACGACTCTCCATCGTGAATCTCATGGCGCCCGAATTCATCGAAGGATTTCGATTACCGAAAAACCGATTCCCACGGATTGATACAAAAAATTCTTCTTCCGGTGGCAGAGGATCAAACGGACTATCGTATCGGTGCTCCTGTCCGCCGATAAATAGCGCGCCGGCATCATCTTCAGATTCACTTGCAACAAAAACATTCCCAATTATTTTCGGAGATGACCACAGTGCAACAAAAACAGCGCCACCATCGTTATCATTAATTGCTTTATTATTTAACAGCACATTATTCTCAATCATCGGATCACAGCGATCAAAGATAGAAATTGCGCCGCCGTCGCTGCTGCGATCCGTATCTTCCAAGCCACTGATATTGCTCAAAAAGACATTATTCGAAATCCTGCCGCCACACTTTTTGTAAAACGAAATAGCGGCGCCACGTCCGATTTCGGTATAATTATTAACAAACAAATTATGCACTATCACCGGAGAGGCTCCATTCTCACAATGAATCGCTCCGCCGTCGTGTGCCATCTCGTGCCAGTATTTCGGATTCCAGGGAATGGGTTTGAGCGTTTTATTTTTCGTAAATACACAGTTCGTGATTTGTGGGGATGTTTGGTCACATAATATTCCGGCTCCTTTTCCGCGTACCACGCCTTCTCTAATCACAAATCCATCCAACCTTGAGTTATCAGCACCGATGATAACACGGCGCTTTTTGCCGCCTGTCAGTACGGTGCTATTTTTTGCCACATCGCGCTGCCAATTTACAGGTTCAAATCCGCCGTAAAGATCAATATAGGGTTTCATTGCAATTGGCGTTTGAGAATAATCGGAAGCTGCAACAAATAATGCGTGTCTATTATCCGAGCCAGCATTAGTGATTTGGTTTAAGGCATGGGATATAGACTTCCATGGCTTCTCTGTAGTTCCATCACCCTGCTCATCACTTCCTTCAGTGTCCGAAATGTAATATATCGTTTTGTAATTCTCAAAAATCACCGATTCGGTTCGAGGACCTTGGAGTGTTTCCAACTGATGATTGGTACGCTCCGATTTTTGGGAGCAACCTGTTAAGAGAAAAATAATCGACATTGATAATGCAAAATATTTCTTCATCAAATTGTTCATAACCATACTCCTTTTGACTCAAGAGAATTTAATCTTATCCTTCGAATGAATTAATTGGTATTATCTGAAACAAATTGCATTGCATACAATTTTGCCCCGCGCATCCGAAAAACTAACTGGATTGTCTTTTCCTCAAGCTCGGATACATCCGTAGTTATTTTTAATTTTTCAGACGCTTGTTTTGCTAACTCTTTAATCGAGCTGCCATACGGAATTTGAAGCGCTTCGGGATTTTTGATCCACTCCACTTCTTTATTCAAAAAGTCGCCGTTAATATAGACACAATTATCCACAGAAAAACCAGGAATCGGATTTCCTTTTTTATCTAAAAATCCAACCTGCACGTAACCGGCAGCATCTGTATCCACATTTAGAATCAACCGGTTCCCCTCAAAAACCAGTGGCTTGGTCACGATCAACCCTTCTTTGTGATAAGGCGTGTCGATCGAAATAAATCCATCGATGCGTTGCACCAGTCGAAATACGCCCCGATGTTCATCATCTTTTTCATAGGAAGAGTGATATTCCTGCAATCCGTAAACATACTGCCAGATTTGTTGATTCCGCTTCAGCATACCGTGCGCCAAATAGGAGGAATGAATGTCCCATCCCTGAAATTTTCCGATTCCAACGTAAGCCGGGCGCGGATATCTTTTCCAGTGTACACCATCGCGGCTGACTGCAATCTGAGTTTCCACAGGACCGGAGCCCATATTTCGGTCCGGGTGCATCAGAATTTGTCGAGTCAACGGGCCATCCCCATACCAGTGGAAATAAGCAATTGGAAAGGCGAAATAGGCATCCGGCGCCCACGGATATTTTTGAGCCTTGGTGATGTAAATATCCGTTCCCACCGGATCCAGTGTGTCAATGGGAAGGAATTTATAAGGATATTCCAGTCCAAATCCGCCCGGCGTTAAGGGACCGTTGTCCAGATACCACGGCTGGGGTTGACGCAAGCGGAGCGTGTCGGTGGCTTCCCAGGTTTCTTTTTGAGTAACCGGGTTAAAAGGCCAGGGCTGATAAAGATTTTTAACCTGCGTCAGACTTGAGCCACGCTGCGTGGCACCGCCGGGAGTGTGAAAAAAGCCGGTGCGATGATAACCCACATACAATTGACGCTGGTCATCATAAAAGGTACACGATTGCGTACCTGACCGCAGCGGAAGAACAGCTGTCTTCATTCTCTCCCAATTATAGCCGTCCGGGGAGGTGTACAGAAAAATTCCCCGGCGGTGATGGCCGGTAATCATTTTCCATTTATCCTCACCAGAACCGTTGGGATCGATGAACGGATTGCCTAATCCGCCGACCGGTTGTTTGAGAACCAAATTCTGATGTCCCCGATATGCTTTCCCCAAATACGGATATTTGAAATGGATGCCGTCTTCTGAGGTCATCACCTGAAGATAATCATCCTGCACTGAATTATAAATACGAATGATTCCCTCCTCGTCTTCGACAACTGCCAGATGTTTTCGGTAATGTCCCATGATGTTCTCAACCACCCGTTCTTCCAATTCCGGTGGATTGACAACAAACTGAATATCCGAACTTTTTTCGATCAGTGCATCATCAATAAACAAATGCTTGCGGCTGCCCAATTTTATCGTCTGTTCTTGCTCAGCTAACGGGCCGAAAAGTAGCGGTAAACCCTTTTTCAGTTCTGGCTCCGCCTTTTCTTTGGAAGAAAAAGGTGAATAACTCGTTGGCGGCTCAAACTCCGCTGTGTACAGTTGACCATCATAAAAATGCAATTCATCAATTTTTCCCTGGAACGGACGTTTCCACAAGCCGTCACGTCCCACGCTCATGAAATCTTCTTCACCTGCTTCCAGCGATTTCATCTCTGATTGCTCCGGTAAAAGCTGTAATTTTCCATCGACATAATGGCGGAGTTGATTTTCGTTTTTCGAATAGACGAAGGCCACATGGTGCCAATCTTTCTTTCTCGGATCGAACACTTTAGTATCGGATGGAATATTTAACACCAGCTTTGCTTCTGAATTAAACAAAGTAAAACTGTCCAATGATTTGTTCAGCATCAGACTGGTGACCTTTTCATTTTCGCCTCGCGGTCCTGTGCCAATTTCGAAAATGACGCCATCTTCCCCGGTATCTCTCGTGACCATCAGCCAAAACTCAACAGTCCAGTCAAAATCACCAATGTTTAAATAAGTTTGGGTCGGATGAACAAAACCCACCTCTTTTCTGAGATGATTCTCACCGCTTGTCATTAGCGCGCAAAAATGTGCATTATGCCAGCTTAACGGCGGAATTGTTCGATCATCCGGGATAGGCATTTGTTGTAAACCAAAGCGGGCCTCGCCATCCGGGATTTCGATCGGCGGTTGTTCGGTAGCGGAAAGCGCGTTACCGAATTTTCCCGGTTTGATTTTTCCACCGAGACCGAGTACCAGCGGATAATCATTTTCCGATGATGTGTTCAATACACAGCTCGGATAAATATCAACCTGTTCATCGAATAACCATAAAGCAATGGTTTGAGATTGCCCTATTGATGAAACGAATAAAAATACTACAATGAAAAACAAAGAAAACCGCATCCAATGAAAATTTCGCATGATATTTCTCCTTTGAAAATATTTAGTTATTTGTTTTTTAAATGTAACTATTCAGCCACCGAGTCACAAAGAACACGGAGAAAAATTCAATCAAAAATGGCCATTATTTTTTGTAACGATGATTGCCAAACAGTGAATACTATCTTTTTAAAGTTACACATATTAAAAACTAATTCATATTTATTAGAAGAATAGCTATTGCATCATGTTATTCTGTTTCCAAATTGTTAAGTAAAATGTTTTTCAATCACATTATGAGACACAATTTCCGCAAATATTTTATGGTAATATCTCTGATCCCTCTGTGTCTCGGTGGCATTTTTCTAAAGCCTGAATAGGTACTTTTAAATTAAAAGTTAATATTATTTTTCAACAAATTGCATTGCGTACAACTTCGCTCCACGCATTCGGATAACGAGTTGAACAATTTTTCCGGCAAGTGAGGATACATCTTTAGTGTATTTTAATTTACTGGCTTCCGCGAATACATCTTCGATTGAATCACCGTAGGGGACTGTAAGCACCTCGGGATTCTTAATCCATTCCACCTCAACATCCAGAAAATCTCCGTTTATCCAAACACAGTTATCAACCGCAAATCCGTCGATCGGTTTTCCCTGTTCATCCAGAAAACCAACCTGCGCGTAACCAGTCGCATCGGTATCAATATTTAAAACAAGACGGTTACCATCAAACTTGAACGGCCGGGTCACAATAAATCCATCTTCATCATAGGGCGTGTCAATTGAAACAAATCTGTCCAATCTCTGAATAAAGCGATAGACTGCCCGCACATATTCACCATCCTTGAGCCAGGTGCTATGATAGCGGGTTTCGCAAAAACAATATTGCCAGATTTCATTATTTCTTTTCACCATGCCGTGGGCTAAGTAAGATTGATTGATGTGATGTTTACCAAATTGACCATTTCCCACATAGACAGGTTTCGGATACCGCTTCCAGTTCACAGCATCGCGACTCACGGACAGTTGTGTTTCGATGGGGCCAGAGCCTCTTCTGCGATCCGGGTGTTGCAATACCTGGCGCGTCAAAGGACCGTCTTCATAATGCAAATAAAGTAACGGAAAGGCCAAATACGTATCCGGCGCCCAGGGATATTTTATCGCTTTCGGCACATAAATATCTGATCCTCTGGGATCGAGAGTGTCTTTTGGCGCAAAAACAATGGGATATTCAATACCTAATCCACCCGGTGTTAGTGGACCGTTATCCAAATACCAGGGCTGCGGATTTCTAAGCCTCATGTCTTTCGCAGCTTCCCAGGTTTCTTTTTGTGTCACCGGGTCGAAAGGAAAAGGAGACATGATGTCGGTTACGACAGTTATCCCAAATTGCCGCTGCGTATCTCCGCCAATCGTTTTGGCGAAATCCGAACGATGATATCCAATATATGCCTGTTGCTGTTCGTCGTAAAAGACATTGGACTGCGATCCAGCCCTGATTGGAATCGCCGCTGTTTTTGCTCGGTTGAAATGCCAACCGTCCGGCGAGTAGAACACAAAAATGCCGCGTTCCTGAAATCCGGACACATATTTCCACTTTGCTTCTGGCACTTCATTGGGATCGAAAAACACGTTTCCCATGGCTGAGGGTTCGGAAATGGCAATGTTTTTTCTCCCTTTAATCAACCCCTTTCCCAAATCCGGTTTTTCCCAGTGAATGCCATCTGCTGACGTTTGCACTTCAACGTAATCATCCGGACCACCGTAGTACAAACGCAACAGTCCATTTTCATCTTCAACAACGCTGAGGTGCTTTCGAAATGGTCCTTCGATACTATCAATGACGCAAGCATCTAATCGAGGTGGATTAGCCGTGAATTCGACATTTTCCATTTTCTGGATAAACGCGTCATCGATAAATAAATGTTTCCTGCTACCGAGATTGACCACTCCTTTGTCGTCATTGTCTCCGGCGAAAAGTAAAGGTAGTCCTTTTTTCAAATCCACATCTTGCCATTGATCCGGAGACAAGCTCTGCGGCGGGCTAAAATTTTTCCCATATACCTGCCCCTCTGAAAACCGAAGCTCATCCAGTTTTCCCGGCAGAGGTCTGTTCCAAAGCGCATCGCGTCCGACACTGAAATAATCTTCATCGCCAACAGCCAATGACTTCAGTTCACATTTTTCCGGTAGTTTCTGTTCTTTGCCGTCCACATAATGCCGGAGTTGATTTTCCGAAGCAGAATACACAAAAACGAAATGATGCCACTGATTCGAATCATTTTTCAATGCAGTCTTTTGAGATGGGATAAAAAGTCGTGTATCACTGGTTTGGTTTAATAAAACAAACCCGCTACTTTCCTCATTAACCATCAATTGTGTCACCTGATTATTTTCACCGCGCGGACCTTCTCCGATCTCGAAAACAATTCCCGCTTTATCCGTTTCCCTTATTGGTTGATACCAAAATTCAACCGTCCAATCAAAATCACCCAAATTCAATTTTGTCGCCGTTGCCTGTTTGAAGCGAATTTCTTTCCGGAGGTGATTTTCTCCACTTGTCATTAATCCACAAAATTTGGCATTCATCCAGCTCATCGGCTCAACAGTGCGCCCGGCAGGTACCGGTAGTTGCTTCAATCCAAATTTCACACTTTCTTCCGGATATTGAATCGGCTCCTGCATTGTCGGTTCAAGTGCATTGCCAAATTTCCCCTCGACTATTTGCCCGCCCTGCCCCAGTACCATGGGAAAATCATTAGGCCCCGCATCGCTCAATGCACAACTTGGATATAATCCGATTTGCTCATCAAAAAGCCAGAGAGCAATGGTTTGAGCGTGAAGACCGTTGCTCAAAAGTAATCCGATTAAAATAAATAGATACACCGATACTTTTTTAGTATTAAGCATTTGTTAATCTCCTTAATGTTACAAATATCATTTCCTGTTTTAAATTTAATCCCTCAAAAATTGCAAATCTGCAGGCATGACTAATAATTAGAACGTATGATAATTTCTCCTTCCGTAACTTCTTCGCCTATATCTAACAAATCATTTGCCAGACCAATACGATTTTGTATCAACCATATTTTTTCAGTTGTTTCGCCTTCTACTTTCAGAAAAGTGTTAACCGGATTAAAGGGCTGGCAATTCTGTATCCGTACTGTTTTCGAATCTTTGACCCAAAAGAAAGGTGCTGCTTCCGTATGTGAGTCTGCGTGCAGTCTATTAATTTCAAGATTACTGACGTCCTCACATTTAATCACCGAGCGAAAATCAGGCTTCTCGCAAGTTAAAAATAGATTGTTCAGTTTTACTTTGCTGGCATGTCGAATAAAAAATCCGTATGCCGGCAAGGTTCCAAACATGCGCGGCTTCGGATATTCATCGGTCAGCTCCGGTATTTTCCTTTCTGAATCCTTTTTCTGACCATCACCCTTGTAGGAAATTCTAATATTATCCAATGTCACATTTTCGATATTGTGCCCCGGAATGCCGGAAATGAAGCAGTTACTCTCAGTAACTCCGACAGCCTGAATGTTGCTGAATGAGATATTTTTGAATGTACCGGGCGATTTTGGTCTTTCTATTTCTGATAACGAATACGGTCGCATCCGGTTGCCAAGTCGCAGGCAAATAACGCCATAAGTATCTCTCATCGAAATGTTTGACACAGTAATATTGTTTATCGCTCCTCCATCCACGGTGTAGAAGGTTAATCCCCTCGTGCCGTAAAATGTACAATTGGAGATGCTGATGTTTTCAAAACCACCGGCTGATTCAGTACCTGCTTTAATGGCTGATTTTAATCCTGATACGATACAATTGCTGATCACAATATCTTTGCACGGACGGGTTGTAAGCGCTTTCATTACAATTGAATCATCTTCAGAATCGATGTTGCATTCGGTAATCAGCACCCGCTGGCAACTCTCAATATCCAGCCCATCATTATTTTTATTCGAATAACTTCGGACTGTTATGCCACGCAGGATCAGGTCATCGCAGTTGATGTAATGCTGCACCCAGGCCGCTGAATTAATCAGCGTAATCCCTTCAATGCGAACGTACTGACAATCAATGAAGCGAATGATCGACGGTCGGGCTAAACCTTTCTCCTTTGGATAGTATTTTTCATACCCTTGCCCGTCAATAATCCCTTCCCCTTTGATTACAACGCGTTTCGCACCTTTTGCAAAAAATAAGGCAGTACCGAATCGGCGACCTCCGCTATCGGTAAACGAACCAAACTCCGGTTTGAACTTATTCATTTCGGTACTACCCAGAATTAAAGCACCATTATCGAGATAAAAGGTTATGTTATTCCTTAACACGATTGTTTTCGTGAGATACTTGCCAGGCGGGAAGTATATTGTTCCGCCTCCGTTGGCAGCGACAGTATCGACCAAAGATTGAATAAAATCTGTATCGTAAACAATACCCTTGCCAGTTGCACCAAATTCAAGAATATTATAAAATTGCGAGCAGACTTCTTCTGAAGCAATCCCTGTTGTATTAAATAACAACAAGTTAACCAAAATTATTAAGCGACTCCATGTCTTAATAAATTTCTTTTTAAATGGAAGCATTTTTAATCCTTTTATCATTAATATGTGCCCTCTGATCCTCTGTAGCACGTTCTAAATCAATTAAGCAAACATAAAAACACTAAAATCACTCGCATTGATTATTAGTCATAGTTTTCACGTCTTCATATTGGAATTTACTCACCTACTGCCGAACTGCCGGATTTCCACCGCTTAATCCGTTCTGGTGCAATCCGATGATACATCTCGTCAAAGCTTTTGTCTGCAGGAGGTACAATCAATGAATTTAAACACAAATAGGTTAATGGTTCTCTTCCGGCTTCAGTAGTGTGAGGTGTATTTCTCGGCACAAAGACGATATCTCCGGGTTTGACAGATTCTGTTTCATCCCCGATGGTGACTGATCCACTGCCAGACAGAACAAAAAATGTTTGCTCCTTTTCCTTGTGAGCGACCATCGCGCCCTTATTACCAGCAGGCCAGCGGACGACCACGAATTCAAATTTATCTGTCTGCGTTCGATCCAGCAGAAGAATGGTATCATTTGAGCCAAACTCATATTTTTGCCCCTGAAACACATCCGGGATAAAAATGCTTTTTTTGTTTGCGGATGCAGTTGATTCAGCGCCCTCCACATGAGCCTCTCCTGAATCTGCCTGGCTTCTCCGAATCTGCTTCACTTTTTCAATGTGTTCAGCAAATGAGCCGTGTCCTTCTTTTTCAGGAGAATTAAAAATATTGTATAAAATATAACCCAACGGCTCTTCACTGATTGTCACAGTTTGATGAACAACGCCCGTTGGAACATAAACCAGATGTCCTGGTTTTGCAGGGTATTCTTCATTTCCGACTTTTACAATCCCTTCACCAGCGACGATATAAAACACCTGTTCTTTTTGGTCATGTTTATGCGGTGGACCGTTTAATTTTGCGGGCCATTCATTGAGAGCCACTTCTGTTAATTCGGTTTCGGTTCTGTCAATTAAAACGGTGATCTGATTAAGTCCTGCCACATCAAGTTTTTGTCCTTCTCTGAAATACCGATGAATCATATCTATTCTCCCTTTGTTTTGAAATCATCAATCCAGTAAACGCTTAAAGGCGCCTTCACATCTGTTCCTGATAAATCTTCAGATAACACTCCGGTACAATCCGGTTGTCCGTCAATCACCTGCGGATCAACAAAATTGCGATACGGGCCGGTGCGAAAAACAATTCGTTCCAGCTTCTCCATGTCGTCCTGGAACGGTACTTCAGCGTGTGCTTTATACCCGTCAACATACAAATCATAAGATTGGTTTTCACAACTCATGACAAGCCTAATTTCATGCCACTGACCAGTTTTAAAAGGAACAAGTTCATCTTCGATGTCCCGATGATCAATGCCCAGCGTATTTTCATCAATCCGGATTCGCATCGGCCGTTTTCCTCGCTGATCCTGAATTTCGATTTCCAGATCATAGCCCCGGGAAACCACCACTGGGTTAAGACGAAACTGGATGTCCAGATTATTAGATGCGGGAATAATCCGCTCCACTTTTGCATAATCATAGGGATCCTCATCACGCAATTCCAGACATTGACTTCCACCGACAGGATCCTGAACAATACTGACAGGCGCCCATTGCGGTGAATACAAGTTCCACTTACTCAATTCAGTTACTTTTTTAATATCTTCAAAATTTTGGTTTACGTGCTCCCTAACATCTGCCAAAATGGGCACTTCGATCCGCGCAATCCAGATATCTTCTTTGTTCATACTGTGAACGATCCACATCTGATCGCCCGGCGGGTTGCCGTTACCGGGAACGATGCCGCGAAAGTACTGCAATCCCGGATTTTTGTGAGCGCCCTGATAACGTTTTGGTGGCACTTCTCCGCTTAGGCAATACAGATGTTCAAAAACATGACCATCATCACTCACCAGCACCGCCATCGGAAATCGGTTTCGCATAGTGGCAGATTGATTGTGCACAATGGCAAAGCGTCCGTCGTCGGTTCGCTGCCCCCATGTTTTTGCGCCTGAAGTTAACAGAGTCGGATTTTGTGAAATTTTAGTCCAGTAATTACCCTTATCCGGGCTTAGTGCGGCATACTGGTTTTTCCACATACCAACGATAACACCGTCAGGCCGTTCATAAAAACAAAATGCCTTACCGGCGCCTCGTGAAGTGACAATATTTGCTGAAAAGAAGTCTGCATTTTCCACATCACCGGGGTTGATCACGTAAAATCCGTCATCAGCCCGGTCTTCTTCCCACCATTGCAGTGTGATCAACTTATCCGACAGCAGCGCTTCACAGGCTTCTAAAAATTCCTTGTCTTTGCTTTCTTTGTAAAACGGATAATTTGTATTTTTCTCATTCCACCCGGCATGTCGGTTATAGCGGATAAAATAGATTGGTCCGAAGGAACCGTCTTCATAAATTTCTCGGACAACCCTTCCCAGACCATTTCCTGCATTGGGAGAATGTCGCGTTGACGCGCAGTAGCTGTAAAATCCGGATGTCAGCAGTCTGCCATTGGGAGCCACATAAAATCCCATCCGCTGATGCATCACCGCTTTTGTACCGGCAGGAATCAGGTAATCGTCGTGTTTAATTTCGGGTAAATCATACTGCGGAAAGACGACAATCGGATCACTCCAGTTAAAACCATCATCCGATGTCATCAGCAGTGTTCGACCCGGTGTGCCGTGTTCGTGGTACAGATTGCTCAAATATTGATAATAAAATTTGTTATTCCAAAATGCCAGATAGGGTTGATGGTTGTAAGTCCAGCCCTGTGCTTCCGCTTCTCCGCGTTCCGGTGGATAAGAGCGATTGGCACGCATAACTTGAAATTGGTGCACTCCGACAGCGTGTGGCAGCAGTCCGTCATTAAACCTTTTGTCCGGTTCGAGGTTACCCGTATATTTTATCGGCTCATCTTTTGATTCCTCGATTGAAGGCGGCATCTTGTTCACCTTTTGTGAACTATTTTGTGCCAGAACACTGAACGCCAGAATCATCGAAATGACAACAATACTGAAAACTTGCTTTCTCATAATTTTGCTCCTTATTTTTTAATTTAACGACAAATTTGATTTTTTAAATGAGTATTATTGATAAAACCCCAATCGTAATAATACCGACAATCCCCTGAACCAATGTTGCAAGGGTGTGGCATTTGAGTGCGGTTGCTGTGTTCATGTCTGAAAATTGAGAGACAACCCAAAAGTAACTGTCATTGACATGCGAAACAGTCATCGCTCCGGCTCCGATTGATAATACAACCAAGGCTTTGGCGATTGGCTCACTTAATCCCATCGGTTCGAGCAGGGGTGAAATTAATGCAGCAGTGGTGATAATAGCCACGGTGGAGGAGCCCTGTGCGGTTTTGAGCACAGCCGCAATCAGGAACGGCACAAAGATACCCAAATGCCAATCTGCCATCAGTTCGCCGATGGAGTCACCGATGCCGGTTGCGCGAAGCAGATTCCCGAAAGCACCGCCGGCTCCGGTAATCAAAATAATTACGCCGGCGTTTTTCAAACCGTCAGCCACCCAATCAAAATAGCTGGATGAACTCTCTTTTGATTTTAGCGCAAATGCCAGAAAAACACCGATCATCAGTGCAAACACCGGATGACCGATAAAACCTAACATGGATTGAACGGCACCTGTACCAAAAGGAGCTGTCGGATAATCCGCGATTGATTTTAGTGCGATTAAAATTACAGGCACAAGCAGCGGTGCAAATGCCAATCTTGGTTTCACTTCCTGTGCTTGCTCCTCTTTGACTTCGATCATTTCTCCGGGATAAATCTTGAATCGCTTACAATAGACCAGAGCCCAAATTAATCCTGCAGCCACAACAGGAACTGAAACCACCAAACCCAACAGAATAATCAAGCCGATGTCCGCGTTAATCGTGGCCGCCGCCGCCAGTGGTCCTGGCGTAGGCGGGACAAACACATGGGTTGCCAATAATCCCGTACCCAGCGCGACGGCCAGCACAGAAAGGGAAATTCCGGTTTTTTTGCTCAACGCTTTATTCAGCGTCGATAAAATGACAAATCCGGAGTCGCAAAATACCGGAATTGAGACAACAAACCCAGTGATACTCATCGCCAGCGGGGATTTTCGCTCACCGACTAATTTAAGCACGGAAGCTGCCATCTGTTTGGCACCGCCGCTGCGTTCAAGGAATGTTCCGATAATCGTTCCACAGGCGATAACAATGCCGATGCTTTTCAGCGTACTTCCAAAACCTTCGGTGATTTTCAGAACAATGGTTTCAGAATTGAGTCCCGCCAGAAATCCCATAGCGGTAGCAGCTAACAGTAAAGTCAGAAACGGGTGTAGTTTAAACTTTGTGGTTGCTATAATAATTAGTGCTATGACAATAAGTAGAAAAATTAAATTGAGCATGGATTGAATTTTCTCCTCATTTGATATGTGAAATAAATTTAGGTTCCTTAAGCGATCACAAGGATAAATAATTCTCAAGCAAAGACGCGAAATCGCAAAAGCAACGCAGAGAAAAACAGAGAAATATTTCTTATTCTTCTAAACCAAGAACTATCCGCTCAATACCATCCTTCATAAAAGGATTTTCGCGATGTAGGGGACGTCCATGGACGTCCCCTACGGTCTAAATATAAAAAAAACAAAAAAACCAATAATCCAACTGGTCATTCATATTAATAATTGTCGATCAAATTTGATATTCTTTTGTTTAAGTTCATAACAAAGACACTCCTCATACACAGATTCCAGCAATCCAGACCCAAGAATTCGATGAACTTCTATCGCACAACCAATAATTTCATAAGATAGTTCATTCTCAGTCATAAAGATTTTTTCGCTGATTATAAAATGATTACCTTTAGTACGTGTTGTTATTTAACTTTTTTATTTGTCCTTTATTTACAATCTATTTCTTTGCGTGTTCTTTGCGCTTCTGTGTCTTTGCGTGAATTTTAATACGCTTTACCCAACCCGTGATCGGTTACTAGGTTCCTTCTATAAATAGATATTGATCAAATTGTTATCGGCAAATGTCCGTTTTCATTGAGAACTTCAAATAAATAGACCATGGAATCTTCCTTGCCTTTAGGAATGTCTTCCATGCTCCCGATAACGAACCGATCTCCGGGCGCTGCCTGCCTCAACATCTCCATCACCGCCGAACGAACTTGATCAAATCCCATTAAATGAATCGATGACGGAAAATGAATCTGAAGTGCCATTTTAGGCCAGACCTTTCGTGCTTCCCTGATTGACAAATCGCAATCCGGCGGCGGCGTAAACGATTCAATAAAATCCAGCGGCAGGGGCGTAATGAGCGGCGCCAGATTTCTGTTATCACCGTCCAGATGCGCGCCGACTATTTTACTGTTCTGATGCAGAATATCACAAGCTGCTATAATATTCGGTGCGTAATATTCTTTAAACCGCTCCAATCCGATAACACTCAATTGGGGATTTCCTTCCACAATAGCAAATTTTGTCGGGGACGCTGCAGTAATTTTAACCCGTTTGAGCCAATCTGTCTGTAAAACTTCCAACAAATGAAGGACTTTCGAACGATTTTCCGCCCATTCGATGCTGAACGCCTCAATTCCCATAAATTCGTAAATCAACTCCTGCATCGGTGATCGGATCGTGATGGGACGGGCAATGGTCTGACCGTCTAATTCGCCATCGTCTTCTAAAAATTTCCCAAAATACGGCTCGTATTCCCGGCGTAAAATCAACTCTTCCAGCGCACCATAGTCATCGGAATTCTTAAACAGATAATCCGTAATCCAGACCGTTCCGGGCATCACAATTTCAGTTTTCTCCAACGGCCCTTTTGGTGTCGAATAAACCGTTTTCTTCTTCTCTCCATTGATATCATTATCAAATTGATTCTCTTCTTCAATCCCGGCGTAGTGTTGTTTATAAACAGAGCTCTTATTTACAATCAGCACGCCCAGTTCAATTAATCGTTTGGTCTTTTCCCCACCCGGTAACTTATTATTCCAAATGATCATCGGGATTCGGTCAGGCATTTCACCCAAAAACGCTGTAAGATATCGTTCTCTTGGAGTCATCAATAAAATAATCCATTTAAATTAAGTTTTGTCTTCAGCACCTGTTCAAATTCTCAATCTTCACATAATTAAAATTATTCTTGACTGCTGGTTTTCACATCATCAATCAAAAAGATACTCTGAGCGACTTTAACATCAGCGCCCGGCAAATCTTCCTGATAAAGACCCGGATTGCCCGGCTCTCCGTCCAAAATGAACATCCGAACATCGCTACGCCAGGGGCCGGTACGAAAAACCAACCGCTCCAGCGACTCCACTTTTTCAGCAAACTCCAAATCTTGTTTCACCCACTTGCCGTCCACTGCTGTATCGTAACTCTGTTTTTCACAATCCAATATCATTTTTATGTGATACCAGCGGTCTGTTTTAAACGGAACCGGCTTCGGTTCTCCCGCACCGCGATCAAAACTCAGCCAGTCCGGATCAAGCCGCAGCCGCATCGGACGTTTCCCGTGTCTGTCCTGAACTTCGATCTCCAGCAAACTGTGACCAACTCTGTATTGATTTACTCTGAATTGTACAGTAACTTTTTTGCTTTCGGGAAAAGTGCGCATGGCGTGAGCATAGTCGTATGGTTCTTCATCCACAAGCTTCAAACATCGATTTTGCTTGTCCGTCGGATCAGTATTTAATGAAATTGGCGCCCATTTAGGTATGTAAAAATTCCACTCGTTCAGTTCTGATTCATCCTTAATATTTTCAAAATCCTGATCCACTTCTTCGCTTACTTTTCCGGTTACCGGAACCCGAATTCGGCTCACCCAAATATCTTCCTTATTCATGCTGTAGGTGACCCACATGTCGTCACCAGGCGGATCACCGTTGCCCTCAACAATACCGCGAACGTATTGCGAGCCGTAACCTTTGTGAATCCCCTGGTAGCGCATCGGCGGTACTTCCCCTTCGACGCAAAGCATATTGTCAAATTCGTGACCGTCATCCCCTGTCATAACCACCATGGGAAAACGGTTTCTTCTCATCGCAGAATGATTGTAAACGAGTGCGTATCTGCCATCGTCGGTTCTTTGTCCCCATACTTTTGCTCCGCACGTCATGAGTGTTTTTGATAAAGCCAGGGGCGTCCATGATTTTCCTTCATCCGGGCTCAGTGCCGACAGTTGATGTTTCCAGAGCCCGACAACCACACCATCGGGGCGATGATAATAGCTCAACGCTTTAATGGTCTCGTCTCCCGGTTCGATTGCGTAAAAACCGTCTTTCGCCTGATCCATTTCCCACCATTGCAGGGTAACCAATTTATCGTTCAGCAAGTCATCACATGCTTCAACAAATTCCTTTTCATCACTTGTTTTGTAAAACGGATAATCTGTATTGGTCTCATTCCAGCCGGCGTGGCGGTTGTAGCGAATAAAGTAGATCGGCCCAAAGGTGCCATCCTCGTAAACCTCACGCACCACGCGACCTAATCCCAATCCGGTATTTGGGCTATGCCGCGGCGTGGCACAATGGCTGTAAAATCCGATGGTCAATAGTCTTCCGTTGGGGGCGATATAAAATCCCATTCGTTGATGCATCATGGAAGGCATCCCTGCAGGGATGTGAATGTCACCGATTTCAATTTCCGGTAAAAGATAAATGGGAAAGACAGTTTTCGGATTGAACCAATTTTTCCCATCCGCTGAAACTGCAACAAATGTTCGGGAGGGTGGATTATGCTCCTCTTTTTCACAGCTTAAAAATTGCAGGTAAAACTTGCCTTTCCAGTAACATAAATTCGGTGCATGGGTGTATGTCCAGCCCATTAATCCACCTTCGGGGGGATTTGTCCGATTGGCTCTGAAAACCTGATAACGATGCACTCCTCCTGCATATCTTAATCCGCCATGGTGATAATGCTTATCGGTCTGTTCCTCTCCGACATATTTGACTGGCTCCTTTTCAGATATTTCTATAGGTGGCGGCATGTCTTGCCCGAAAAGCATCAGTGTTAATATCAAAAGAATAAAAACCGTTCTTTGTATGATTTGAGATAAGTTCATTTCCTTGTCCCAAGTTTTTTCTTCATTCCAAACTTACTTTATATCCATCCGGTTAACTCAGCTAAAATTCGTCCATATTTAACAAAATTATCCCAGGAAATATCATTGGGCACACCGTGATCACATCCCGGAATATAACCACCATCCTTTATGACCGGCTCTAATCGCCTCATCTCATCTTCGATCACCTTTCCCCCTTTGGCGATACAGCGTTTATCCACTCCCTGCCGGTATGCCATTTTTTTGCCAAATCGTTTTCTGAATTCGCCGATATCATTTCCGGCGGCAACTTCGATGGGATCACACGTATTAAATCCGGACTCAATCCAAATCGGAATTAACTCTTTAATATTTCCGTCCGAATCCTCATCGAGTATTGGCACGCCAGCCTGCTTTGCTTCATTCATCCATCGCACCCAGGCCGGTTTCAGGAACAGTCGCGTCATTTCCGGACTAATCATGCTTTTTTCTTTGTATGCCATATCCTCATTGATCCAAATCCGATCAACAATACCGGACTCCAAAGCACGCGCCATGGTTCGTGAGACGAACTCGGTCCAGAAATCAATCATTTCGTGAACAAACTCCGGATCCTCAACCAGCATCATGCAGAGCGGTTCAAATCCGCACCATTCCCGAAGTTGCCAAAAGGGACCCGACCATTTCAGAGTGATGACAAAATCACGATCCCTTAATTTTTTAACACGCTCATCGAAATCATCGGGATAACGTACCGGATCATCCGGATTGTAGCGTTTTTTCATCGCTTCGAAATCTTCCCGATTTGTGACCGGGAACGCATGCCATTTGCGAGTGACAAAATCTTTCGGATCGCGAATATAGGTGAAGTCATATTCATCCGATATTTCCACAATATTCCCCATCCAGTCCTGGAGAATGTAATGACCGTTCTCATGTGACAGAACTTTTTCTTTGAATTTGGGATTCATTCGAAAATAGACCAAACTCTTTTCTCCAAACGGATTCTCAGTCAAACGATCTCCCTTGATTCCGATTTGTTCACATAAATAATCAAACCAATGTCGGTTTTTAGGCACACCTTCCTGATGCCAGCGTTTAAGGGTTTTCTCCCGGGGTCGTCCCGGATCAAGAGGTATTTTGTCGGGTGTTCCGAATAGCAGCGTTTCGATGTAACGTTCTCGTGCGTTCATAAAATATTCTTTCTTTTAAATCAAAATTGCTTTTTTTATTCCTTGTTCATAGCCCAAACTGAAAAATGAGAAATATCAACTTCAGTTGCCCGGTAAATCGACTCACGAGTTAGCCCGGCTAAAAACAATCATATATTGGCAATAATGAGCCTGATATCCAGACCAAACATTGTTTTAATAATGATTTATGAAACACCAAAAATAATTTTTTAATTTCGTGTCGGTCGGTGTTTATCGTGGGAAATAGATTTATATTTTCCCTTTTTTCTTTTTTTCGATATAACCATAATACGTCAGATCTTTGTGCGGTTCTTCGGACTTAAACAAAAAGCTCGCCAAATATCCCACTCCAAACAAGACAAGATGGCTGTAAACACCCAACATATATTTGTGGTGAGAAAAATTATAGTTCCCCATATCAATCAACAGTTTTTTCTCTTCGCCTACTCCAATTGGAGTAGATGTTAAAACTGCCCAGCCAGTGAATAGGATACAAGCCACTATTCCGATATAAAGTCCTTGTTTGTTCGCTCGCTTGCTAAAAATCCCCAACAGGAATAGTCCGGCGATACCTCCTGAAAAAATAGCATATAAAGTAAAAACGATACCCAGCACTGTCTGGTTACCCGCCTTCACATACAGCGACGCTACTAAAAGCGCGGCAACACCGCACCCTGCAACAATCAATTTTCCCATAAACAATCGCTGTTTATCCGTGCTATTCGGTTTGATACGAATATAATAATCTTCCACCCCGATAGCTGCCAGACAATTTAAATCTGAATCCAGACTCGAAATTGCGGCAGCCAGCAGCGCCGCGAGTATGATTCCGGTCACACCGATCGGGAGCTGGTTCATAATAAAGAGCGGAAATACCGCATCCGGCCTCGTCCCTGCAGGGATCACATTTCCGGTAATATCATAATAGGAAAAAAGCAGCGTTCCGATAAACATGAATAATGCCCACATCGGCACACAGAGTAGAACGCCCATCAAAGAAGCCCGAATCGCGTCTTTGTCTGATCTTGCCGTCAGGTACCGCTGGACAATTGTTTGATCGGTTCCGTATTTCTGGATGGCATAAAATACACCATTTAATGCCATGACTAAAAATGTCAGCTTGGTAAAGTCGATATCGTATGGCGCAAAACTGATTTTACCACTTTGCCAGGCATGAGAGAGCACAGCGCCCGGACCCCCTTCCGGTACGAATAATAAAATAGCCACACAAATAAAGCCACCGACCATTAGCATCGAACCATGGATAACATCTAACCAAATCACAGCCTCGATACCACCGAGTAACGTGAGAATAATCACTGAAATACCGACAATCCAAATTATTAAATAGGTATTCACACCCATCATTTTTGCCAATGCCAAAGCCAACAAAAAGAACACTGTTCCCATTTTGGAAAAATGAGCCAGTATGAACCCCAAAGAGCTGTATAATCGCGCCAAAAACCCGAACCGTTTTTCAAAATACTCATAAGCGCTCAACCCAATGACTTTGCGATATAATGGCACTACAAACCAGATCATAAATATCAGCACCAACGGAACCATCAATCCCTGCACCAAACGGATCCAGTTTGAGGCAAAGCCTTCCCCGGGATAAGCTAAAAATGTGACACTGCTAATGAGCGTAGCCAAAATGGATAAACCGATTGCCCATGCCGGAAGATTCCCTCCTGCGGCAAAGTATTTATCGGTCGATACTTGTTTGCGTGAGAACGATGCTCCAAATAGTACAAAGAAAATCATCGAGATAGCTACAATTGCGTAATCTACAAAGTGTAATCCCTTTTCGATCATTTTTGAATCTCCTCTACAGGTTTTTGACTTAAATTGATTGCAAAATTATTTTTCAAATAAATTCCAGACTTCTCGGGGCCAGTGGTAACTCCCCGGTTTAACGGCTAAATATAGATTCGGATGCTGCGGCAATTTCATTCGAACGACGCCAGGAGCAAGCTCATCAAGAGGTATAAATCTTTGCCAACCTAATCGACTCATGATTTCTGACGCAGTTGCACCCCCTTCAACAAACAGTTCATTTATTTTAATCTGATGAAGTAATTTTTCAGTCAAAACAGCAGTAAGTTCCCGCAGGCGTTTGGCTAATCCGGTCTTTCTTGTGACAGGCTGATTGATAGCGACTATTGCCGAATTGTGTTTTTTTAAAACCAAGGCTATTTTTTCAACCCATTGTTCAAATAAAAAGTGATTTTCAGTTTCTTCAAAAAAAAGTTGATCCGGCATATTAACAACAGGTTTGCCTTCTTCAATCGCCTTACTCAATGCTTCCCGACTCCTGTCAGAACTGCTACCGCACACCATCAGCACACGTTTGCCTAAGAGGATTCGAGTTCTCTTGCTTAAATGTTTTCCGGAGAACTTTTTCCGAAGCAAAGTTTCAAAAAAGTCCGCTGCCCCGGCGGGAAGAACATCATCATCTATTTTCTCCGCCCAATGCGACAGGTCATCAACGGATTTGGTTTCCCCGATTGAAATTTGATTTTCAGGAATTGAATCATCAGTATTTAAAAACCCTATTTTGATATCTAAAAACCGTCCCAATAATTGAGTCACATCCGATGTAGTTACTCCATGCTCAGGGTCTTTTGAAAAATCAGTCAAATGCAGCGGTTGTTCATCAATGAAATACATTCTTTCAGAAATAATTCGATTCATTGACGGTTTTGCCGGTATCAGCAAGGCAATGTTTTTATTGAGAATTTCCATCAAACATTGAATCTCTTTAGCTACGTGACCCCGCAAAACTGAATCCACCTTTTTATAAATCAAATAGAATTTCAGGCTGTTTAATTTTAACTTAAGAGCCAGAATTTTATTAATGGCATCGGATTCACTAACTGACCTGGAATCCGTATCGAATATCAACAAATCTGCTTCACTTTGAGAAAATTGCCCGCGATTAACTTCGACTTGCATCCCAAAGCGCAGACCGATCCCCCCAATTTCTGCGGCTCCGGTAAAATCGTCTGCAATCACCAAAATCATATTACTTCTCTCGCTTATGGATTGCTATCCGGGTGGCGTAATCAATTGCATTCAACATCGCCTCCGGGCTGGCAACTCCCTTTCCGGCTATTTCAAAGGCAGTGCCATGATCAACTGATGTGCGAATGATAGGCAATCCCAGGGTAATATTTACACCTTTAACGCTTCCCATCTGCTGTTTTTCTTTGTCCCATTTGAAGCCGATCAACTTAAATGGAATATGTCCCTGATCATGATACATTGCCACACACCCATCAAAACAACCTCCCGCAGCCATAGGAAATAAAATATCCGGAGGAATTGGCCCTTCGACCCGGATTCCTTGTGAACGTAATTGTTCCACTGCTGGGATAATTTCCTGCTTTTCTTCGTTACCGAACAAGCCGCCATCGCTGGCATGCGGATTCAATCCGGCAATGCCAATTTTGGGGTTTTCGATTCCAAAATCCTGGCACGCATCTCGGATCAATCGGGCAACTTTGACGATCCGATCTTTCCGAACCAGATCACATGCTTCCCGGACGGAAACGTGAGTGGATACATGGATGACCCGAAGATCATCGTAAACTAAAAGCATCGCGAAATCCGTTGTCTTCGTGAAGTGAGCGTAAATTTCAGTGTGTCCCGCAAATTGATAGCCCGCTTTATTGATCGATTCTTTATGAATCGGACCTGTCACTGTCGCCTCCAATTTATTGGCGAGTGCCAAATCGATTACTTTTTTAACTGCCTCAAAAGCCGCCTTTCCTGCCATTGCTGAAATCTGCGCGTACTCAAGTTTTTCCATTTTTACATTTTTCAAATCGAGAACGTCAATCGTTCCATAATTAAATGCAGCATCTTCAACATTCTGTATTGGGCTAATTTTCAGCTTTTTAGAAACAATGCTTCTGTTAAACTCCATTACTCGGGCATCCCCAACCAGAACCGGCCTGCATTTTTCATAAACACTTTTTTCAGCAAAAGCTTTCAATGCTACTTCGGGTCCGATTCCGGCCGGATCACCCATGGTTATGCCAATTACCGGTCTTTCACTGCCGGCGGTTTTTCTTTTATCGCTCATTAATCAAACCTAATTTTATCATATTCACTTTAATTTCTTCCGCTTCAAGATCACTGAGTTCGATCAATGGCGGAAAAACATTCGCAGTGCACAAGCCAAGTTGCTGCATCATCACTTTCAATGCTGGCAAGGATTGACTTAAAATTCTTCCTTTTTGATAGACCTTTGATACATTTTCAGTGAATTCCTGAAGCTGTTTTGCCGTATCCAAATCCTTATTTAGTACTGCCTGTCTTAAATCATAAAAGGTTTTAGGTATAATATTACCGGTGCTCGGTACGACACCATCCCAGCCGAGGAGCTGTGAATTCATTACCTGATTTCCCCAACCGGAAAACAGGGAAAAATCTTCCCGGTCACCGAACATTTGCACGCTTTTTTCCAATCGTTCCACATCTCTTTCCGAATCTTTCATGCCGACGATATTGGGGTGTTTGCTCAATTTTTCGACAGTTTCAAGAGGTATTGACATGTGGGTGGTGATTGAAATATTGTAAATAATAATTGGTCCCGGCACCTGATCCGCCAGGTTTTCATAATACCGCAACATATCGTCCGGAGTTAATTGATAATAAGTCGGCAAGTGAGCAACAAAAACATCGACACCCATATCGAAATATTCTTTTGCCAGTTCGACGCTCAATTGAACACAATTTTCCGCGATCCCAGCATAGAGCAGTTCCCTGCCCTTTAGTGCGTCGACTACTGTTTTTGTCATCTCTGTTTTGTATTGCTTTGGAATTGAAGCAGATTCACCAGTGGTTCCAAATATGAACGGAATCACTCCGTTTTCAACAAGATGAGAAATTATGCGCCTCACAGCAGCATGATCAATTTTACCATCATCGGAAACAGGAGTGATCATGGGAATGATGACCCCATGATATTTTTTTACCATTGAACTACCCTTTCAATTTATTATAATAATTCTTCGACTTTGCTCACAATATCTGATGCTGTCAATCCAAACATTTTTTTCATCTCCTCGTTGGTGCCGGATCTTCCAAAAACATCTCTCACGCCAACTCTTTTCACTTTAACTGGAAATTTGTCAGCAATCACCTCACAGACAGCAGACCCCATTCCACCATAAATGTTATGATTATCAATCGTAACGATTTTTCCGGTTTCTTCGGCTGCTTTAATAATTGCCTCTTCATCAATCGGTTTGATTGAACTCATATTTATAATGCGTGCTTGAATATTTTTCTTTTCAAGCATTGAAGCTGCCTTAAAGGCTTCTTCAAGCAATTCTCCATAAGCAATCAGCGTTACGTCATTTCCCGGTTTTAATTCGATCGATTTTCCCAGTTCAAAATCATAATCTTCCGGTACGTAACGAGGAACAGGATCTCTCCCGATTCGAATATAAACCGGACCCACATGCTCAGCAGCAAACTTCAAAACAGATTTTAATTCCCAGGCGTCCGCCGGTTGAATCACTTTCATGTTTGCAATAGCTCGCATAATGGCAATATCTTCCAGCGACTGATGGGACGCACCGTTCTTGCCAACAAACAAACCTGCATATAATCCCAGAATTTTCACGTTTAAATTGGGAAGCGCGATCGAAGTTGTTACCTGATCACACGCGCGACGTGAACAAAATGTACAAATTGTCGAAACAAATGGAATCAAATCCATTGTGCTTAAACCAGCCGCAATGCCCATCATATTCTGTTCTGCGATTCCGACTTGGACAAAACGTTCAGGGAAACGTTCTTTAAAATCCGTTACTTTGGATGCCGGATTAAAATCGGCATCCAACAGTACGATGTCGGAATTTCGCTCTGCCAATTCGATCATTGTTTGACCTAAAATATCGCGTGGTGCCATTTCTTGAACCATTTATTTTGTCTCCTTCATTTTTAACTTTGTCTCATCAATCTCTTTTTGCGTGCAACCCAAACTACGCAGTGTATTTTCCATCTCTGCTTCTGATAAAGAAATCGAGTGGCTTTTTGCCTGGTCTTCGACATGAGGAATGCCGTACCCCTTTACTGTATGCGCAATAATGAGAGTCGGCTTCCGGCGAATCTGTTTAGCTTCATCCAGCGCATGAATGATTTGTCGGATAGAATGACCATTCACTTCGATAACGTGCCAGCCAAAAGCAACCCATTTATCATAAAGCGGTTCGAGTGGCATCACTTTTTGTGTCCGGTCAGAGAGTGCAAATTTGTTATAATCCATAATCGCTACCAGATTGTCCAATTCATATTTTGGTGCGCTCATCGCCGCTTCCCAAATTTGTCCTTCGTTCGATTCACCATCTCCGATCAGCACATAGACCCGAATATCCTTTTTTTTCATTTTCGCGCCGAGTGCCATACCGACGCCTGCCGACAAACCTTGTCCCAATGCGCCGGTACTCATTTCAATTCCCGGGCATAAACCGTGTTCCGGATGCATTTGCAGAGGGCTGTCAATTTCATGCAATGTCCACAATAATTCTTTTGAAATGAAGCCCAACTCTGCAAAAGCTGCATATTGAGCAGGGCAGGCGTGACCTTTGGATAATACAAAGCGATCCCGATCTTCCCAATCCGGGTTTTTCGGATCGATTTGCATTTCATGAAAATACAGCGTCGTAATAATTTCCGTTATCGACGACGAACCGCCGCCATGACCTGTACCGGATTTCGCGATCATTTTGACAACATTAATTCTGATTTTTTTTGCAATATACTCTAATTTTGTTAAATCTTCAATTGCTCCTACCATTCGAATGTGCTCCTTAGTTGATTTATTTGGAATACGAAAAATCAATCTTTCACGACTAAATTTATTACTAAATCAAAATTGAACCACAAAGGAGTTCCTCAACAAGCTCGGTATAAACTCCTTTCGGTCGTCGAGAATGACCTCTTTTTCTGCTTTCGTTCAACCACTAATTATCTTTCCGATCTGCAAATCTCCAGTCAGCTCGCTTGGGATCATAATTCGGGTTGACCTTCATCTCTTGCGCACCGACTCGCTCCCGCCATTGATGCAATTTCTTTCTCATCCGGGCTGCCAATTCAGGCATTTCTTTTGCGAGATCATTGGTTTCCCCGACGTCCTCGCGAACATTGTAAAGATTAATCTGGCCTTCTTCATCATATAATGTCTCTTCGTACCACTCGATTAATTTGTAATCTCCCTCACGAATGGCGCTCGCCGGTTTGTATCCCAAATGATGATAATGCGGATAATGCCAGTAAATCGCATCTCTGCCCAGTTCTTTTTTTCCTTTAAAAATGGGCATCAAACTTTCACCGTCAATATTTTCAATCTGATGATTTATTCCTAACGCCTCCATAATTGTCGGGAAAAAATCGTTGGTAATGACCGGTTCCGTGCTCTTTAATCCCGGTTTTATCACTCCGGGCCATTTGATCGCCATTGGCACTTTAATACCGCCTTCAAAAATCATCGCTTTTCCACCGCGCAGCGGCGCCTGATCCTGCAGCAGTTCTAAACCACCGTTATCGGACACAAACATCACAATCGTATTTTCCGTTAAATTCAACTCATCCAGTTTTTTTATCAATTCACCGATGCCCCAATCCATGCGTTCGATCATTGCTCCCATTATCGAATTGTTGACCGGGTCATCGGAATTGGGTTTTGCTTCATATTTTGCAACCAGTTCTTTACTCTCCATGAGCGGACGATGCACCGCATGAAACGACATATAGCAGAAAAACGGATTGTCTTTATTTCTCTCTATAAAATCAAGCGAACGCTTCGTGATCTCGATGGAGTGATGTGCATCAGCATCCGGAACAGCATCCGGTTTTGGTTTTACAGTTGCAAGCACATCGTCAAAGCCCTGGGAAGCCGGATCACCCGGTCTGCCCGGCTTGTAGTTTTTGTCTTTATTCAAATGCCACTTTCCAAAATGACCGGTCGCATAACCATTTTGCTTGAGTAATTCGGCAATGGTCACTTCGTCCAAAGCTAATCCTTGTGTCTGTTGTGGAGTTGTACATTTTGCATAGGGATATGGCGCACCAGGGATATAATCTGTGAGGTGTAGCCGCGCCGGATATTTTCCGGTCATCAAGCTGGCGCGCGTTGGCGAACAAACCGGATCTGAGGCATAGGCATCTGTAAAATAGATACCCTCTGCTGCAATTTTATCAATATTTGGCGTCTCGTAAAAATCGAATCCGTGATATCCGACCTGATTCCAAGCATGATCGTCAGACAGGATAAAAACGAGGTTCCATTTTTTATCTTTCACCGATTTTGTGCAACCATTCAGAATGTTCATAAGCGAACTGCTTCCTGCTAAACCAACGGCTGCTTTGCCCATGGTCCCCATAAATTTTCGTCGATCAATAGCCATGTCAAACCTCCTGCTTAATTAATTTTTATTCCTAATTCTTCAAAATAAATACCGCATAAATAATCAAGGTCACGGATGTTTTCAAAATAATCTTCTGCTGTTTCGAAATAATTGTCCTCAGTATCGACTAATTCGCGAAATGCCATAATCATATTATCAATCGGTTCGAGTTCGTCTAAATAATTTTTTGATTTAATGTCAAAAACCTGCTTTCGAGATTCATAACTCTCGATAATACTGACCAACTGCTTGCGCTGTTGTTCGACCTCCTGCTTTGCCTCTTTTATTTTAGCAGCCATCTCATGTTTTCGATCTTCGATTTGTGCTTCGACAGCCAAAATGTCCGACTCGGCTTTCAGAATCGAATAGTTTAGCAATGATTTGTCAAATCGCTTTATATCCAATCCTAAAATAACATCATAGCCATTGTTAGCATACTTATCGTCGTTGTATCCGTAATAATTATAGCGTCCCCGGGCACTGGCAAAGATATCCCACTTCCCCTTCTTCGCCAGCTTTTTTTTCTCTTTTGCATTTTCAACGACCAAATCCAAGACCATAATTTCGGTATCATTCGCCATCGCCCTTTCGTAAATGGCTTGAAAATTCTCTTCAACATAAAATTTACCGAAGTAGTCCCATTTTTGCAGGTCGAGTGAAATTGGCTGAATAAAATAATTTTGCAGCGAATCAATTGCCAACCAGCGTTTTAATTGTATTTTGTTGGAATTAATATTGGTTTCAGTATTTTTAATATCAGATTCAAGTGCTTTTATTTCATCTATAATCTGTATTTGATGGTCATGATTAGTTTTTATCTGCTCATGTTCCAGATATTCTTTTAAAAGATTTTTATACTTTTGCAACATCTCCAGTTGCTGCTGGTTCGGAATAATATTGTAGTACTTTTCCAATGCATCCAGCACTGTTTCCCTTATAGTTTCGATATATTCAAGGTGAGCGCTGAACAGTTCATTCTCTTCAAAGGTGCGTTTAATGATTCGGTTCAACTTTCTGTTGGAACTAAATAAGGGAAATTCAACTTTACCTTCGACAAACTGGGTATGATCCAGTTGACCCGAGTATGACTCTGTTTCATTCCCTGTATAAACCGACACCGATGACCCGTCAAAAAATTCTTTTTCAAGACCGAACGCTAACTCACTGGTTGTTTCCTCGTTGTTTCTTCGCCGGATTTGGGACTGCACATTTACCGGACTGAACTGGGCATACTCACTTTCAAATAATTTATAATTGTACTCAGCAGATTGAAAGCGATATTGTGCCGCTTTGATCTTCGGATGGTTCTGATAAGCGATGTGAATGATCGTTTCCTGATTTAAGACTATTTTTTCAGCATCCTCTTGTTGTCCATATAAAGCAAAGGAGCCTATTACCATAATCAAAAATGTAGAAAACATTAACCTGCATTTAACCAATTTCTTAACCATCGAATTTTACCTCTTTTAAGAGCCACAATTCCAATTTAATCAATCAAAACGCCATTTTTAAACTGGCACGTTTTGACTTGTTTTCCCGCTCGATCCCACAGTGTTGCTGTTCCCACTGCATGATGATTCTGCCAGAATGATTCAGATTTTTTCGTACCATTTTTCCAATAATGCGTCCAAATGTGTGTGTCATCCTCCCTGTGCTGCCAGCTCCACAATTTGTTTCCATCCATTGACCAATAAACTTCTTCACCAACTTTTTTACCAAGCCGGTAAGTTGCCTGCCACATGGGTTTTCCGTTCTGATAAAACCAGGTTGACTCTCCGTGCAATAGATAACGGCCATCGTTTCCGATTCCGGCAGACCACTTCGCTTTTATTTTTCCGTCTGAATAATTTTCCGTGTATTCTTTGACGCCGGATATTTTATCAGTTGTATTTTTCATCAGTTCAGCATCTTCAGTCGCTGTTCCATCTTTTGATAAAATCCATGCTTCATTCATTGCAAAATGCAGACAGGGTTCGTTCATCGATGTAATTAAATGAATCACACTATTGGGCGCCTGTCGCGCAACAGCGTAACCTAAAGTAGCACCGCGTAAGGCTTTCCTGCGGTCGGCGTCTTCGTGTAATTGAGCGCCCGGCAGTTTTTTAATATGCCATGTTTCGCCTTCGTCATCGGATAAGGCAACGTAGCACCCCCGCTGATCGATTCCTTCAGGCTGCCACCCATACCGGTTTTGAAAATCACCGGCGAAAAACAGCCGCCCGCTTTGCAATCGGATGATGGTCGGACGTTGGTTACTTCCCAGTGCGCAAAACGGAGTCTTGCTGATGTTCCAAGATTTTCCTCCATCAGATGAAATTGATTTTGGCATAAACCGATTAATGTCACTGCTTTTCCCGCCCATGCCTAAAATGCGACCATCTTTCAGCAGCACACACGTGGTGTGTCTTCCACCGGTTCGCCCGCCGGTATCGATCCAGGTCTTCCCATTATTTTCACTGACCCAAAGTACCGAATGGGGTCCAACACCATCAGATGCAACATACATGTTCCCGTCTTTATCGCGAAATGCTGAATTGATTGGTTGGGCTGAGTGCGGTCCGACTTTTGTCTCAAATATTGGAAAATTCACTGTGCTCCAGATTGCTCCGTTGTCGAAGGAATTGATCCACTGAAAAGGAAAGCCGGAATTTAATTTATTATTTCCCCAAAAGAAGCGCAGCGTATCATTGTCGTTCCACAGCATAGGCGCATGATCATTTACATCAGGAAAATCCAAAAACAGATCCGGCATATCCCACTTGTCACTGCCGAACCTTAACCGAGCGGCAATCAGCGCCACATCCGGCGCTGTTTCGCTGATCGATGTGTAATAAATAGCAAGAACATCACCGTTCGGGCATACTTCCAAAGCAGGACTGTGGTGATGCCCCAGAATAGCATGGTGAAATCCCAGAACTTCGTGTGCGTAAATTTCTTCACTTGAGCTGTTTTCAGGTGGCGTCGGTAATAAAAATCGCTTTCGAAAATACGGCTTTTGCGGATCGGGTCCGATGTCAGCAATCTCTGTATTTTGAGACACACACTGTTTTACAAACGGCTCCAGATGGCTAATCGGTTTTGAATCAGGTTTTTCTGCCTGAACTACTCTGATTCCGATACGATGATTTCCCTGATTATTTAGCACATCCCGGATAAAATTTTCATAGCGGTGAACCGATTTAAATCCTTCAGGCGCATCTTTATCATCTGTCACATTCAGTTCTGCTTCCTGAATTAGTGAGCGCATCTCGGACAACGGCGTCGGAGGGAAATTTGGCGGCATACCACCACGGTTTGCTGCCCGATGAAAATAGGGATAATCCCGGTCTAAGCCACCGCCGCGAATCACTTTGGCCCCGCCTGTTTCAGTTCCCACCGGATTTTTTTGATCCGCATCAGGATATGATCCGTGCCAGTCAAGACACCATTCCAAAATCTCATTATGCAGATTTTTGACTCCCCAAACATTGGATGTATTTGCCCCGGTCAACGAATCACCGCTGCAAAAGAGCGTTTGACTATTCCCGCGGCACACATATTTCCATTCTGCTTCCGTAGGCAGACGATATGTTTTTCCTTCTTTTTCGCTCAACCAGTCACAAAACGCCACTGCCTCATTCCAGCTAATTCCGGTCACGTAAGGTCGGTAATCTTCATTTCCCTGAAAATCAGAGCGAAATTCCCGGAACTGCTCGGTAGTCACCTCAGTTTCGGACATATAAAAAGGTCGTGATATTTTGACTTTATGAACCGGCTGTTCATCCCAATCGCCTTGCTTCAGATAATTCAAATCGTGCAATAAACTATCGGGAATTTTGTTTGATTCTCCCATCATAAATTCGCCGGGATCGATCCTTTTGAATTTTAGACCGACTGAGTTTACAAATTCAGCTTCGGGTTTTTGGCAATTCACTACGCAGACAATCGTCAACATTAAAACGAAAAACATTATACCATATTTCTTTTTTATCATTGGAAAAATCCTTTATTAACTGTGAAGAAGTCACATGCCGGTGCGGTTCCGGTTTCTCTGTTGAAACTGCTTTGCGGTGGTTAGAGACAAAAACATCGATCCAACCATCACCGTCATAATCTACTGATTCGGAACCGGAAGCGCCGTACGTGTGCAATTCGGTTGGCGGGCGATCCGTGAATCCGTTTGTACCTCCCCAGTGAATGAGAGACGGACGGTTACCGGTAAGATCTGTACCGTAACTTGTCAGAAAAATATCGAGGAAACCATCTTTATCAAAATCAGCAATGCTGTTCTGATACGCCATGTTTGATTCGATTTCCGTCCGGTTTTCATTGGAGAAACCTTCGGGAGAGCCGTAGTAAATAAGAGACGTATTTGTGGCAAAATGTGGTCTGCGTTTTGGTAGTAACAGATCGAGCCAGCCGTCTTTATTAAAATCAGCTCCCTTGATGTACATTAAGTGATCCTCACGACCCAGATCGATTTCGGTGAAGCGCTCATCACGATAGCCGGTTTTTTCTCCCCACCAAATCTTGATCTTCCCGTCTTCAACCTGACCGGTAATATCCAGCCAGCCATCCCGGTTTAAATCCATTAACAGCGGTGCACGCATTTTCTCGATGTCGTGGTGAATAACCGTTCGATTTTTATTGTTCAATCCCTTTTCCGATCCCTAGAAAATTGCGAACCCGTGTTTTTCGGGATCATTCAAATCAATGCAATCCCCTCCGGCGACCATGTCCAAATAACCGTCTTTGTTGATGTCCGCAACTCGCACACCGCCATAGGCAGTATTCATCGTAAGTCGGGAAGGATTTTGGAAATTTTCTTTACCTCCCCAGTAAATAAGTAATCCGTTCTGCTCATGCGAAATCCGGTAAACAAATCGTTCCTGCGCCATGATCAGATCAATAAATCCGTCATCATCCAAATCAGCATGACCGACCCCGAACGTGTGATGCGTGGGAAATCCGGTGCGTCGTTCTTTTGAAAAATTGCGCGTGCCATCACCCCAATAGACGTACGAGGTTGTCGGGCCATCACGGAAATTACCTTCTTCATTGAAAAAAATTACATCTGCCAATCCGTCATTGTTTACATCGCCAATTGTATTGCCTAACGAACCTCGTGTCGGTAGCTGCGTATGATTACCAAAATAAAAATGACCACCATCATTCCAATAAATATAGGAGGAAACATCCAGATTATTTGTGACCCGCATATTGCTGAACACCAATTCAGGGAATCCGTCCTGATTCAAATCGCCGGCACTCACGGCGGTCGCGCATAGCGTAGGCAGGGCGATTATCTTCGGATCAGACAACATCTTCCCATCGGACAAAAACACGTAAGAATCAGTCCATGTGGCGCCACCGTTAGTCATGCTATTTGCAACGACGACGTCATCCAACCCGTCATTGTTAACATCTGCCAACGTTACGTCTGACGGGTTTTCAACTGTCAATTCCGTTGAATTTGCCAGCGAATAATTCAATTTACTTCCAAACAATACGATCACTTTCTTTTTCGATGTGACGGCGATGTCCTTGAATGAATCGTCATTAATATTACCGGTTGCAACAGCATTCCCTGAAAAGGGGAGCTCGATGATATTTGACTGATTTCCAAAACCGTCTTTACTCGATAAGAGCAGATAAGTTTTTCCGGCTGCCAGAGCAATTAGATCATCAATTCCGTCATTATCCAGATCAGCAGCCGCGACAGCCCTTGCACCTCTTCCATTAAAACTAAGCGGAAGCCGATTCTCCGGCTGGAAACCGTCCGGAGAATTCCAGTAGATAAAGCTCATTTGCGATCCGGTTGGTTCAGTAATCGTCCCAGCCTGCCACTCACAGGCAATCGCTAAATCGATCCAGGAATCGTTATTAAAATCGGCCATTGCCAGAGATTTGCCCCTGTAGGCAGGAAGTTCGGTTCGTTTTTCGATTGAGAAACCATCGGCAGTACCGTAATAAATCCATGCGTTCACGCGACTAAAATGGCTGTCCGAGGCATTCGCAATGGCGAGATCGTTAAACCCATCTTTATCAAAATCAACGACCACACCATCCCGCGATCCACCAGCCAGCAGTTCGATACGTGACCGCCCGTCAATATCCACGCCATTATTAAAATAAATGTACGTGTTTTCCTTCTCGGTATTGGCGTGTCCGGCTGGTAGAAGAATATCGAGAAAACCGTCATTATTAAAATCCCAACGGGTAATCATCTGGATTCTGCCTTTTGCGGAAACGTAAATATTACTGCCGGCATCCAAAAACGTACCATCCCGAAAATCTTCGAAGGAGTCCTCGGTCCAAACAGATTGGGCTGTGACAGTTGAAATTTGATATCCGGCGTTTAAAATAATGATGACTATTAGATACAAAATTTTTCTATTGATTTTTTTCTCGACGAATGGACTCATATTTTTTCCAACCGGGAAATAATTATACTTTTTATTCTAAGTGGATTCGATCCTAAATTTGCTTTGTTATCTTCTTCTCTCCGCACGCTTCCAATCTGCCTTTTTCGGATCATAATTCGGATTGACAGCCATTTCCAGTGCACCCACTTCCTGACGCCATTCATTGAGTCGCTGTCGCATTTGCTCGACTTTTTCCGGCATCTTATCAGCGAGATCATTCGTTTCCCCGACATCATCCCGAACATTGAACAGGCTGACTTGATTGTCCAATCCGAGCAGCGTTTTCTCGTGCCACTCGATCAATTTGTAATCTCCCATCCGAATCGCGCTGGCGGGTTCGTATCCCTGATGGTGATAATGCGGATAATGCCAAAACAAAGCGTCTCTGTTTACACTGCCCTTCTGTTTAATCAACGAAACCAGATTCACACCATCAATCGCTTCGACATCATATTTTATCCCGGCAGCATTCATAATCGTCGGGAAAAAATCGTCTGTTGTCACAGGAATCCTACATTCGCTACCCGCCTTAACCTGTCCGGACCATTTTATTGCCATGGGAACTTTGATGCCTCCTTCGAATAGCGTTGACTTTCCACCACGCAGCGGATGTTGATCCTGCAGCGATTCGAGTCCGCCATTATCCGACACAAAAATCACCATGGTATTATCTGTCAAATTGTGCTCGTCCAACTTATCAAGAATTTGTCCGATGCCATCATCCATTCTTTCGACCATCGCGCCCATGATCGGATTGTGATACGGTTTATCGGAACCCTCTTTCATTTTATACTTCTCGATTAAACCTTTACGCTCCATCAGCGGCCTGTGTACTGTGTGGTACGATACGTAACAGAAGAATGGTTTTTGCATGTTATTTTCAATAAATTTGAGCGCGCGGTCTGTGATCTCTACTGTGTGGTGTGCATCGGCATCAGGATCCGCTGTTGATTCAGGTTTTACAGAAGTAAATACATCATCAAACCCCTGAGAACCCGGATCGAATGGTCGCCCCGGTTTATATTCTTTATCGGGACTCAAATGCCATTTTCCAAAATGCCCGGATACATACCCTGCTTTTTTGAGCATTTCAGGAATGGTGACTTCATCCATGGGTAACGCCTCCGTCTGAGCCGGCGTCATTAAACGCTGATAGGGAAAAGGATTGCCGGGAATGTAATCCGTTAAGTGCAATCGCGCCGGATTTTTACCTGTCATAATGCTGGCGCGAGTCGGTGAACAGACCGGTGCAGCCGCATAGGCATCGGTAAAAGACATCCCCGCTTCCGCGATTCCGTCGATGTTTGGTGTTTCATAAAATTTAGAACCATGATACCCCACCTGATTCCATCCCATATCATCGGCTAAAATAAAAACGATGTTCCACTTCTTATCTTTTGACCCATTACCACAACCTTGTAAGAGATTGAATAACGTGCTGCCACCAGCAATTGCAACAGTCGCTTTAGCTGAGCTTAATAGAAATTCTCGTCGTTTCATCAATAGAACTCCTAATTATTTTAATTTATTTCAATCTGATTTATTTTCTTTTTCATTCTGCATGAGAAATCTCACTTTTCTTCACTGTTATCGAGTGAATAATCTCGTTGTCAATATTTACAATTTCATAAGTGATAGTCGGATTATCTTCCTTTGTATCAAAAGTGAGCAATCCGAACGAGTTTTTCTCATTATAGCCAAACAAAGCATCGGGCATCAGTTCGTGAACATGCTGATTTGTTAGCCTTGAGCTTTCAAATTCATATAACGGATACCCATTCTCCCGTTCAATACGCCAGGCGTCAGATCGGTGTCTGTCAGCCGATAATAATATGACCCCGTCGATTTTGTTGTCTGCTAAGAAATCAAAAATCTCCTGTCGTTCTTGTTTGAAGCCATTCCATGTATCACGGGCTTCTCCTTTAGTAGCAAATGCCCACGGTACCGGCGATGCAATCACCTTGAATGCGGCAGTCGAATTCTTCACCTGTTCAAACAGCCACGCTTTCTGTGCCGGTCCAAGCATGGTGGGATTCTCGCTGTACGGATTAGTGCGGTAAAATCTACCGTCAAGCATAAAGAAATCGACATCGTTTATCGAAAAGTTAAACCAGACGCCGGGCCACTCTTCAGTGCCATATCCCGGATTATTCCAATTTTGTTTAAAAACAGCCAATAACGGTAGTTTCCATGATGGTTTTTCGCGGTAAGGTCCGAGCCAGCAGTCGTCAGTCGCAGCATCATGATCGTCCCAAATGGCATAAACTGGAGTGGTCGCTACAAGCTTACGGTATTCTGGACGCGATTGGCGTCGATAGTAAGTGTAATAATGCACGCCATTGGGCATTTCGGGCATATTAATATAAACATTATCGCCCATGGATAAAAACGCGGACAGATCATAACTTGCAATGACATTCCAAATATGTTCATGTTCAGGGACGAAACCGGCGCCGCCTCCAAAAGCAACTTGAAAGCGTGCTTTATCGCCCGGTGAAGGACTGGTGGTAAATTTAGGATAATCCGGTTTTAGCATTGGTCTCCCGTCAATGAAAACATCGTAATAGTAAATTGTTTCAGGTGTTAAACCATCAACAGGGACGATTGCCGTGAAGTCTTTTTTAGCGTCAGGTGTCACCACACCTGACAAAATGCGCTGAGCCAGATTTTTGGACGTACTTACCACTACCTGAACTGGTAATTCACTCCTGGTTCGCACCCATACTTTGACTCCTTGATCAGTCAAGCATCCGAGCATCGGCCCATGGATCAATTGACTGCCGTGCTTTTCCGCATATTTTTTGAATTGATCAGTTGCTGTTAGCGGTTCTAATGATTTTCGAGGACCCGCTAAAAAACGCTCAAATGGTAGTCCTGCTTCAACTGCCTGTTTCACGGTTTCCATCGCTTCATCCAAATTCCCTATTTGCGTCTGTGCGACTGCCAGATTAAACATGGATTCAAGATCATTGGGATTCTCCGCTAATAACTCCCGGCAATAATTCGCAGCTTCCTCGTAACGACCTTCAACAATGTCGAGCATCTGACGTTGGCCCCGCCGCTTGTAATATTCTTTAATGTGGTCATAAAAAAAACGGCGATTCCAGGCATTTTCACTGCCATAATAGGGATGCTCTGATCCTTCCAAATATGCGTCCTCTGGCGCATACTCTCCAATTTCTTCCGGATCTTTACTACAATTAATTCCGGTAAAAATAACAACAACCATCCCCAATAGTAAAATTTTATAAATTGTTTTCATGATTGATTTCTCCGCATTCTTCGTTTATAAATTTAATATTGGTCCACTACCAATTGAATTCATCTAATCAAAAAACCCATTGTGTTTAACAACATGTTTTCGAACCACATTTTCGTTCAGTTCAATTCCCAAACCAGGCTTCGCGGGCAATTCGACAAAACCGTTTTTGAAAATCGACGGGCTGTTTTGAATAATATCTTTCCAGTAAAATAATTCGACACTGTCTGATTCCAGCGCGACAAACGATTTTATAGCTTTACAGAGATGCGCTGACGCCACGGTACCAACCGGCGAACATCCGTTGTGGCACAGCATGTTAATGTTGTAAATATCCGCCCAGTCCGCTATTTTTTTCGTTTCCAGCAATCCGCCGCATTTTTGCGGATCAGGATGAATCATGTCACAGCCTCGTTTCTCGATAAACGGACGAAAACCATAGCGTGTGAACAAATTTTCTCCTGTTAATATGGGCACTTTGCTCGCCCGGGTCAAATTCGCAAAAGCATCGGCATTGTCCGGTGGTAACGGATCTTCCAAAAACCAGATGCCTAAATCTTTGATCATCTCTGTAAATAAAAAGGCATCCTGATTATTATAATCCCAATGCAAATCCACACCCACCGGGATCTCGTCACCGAATTTATCCTTAACAGTCTTGAGAATGCGCGTCCATTGTTTCAAATTTTCAGGCGGGATGGTTCTGTTCCATTTTTCACCTTTGTATCGCGGCAGGCTGAGTTTCACCGCCCGGAAACCATGATCCAGCGATTTCTCCACTTCCCGAATCCAGCCTTTGGGATCGGCATCGTCAGGTGAATCGGAATCGTGGTAAAGTAACACCTTTTCTCTGTAGCCGCCGCTCAGCAAAACATATACCGGAACTTTAAGAACCTTCCCGAACAGATCCCACAACGCAATCTCAACGCCCGATACCGCACCTGAATATGCGCCATGCCGCGATCCCCGCGATATAAATTCCTCAACCATCTTTTCCGTCAAAACTTCAACCTGCAGCGGATGTTTCCCGATAATATCATCTTTAATATCAGCGACGTGGGCAGTGACGTCCACTTTGGGGAATGCTTCGCCCAATCCGTATAATTCCGAGTCTGTTTCAACTTTAATTAACGTGGTATTATATTTTTTGAGACTTAACGTCGCTGTCTTGACATCCGTGATTTTTATCCCGCTTAACTGTTCTTCAGGATTCATCTTTTTACCAAAAATATGAGCCGGTAAGGTTAGTAAACTTGCTGTCGTGATGCCGGCGGCTCCAAAAAATCTCCTTCGATTCATCATAAATGACCTCAAATTGGTAAACCGTTGAAACGGTTTCTCATATCCTGTTTTTTAACAATTGCACCCCTCAATACTACCCAATAAATGTGGAGAAGGCGCAGTAAAGTTACTACGCCATTTCCAATTTTGTCAGAAATTATGTATTCTATTTACACTAAAATCAAAGTGTTAATTAATAACACTGTCAATGGTTTTTATCGTATTCGATTATTTCAACAGCAACATCCGCTTTGCATTGGATTGATGATCAGCTCTAATTTGATAGAAATACAAACCGCTTGGTAGAGCATCCGCTTCAAATTTTATTTGATATAATCCGGCTTGTTGAAATTTTTGAATTAGCCTCCGAATAATTTGGCCAGAAATATTATAAACGTTCAACTCAACAAATGAATCTTCTGATAATTGATAACTAATGCTGGTTATGTTATTGAATGGATTGGGATAATTTTGGAACAGATGAAATTCCGTCGGAAGGATATCTGAATAATCAAAAACAAAAGAAAATCCACCTGATTTATCCAGTTTGAGCAGATAGATCTCCGAATCCTTGCTATAACTTCTGGTTCTACCGCTAATGATGTAACCACCATCGCTGACCTGACGCACACAGGATGCACTCTCATCATGGTCACTGCCAAACAGTTTACTCCAAAGTTCGTTTCCTGATCCATCTGTTTTGATAACATATAAATCGGAACGCCAGGTATCAAAATTGCTGTCGTAAAGTCTTTCAGATGAGCCTACTATCAAATATCCTCCATCCCTGGTAACGACAACGTCTGAAGCGCTGTCTTTATGCTCCCAACCATAAATATTTTGCCACTGTTTATTGCCATCCGCATCAACTTTAACCAGGTAAATATCACGGGCAACAGCGCCAAATTCAGGGCTGGCAGTGTAACCGACCATTAAATATCCCCCATCGTTTGTAATGACAAAACTATTGGCTCGGTCCCAATCAGTGCCTCCATAATGTTTTTCCCATATTAAATTTCCTTCGGCATCAGTTTTGACAAGGTAAAAATCAAAATCACCTTCTGAACCTGTATAAAACGAACTGGTTGATCCCACAAATACATATCCGCCATCAGTTGTTTGTCTGATTTTTTTGATCTCATTGCCACCAGAACCACCATAAGTTTTTTCCCAGATTATATTGCCATCGGCATCAATCTTAATGAGATAGGCTTCTTTATTCTGTTGACTTTGGGAGTATCCTGCGATTAAATATCCACCATCGCCAGAGGGAATGATGTCAGCGGGTGCGTCAGGCTTATATTCTGATATACCATAAGATTTTTGCCATATCAGATTTCCAGATGCATCTGTTTTGATTGCATAAATATTTGGTTCACCACGTTGTTCTGAATAGGAATGAGATCCGACAGCGAGGTACCCCCCATCTTCACTGGGAATGACCTCATAGAGGCTTTCGCTCCATTCTTCTTCTCCGTACCACTGATTCCACTCGATCTGACCATAAGCATCGAGTTTAATCAATGAAGCATCGCTATATTCTTCGTTCAAACGCACAGTTGAGCCGACTATGACAAATCCCTTATCCGCTGTCTCGATTACCGATCCAGCTCCATCATTATTAGGGCCGCCAAAAATTCTTTCAAATGCAATAAAGCCATCATCAAGCCTGGTACCTTCTCCGCTAAGATCGGCAAAATCAGGACTGGTGCTGGCATTGCTTTCTATGATAATTTTTCCAGAGAAATTTCCTTCAGCGCTCGGAATGAATTCTATCTGCAGCACATGTTTTTGTGCAATGCCAAGGGAAATGTTACCCGGATTAGAAGCCATTTTAAAACAAGTCGCATTAGTTCCTTCAATGCGTAAATTTGTGATGTTGAGAGTATTGCTGCCGATATTGTAAATTAATATATCTCTGATCGCCTGTTTACCCTCAGGTATTTTCCCAAAATATAATAAGTTCGGTGTAATATTAATCGTTTGGGAAAAAACCTCAGAAATCATTAGCACCAGGATTACAAGCAAAAAACGTATGGTGGATATTTTCATAGGAATACCCTCCTCAAGGTATTAAATTTAATGCAATTAATTTAATAAAACATAAAAGTAAACAGGCGCCTTATTCATATAACATAAATAATGATGACCGGTAAAATTAAATATTTTTTTAACCAGGTTTGGATCTGATCAATTGCATAATTTAGCTGAAAAATCTAATATATAACCTGAAAAATAATTCAAAACAATTTTTGCTGAAAAACACTTTAGCAACAGACAGCGCATTTAATAAAATGCACTGTCTGTTTAATTCAGCTATTAATTTAATTTTTTAGAAATAAAATATTACCTGCCAAAACGGAATTTTAAGCCAGTCTTCATCCACCATGAAAAATACTCAACAACAACAGGACGATTACGAACGCCCAGATATTCATAATGGGGTTCATTTGTGAGATTGATGATATCAATGTAGGCTTGCATCCACGGCAGCACATTATAAGTTGCGGAAAAATCAAGTTGCATGTGCTTATCGAGCCATTCATCTCGATCTTTGTCTTTGCCCACTTCCATGATGAACTTATCGCGATAGCTGGCGCTCAGTCTCGCTGAAAAATCGTATTTTTCATAACCGAGCGAGAAATTGGCCACGTCACCAGCCTGTCCCGGCAAAAATCCCTCACGTCCCATGAGGTTTGCATCAGCCCAGGTATGGGTATAGTTGGCGTAGATTCCAAGCCCACTTAGAAAGCCGGGCAGGAAGGAGAATTCCTGTTGCCAATTCAACTCAAAACCATAAAGCTTGGCATCACCGCCGTTAATTGCCTGCTCGATTTCGAAATCATCATAGACGCCACCGACAACTTTGGAGGTCTGCACGTAAATAATGTCCCGGAGGTCTTTGTAGAAAAAACCACCTGAAGCAATACCAATTCCCTGGAAATAGTATTCGAACATCAAATCGACATTCTGAGATGTCGTCGGTTTTAAATCCGGATTACCCGCCGCGATCTCCTCACCATCTGGATCTACAAAGTAATAAGGCGCATAATCCCAGTAATTCGGTCGGGCGATGGCTTGCGTGTACGCCAGCCTTAAGTTCGTCATTGGGTTCAATTGATACCTTAGATGTAACATTGGCAGCAAGTTATTGTAATCACGTTTCGCGTTGACCCGTTCCATGCTGGAAAAATCGCCGGAGTCATCGAAAAGAAGCCGGGTGCCATCATAGTCGCTCTTGGTGAATTCATGACGCAATCCCCCCAGAACCATCAATTTTCCAAGGTTCACGGTTGTCATCGCGTAATAAGCGTAAATATCTTCGTTGGCGAGAAAGTTTTGTCCTTCAGAGTCCCAATATCTGAACTGACCCTTGAGGTCACCATCTCTGTGCTCCTCGAAGAATTTTTCAACTTTATCCTGATCAGGAACTGGGCCAAAACGGTCATAGTTGTCGTTGAAAAATGCTTTTTGTTCTTCGTCATAAAGCATCTGGCTCATTTTGACCTTTTCATCACCTTTCCATTTATATTTCCAGCGGTCTTCATCCCGGTCCTTTTTACCAAAAGTTGCTTTAGCGCCCATTTTGAATTCCGCAGGATAACTTGCCAGATTATAAGGCATTTTAAAGTTAAAAGCCCCCATAGTGTGAGAATTGGATGCATAGGTGTTTCGATAATCGATCTGGGCAAGTGTGTATTTATCCGGATCATATTGCTCCGCATCATCTATGTTGTTAAAAGTCCATTTGGGTGCTTCCGGCGAGGACAAATTCAGCGACGTGTTTACCTTCTCGTCAAAGTCCCATTCAGAAGCATACTGTGGTTTGTGCGTTTCATCGGCAAAACTATAGCCAACCGAATAGTCCAGCGACATGTTTCCGAATTTATGAAGCCCACCAAAAGAATACTGCTGCTGAATCAACTCTTCAGTACGATATTTGTGACTGCGGACGATTCGCGATTTTTCAGTTAAAGTGCCCTCAGGATTTAAATAATCTCCTTTGTCAACTCGAAGGCGGTTTTCACCCCGGTATTGTTCTTCATCAAATTGACTGAACAATGCTCGCACATTCCATTGATGATTATTTGAGAGACGATATTCCAAACCTGCACCAATTCCGTAACGCGCGAAGGTGCTGTTATAATCCATTAATGTAAGGTCCTTCAGTGCAAAAGGAATTTTGTTGTTATTGATATCTTCTTTGTCATCCCACCGGGGTTCGGTATTGTGTGTGCCGCGTGTTTTTTGATCCCAATTGGCAGTAAAAGTAACTCCGAAGTTCCGATTCTCTCCAAACACATTGCTGAAGTTAACCTTTCCCTCCCCGATGATTTTGCCATCAATTTCCGCATAGCCACTCCCCAATCTGACATCGATTTGTCTGCCGGGATAGTCAAATGCACTTCGGGTGACCAGATTGATCGAGCCGCCGATGGCGTCGCCGTCCAGGTCTGGTGTCATTGCCTTGACAACTTCAACAGAGGCAAGATGACTGGAACCGATAATGTCCAATTGAGGATAGCGTTGTTCGGTACGGTTGGACGCGAGCTTCTCTCCGTTCACCGTAACAGTATTCAGGCGAGGATCTGTACCGCGGATCAGGGCAAAGCGACCTTCTCCCAGGCTGTTTTGAATGTAAATGCCTGGAATTCGTTTTAGTACATCTGCTGTATTTTCATCAGGAAAACGCTCGATCTGTTGCTGTGAAACCACATTTTGAATATTTACAGCGGTGCGCTGCTGACTCAAGGCTTTAACCTGCCCCTGACGCATTCCTTCAACCACAACCTGTTCCATTTCCACATAACTGACTTCGAGCTTAACATCATGCTCCGTTCGTTCGCCAGCTTCGATGGTCACGCTTGAAGAATATGGCTCATAGCCGATATAGGAAATTTTTAAGGTGTAGCTGCCAGGCGGGACATTCTGAATCACATAAACACCTTCACGATCGGAGGCATCGCCAAAATTGGTTCCCTCGATCATGACATTCGCACCCGGTAAATACTCACCTGATGTTGCATCAGTAACTCGCCCTGTAATGCTCCCTCTCGATTGGGCGTTAACAGAGCTGAAAACAAACAATAAACAGAATAAAATTACAAAACTGAGGGTTAATGATTTTTTCAAATGAATTATCATCTCCTCCTCCTTATCTCATTTTTTTGAATGAATAACTGTTAATTAATGATGATTCCTAAATTAAAATAACAGAATATTGCTTAATTTTTTTGGGCATCACCTCCTTGAAAATTGAAGTCTGGTTAACGAATAATGATTTAGTAAAGATAGCAATATCACCTCCCTCCGGGTTCATATTACAGTTTTTTGGTTAAGTCAAAAAATATTCATCGATAGTGATATTTTCTTTTTCAATGTATTTATCAGCTTCCTGAATCGCATTTTTGATTTCCTGTTCAGAATAGCCTAATAAACGCAACGAATAATCCAGAATGAGGTCACTGACCTTTAACGGGCTATTCTTAAATTTTCCTTCACCTTTTTGTTCATAAAATGAATCGGTTATTCCCTGAATCGCGATTGCCAAAATATCCAATTCTTCGTCGGATTTAAGATCACCAAAGAAAGTTTTCAGCCTGACTTTTTTATTTGTTAGGGAGTATTTGTGAATTTCGGGGATTCTCCGAATCACCAGCCAGAGCGGAAAAAGCTTCGGGTTTTCCAAGGTATTGATATAACCGATTTTCAAATCGAGTGTGTAAGCCACATCAGGAGGTAGCGATAATTCATGAATTTTGGGAATCTGGTCTCTCAGAATGTCAATGTAGTTTTTACACATATACTTCAAGATACTTAGCTTATTGGGAAAATGGAAATACAAATTCCCCATCGATGTATTTGCCTCTTTCACGATCTGACGAACGGTTGTGTTTTCATAGCCCTGTTCGGAGAATAATTTTTTGGCCGCTTTTATGATGTCTTCAAATTTAGCATTCGCGTTCTGTTTGTTTTGTGCCATTTTTATCATTAAATTTTTTCAGAATTTAAAGTTCACGCATTTAAGCACAGGTCATTTTCAATTTACCGTAATGAAAATTCTATGATCGATCAAGATGTATGTTAACCAGAAAATATACAATCGAAACTTCAGACAAAGCGTTTTATTCAAAGATACAGAGGAGTAACACGAGTTTTTCATCCAGCCAGCCAAAGAGAAAATCATTTTAGCCTCATTGCCATTTATGGAAAGACGATCCTGCTTATCGCTTGAAGACTGAACAGAGCGCTGCTCTGTTTACTTAATAATATAAAAATTATTTCATATTTGTCAAGCATTTTTTTCAATTTTTTTAAAATAATTGAATCAACACGTGAAGGTCGCTCTCTCAGGGCGTCTCAAAACACTTTATCATATTTTAAACGGCGCTTAAAAAAAGATGGTTCTTCTGCCAAAGTTGGCAGAAGAACCATAATTGTCAATTTGTAGATGACCTGTTAACAGCCTTGGATAATTTCTTGAAAAAGTTAAACCAGGATAACAAATTTGAAAATGAATGTACAAAAAGAATAAACAATCTATTAGTTGCAGAAGATTACAAGGAAGCTAAAGGGATAAGCGAAAATGTGAAAGATCAAATTTTAAATGCTTGGAATAACAAAGACGGATTGTTAGACAAGAATGCAAATATGATGAAATCACACACGACATCTAATAAATAATGTACTTAACACTTAAATTCAATCGAACCAAAAGCGGTCAGCTAATTTTTGTCGATAAGGTAATAATAAATTTGAATTCTGCAAGAGAGATACTTCTATATTTGAGGAATTGGTACGAAAAAGAAAAGATAGTAATGCATTAAGAAATTGTATGCAATATACTGTCGATAAATTAATAGAAAATGACACATCATCTCAAAAACCTAAAATTTTACTTGGCAAAATACAAAGTGGTAAAACAAGAGCTTTTATTGGTATCATAGCATTAGCTTTTGATAAAGGCTATGATATTACAATAATATTAACCAAAGGAACCAAGGCATTATTGAAACAAACAATACAACGTTTGGAATATGATTTTTCAGAGATATTGCGATTACACATCAATATAATTGAATGAATTCAAAATGTCAAGAAAATAATACGAATTAAACAGCTTCTTTCAGATGTTGTGGTTTTGCAAAAAATGAAATTGCCCCGGCAAAGTCCCGGGGCAATTTAAGACATGTTATTGGATGGTAATTTTTTTGGAGTCGGTTCCAGCTTTCTGGCAATCCAGCGTCACGGTGACGTTTCCTTTGCCTTCGATCAGGTATTCATATTCGACTTCGGTTTTGCCGGGGATGCCGTGGTTGAGGCGCAGATTTTTCAAATTCTTTTGATCGATGTAATCCACGTTGCTGTCCTCTGTTCTCATAAAGTAGCGGCGGTAGCGCGCCGGAATGTGGGACAGGCTGGATCGTTTGTTTTTTCCCACAGCTAACACGTTCACATTGCCGTCAAGTGACAGGATATCGGGTCGCTGCACTTTATTCTCGATGGCTGCGGCGGACATGGTGGGCATGAGCCGCTCGTTGTAGATCGCCACTTTGAGTTTGTACATATTATCTGCGATTTTTTCGGCTGACAGTTTTTTAATCTTTGGTAACGGCATCTCGTTCGCATGGTAGAGACAAAATGCCATGTTGCGGTGACAGAGCTCCTCCAAAAGCCAGGTCGGTGGCACCCGTCCGCTCAATTTGGTTCGGTCGCGATCGATAATGACTTTGCCGAATTTCGGATGATCGATTTCGTGCATGGGAACGAAGATATTTTCCATGTCGATGAATTTATTGAAAAATTCACGTTCTTCATCGGTCCGTTTGTTATCGCCATCCAGATCGGCTCGCGAGGTCCAGAGTTCATTGGAGAACGAATAAATGCCTAACAAATCATGAGTAAAATCAATGAATCCACCCCAAACCGTGTAAAGCCCGCTCCAAATGACAATGTAGCGGTAACCCTCAATTATTTTTTCACCAGCTTTTCCGATCTCATCATAAACAGACAGGTCAGCTCTTTTGTATTCTCCGCTGAGCTTCGCTCCCGGACCGCGAAGGACCATGCCGCCGGAATTGTGGAATGCCTGCACACCGGCAATATTCGGATGGGAGTAGAAAAAATCCCGCGTGTGCTGTGATTCGACCCAGCAAAACGGATAATCACCTGCCCCACGTTGAATTCCCTTTGATTGCCAAATGCTGCCAAAGTCCCGATTGGGGTCAATACCACCGGGTTGATCTTCATTGATCCTGCCATCGCCGTCGTTGTCAATACCCTCGGTTCCGACAAATTTGTAGTCTCCCAGTTCATCTGGTTTTCCCTCAACGTTCTTTTTAATTGGAACCAGATGGTCACCGCTGTCTGCCAATCGATGCGTTCCCTCTCCCGGTTTAACTTTAATGAACATGGCGCCGATTTCGCCGTCACCATCGAGATCTTCGGCCGGATCTTCATCGTATAAACCGTCATTGTCGTCATCGTAAGGAAATTGGCTTGTCCGGGCAGAGCCGCCTTTGTGCAGCCAGTAATCTCTGCCGTCAGGATTCACAGATGGAAAAAGATAAAACACCCGCTCATCCACCAACTTTTTGATGTAGGGATTGTAATCATAATTCTCCATCAAATACCAGATGGTGTAAAGACAGACTTCGCCGCCCTGCACTTCGTTGCCGTGAATGTTAGCGTCGATGTACATGGCAGCCTTTTCCGTTTCTTTGCCGGTTTCGGGATTGTTAATGGTTACGTACCATAGTTCTTTGCCCATGAACGATTTTCCGATTGAGCCTAATTTGAGGAATTTTGGATAAGCCTGCTCCAGCGTCCGTAATGCCTGTTCCATTTCTTCCCAGTCGTAGTAGCGGTTAAACTGGAGATTGACTTTTCGTGTTTGCCAGGTGCGGGGCAGATAATCCTGAGAAAATATCACTGCTACATTCAGTAACGTGACAAGTAAAATCGCTGTCGATAAAAGAATGTATTTTGTTTTTAATAATCTCATTTTTATGACTCCAACTTTTAGAATGTTTATAAGCGAAATTATCTTAAGACGATTTTTTTCTTAATGGTACCGCCGCCATTTTGCGCCCAGAGTTTCAGGTCGATTTTTTTGCCGGCAGGTGAAATGATCACCCATTCGAATTCTTTTTCTTCGCTCGGCTTCAGCGATGACAGGTGTTCTCGTTTCGAGCCACCAAACAGCTTCATGTCTTTGTCGTCCTCGAACACCAGTTGGACGTGAACGGGATTGATGTTGCGGCTTTTCTGTCCCATTTCACAAGCATAGGGGAGCTTTCCCGCGTTTTTGACTTTAATTTTCAAGCGGAACAGATTAGACGACATTTTTTCGACTTCGGGCTCCTCCATGATAATTTCGGCAAATTGCGACGCAAGATAGAGCGCAAATTTCGCGTGGCTCTGGGTGAGCGAGTCGATTAGTTCGGCTGGCGGATTTGTTCTGATATACGGAAAAAATCCACCGATCTCGACTTTGCCCAATTGACTGTGCTGGTATTCCTGCCATTGGACAAATCCCAGTCCATTGTTTTCTTTATCGATCCACTTCAACCACCGGGCATCCGTATTGTCAGATTTTTTCTTTGACTTGTCTCCGGAGCGCCCCATTTTTTCCATCATCATGGCTCGGCGATTTTCGGCTTTGGGTTCGGATTTCTTTTCTTTCTTCTCTATCTTCTCCGTTGTATCCGGCTTTTCCTTTCTCAATGACCAGAGATTTGCGGAAAATGTGGGCACACCGTATTGAAAATATCCCCATTCCAAAGCAGAGCCGACCGGCTTTTCCGACATCGCATCTTTGATGCCGGTGATTTCTTTGTATTTATCACTCATTTTTTCGAAAATATATTTGTCTTCTCTGGCTGTCTCTTTTGGCTGCGGGTCTTTTGCCGGACGCTGGTCACCTCCTTCGCTTCGACGGCGTCCGAAACGAAATGTCATTTCCTGGGATTCGCCTTCCTCCCGCTCAAATTCAGGAAAATCAGGTTCTCCGCACTCAATGACCGGACTTGCTGCCAGATTGTCGTATTTTGAAAAGATCAACATGCCGCAAATGTTTTTATGAGGCGCAGTTTCAAATTCCGGGTCATAGCGGTTCAGGAAATCGATCAGTGCTCTGGTTTCATTTTCAGAAGCGGGGTAAACTTTGTAACCTTTAATGTCATAACCGAAATTATGGGGAAAATTTCGATTAATATTAAAACCGCCAGGATTATCTTCGTTATATAGTTCGTCTCCGTCATTATCGATGCCTTCGGGATAAATCTTGTACAGGCTGTCCAGAGGTGTGTTCTCTTCCTTTTTGATCATCAAACGAGGATCATCTTTGTCAATGTACCACTCGCCTTCTTTATCTTTGACCCGCATCAGCGTAATCATGCCGTCACCGTTTAAATCTTCCGGTGGATCTTCATCAATTTGCCAATCGTAATCCTCGTCCCGGGGTCTTGAGTTTTTGGTGCGATCCATGAGCACGTTTTCAAAGAAAAACTCGGCGCCATCTGGATTAAGCCGGGGAATAATGTAAAATGTCCGCTTGTCAAGAATAGCAGTCACTTCCTCATCGCTCCCGTATCCATTCGCCAGGTAGGTGGCAATGCCCAACGCCACTTCGCTACCAACGAGATGATCTCCCTCCAAATTCCCGCAAATCATCAATGCCTGTTTTTCAAGCGGGCCACCTTTTTCGCCGGAGATCGTCATTGCCCAAATATCCCGATTTTTTTCTGTCTTGCCGATCGATGTCAGTTTGATGATGTTTTTGTTGCCGGATGCTAATTCCTTTATCGCTGCTGTCAGTTGTTTGTAATTGTGGTAGCCCTTGGCTGGCTGGTACTCCTGCGCCGTGACAAAGGTGAACAAAGAAAGTAGAACTAAGAGTGTCAGAATTTTAGTTAAAATTTTCATTCTTCACAGACTCCCTTTGGTTGATACATGAAATCAATTATTTAAAATGAAAGTTATTACTATTTGTAAGATAATAAGTTAACCGCCGAGTACGCGGAGTGCGCAGAGATTTTATTTTTGAGAATTTATAGATTTTGATTCCCAATTGGTTGTAAAATTTCATTCCACTTAACAATGTGATCATTTTATACTAATCTTTTCTCTGCGCCTTTGCGGTGAAAATTAACCACATAATCCGACGTTTTCACAGAAAAAACAGCATGATTCTCCAATTTTTCCCAGTCTTGATTTTTATAGTGCGGTAAGACCTCCGAAGCGATGATCAAGCTCTCCTTTTGTTTTAGTATTTTCATCGTGTAATATAATGGATTCAAGGAAAACCACTCCGCGATGTGCGTTGTTTGACCGTCCGTTAACACAAAATTTGCACCGGAAAAATCTTCAAGCTGTTTGAGTTTTTCTTCCAGTTTGCTGTCTGTTAATGTCTTCGAACCATTGCTAAGCAAATAATAAAAAAACCGTTCCGAATCGGTTTCTCCCTGCAATTTGAATTTCTCATCAAAATTTAAATCATCCCGCACTGTTCCGTTGTGAAAAAATGCGTAATGACAAGAATCGGTTTTATATTCAAAAGGGTGGACATTTTTCAGTTCCGGTTCACCGCGCGTACCGTAGCGGGCATGCAAAATGAGAAAGTGTGTTTTTAATCCTCGAAACTGATCAATTTGCGGATCATTGAAAATGGACGCTGACGAATGAAAGGTCTGAAGTTTTCCATTTTCAAGATAAGCCGCCCCCCAGCCATCCGCATGTTTGAAGACGGTGTGAGCATTTTCCTCGTGGCGTTCATTCTGATCCGAAGCCATGGTGATCATGTCGTCAATTAACCAGTCAGAATTGAATTTTCCCACGGCAAAAATTATCCGGCACATCGATTCTTTTACCTCAATAATATCATTTTTTTAATTGCCATAAATTCGCCAGCAGACAGTTTGTAAAAATAGACGCCGCTCGCTGTTTTGAGTCCGCTATCGGTTAAACCGTTCCATCGGATACGATGCTGACCGGCAGTTTGTTTCGCATTGACCAAGGTTTTTATTTTTTGTCCCTGAATGTTATAAATTTCCAGCATCACGAATTCATTCTGTGGCAAATAGTATCGGATCGTGGTTTCCGGATTAAAGGGATTGGGGTAATTTTGATCAAGCGTAAATTGTTTCACGGCTTGATTGTTACGGATTGAGTTTATTCCGGTGGTGAACTTAGGTTTTTTCAATCGAATATCCGAAAAAATGTGGAATTCACCCGGGTACAGGGAAATCGCTTCCTGAGTATCAGTCACATTGATTGAATCATTAGTAAAATAATCATACCACCAGCCGGTTTTTTGAAAGTTCGGATTAACATCTCGTAACGACACATCAAAATTGCCGATGATAGTCACGTTCATTGTGTCATTGGAAATATTTATTCGTCTGTCATAGATACCATGTCCGATTCTAAACTGGACAGTAGCGTCCGGATCACGAAACAGAGCATGTTCATTCCTGAGTTTGATTAAAGCGGCGTAAGTTTCAAAGAGACTTTTTCGTTCCGGCCGATTGTAATAATTCCATAAAATCGGTTTCGGATCGGTGCGTCCGTTTTCTGGCAAAGCCTGATCATAGCCCAGTTCGCCAAACTGCCACATCATTTTTGGTCCGGGCAATGTCAGAAAAAACGCCGCACATAATTTAATGCGGTTTAAAGCGGTGCGAAGCTCCTTGATATTATAATTACCTTCACTTCTGCCATATTGTAAATTATTATACATCAGCCAAGGCTCATCGTGACTTTCCATGTATGTCACCAAACCGGGTTTATTCCATCCCCGCTGTCTAAAATTGCCCCAGGCAAGTCCGGACTGCCGTTGATTATCTTCCAGCCATCCCATTGCGGATTGGCTGTAAGCGCTGTTCAAGTTTCCCCACAGCAGCGCGCCGTAGTTTGCAAGTTCAGTTTCTTCGGAATTGTCGGCAAAATGCTCCAAAATGACGTAAACGGTGCTGTCCACCGACCAGATTTCATCTGCCATCCTTTTTAAAATTGCAATTCGAGAGGGATCATACTGACTGGCTAAACCTTCGTTGTAATTTCCGTTTCCCATATAGCTGACACGCTGGGTCAATCCCTTTGTCAGGTCGAAGCGAAAGCCATCGACGTTGTATTCTGTAATCCAATATTTATTCACTCTGTCGATGAATTCTTTGGTGGCAAACTTTTCATGATTGAAATCATAACCGACGCTGTAGGGATGCCGCGCCTGATAGCCGGGATAATCCGGGTCATAATCCGGATTGTAATAAGGATTTTTCGAAGAAGGTGGACCGTAATTTCCTTCCGCAAAAAGCCGGACCATTGGCGATTGACCGTAAGAATGGTTGAAAACCATATCCAAGATCACGGCGATGCCGCGTTTGTGACATTCGTCGATGAAGCGCTTCAAATGGGTTGACGGACCGTAGTATTTATCCGGCGCAAAGTAAAAAGACGGATTGTATCCCCAACTGATATTGCCTTCGAATTCATTAATCGGCATCAATTCAATGGCATTTATTCCCAGTTTTTCAAAATAGCTAAGGGTGTCGGCTAATGTTTGGTAGTCATGGTTTTCCAGAAAATCCCTGATCAGCAGTTCGTAAATAACTAAATCTTTTGAGGCTGGCCTTTGAAAATCAGGGACTTCCCATTCATACGGCGTTTCAGCCGTTTGAAAAACAGAAACGATTTCGGAAGTTTTGCCTGTGGGATACTCCATCAAACCGGGATAGGTTGCATCACTGATATACGAATCATTCCACGGATCGAGTACCATCTTCGTGTAAGCATCAGCGAGCCGGATTTCCCCATCCACAAAATATTGGAAACCGTACTTTTTGCCGGGCTGTAAACCGGTGATTGTCAGCCAATAACGCTGGAGGTCTGGGGTTCGTTTCATGAAATAATTTTCATCAACCTGCCAATCATTGAAGTCCCCGATGACATACACAAAATCTTTATAATAGGGCGCATAAAGCACCAATGTAACAGTCGTTGCATCATCAATGTAGTTGATACCATCAACCATGCCCTGGGGCAACGGTTCTATTGGCGGATCGGCTCCCTGATATGTGAACGTTATCGAATCGGATTCGGCCTCGCTGTTTTTTGACATGAGTTGAATAACAACTTTGTGATTGCCATTTTCCAGACCAGATAGAGTAAAATTGAGGATAGAAAGTTCGGTGATAAAGCTATTCTCAAATGTGCTGGCAAAAACATCGTCAACTAAAATGGATGATTGATCCAGAAGAATCGAATCAGTGTAAGTGATAAAAATTCCTGCGGTAATATTGACCTGCGGATCGGTAATAACGGTACCGTCTTTTGGCGAAATCTCAAATATCATCACATTATCAATCGTCAGCATCGAATTATTATTATCCGAAGTATTGACTTGCGGGTTGAGCGGATCGGTGAACCATTGCCAGCTTGACCCGGATTGATCGTAGTGTTCGTGGAATTTATATTGAACAGTCTGTCCCACCTGGAATTTGTAGGATTTAACAAAAAATCCGAGTGAGTCCACATAGGTCATCAAAGAGGGAGCATCCGGCGAGATTCGACCACTGCTGTTAGGTCCCCAGTTATTGAATGTGCCCGGGACAAATGCCCTCACCACATTATCCTGTGTTGGATAATGACGGAAAGTGACGGTAACCGAATCCTGGGCCATTGATATCTGAATTGAAAGTATGAACAGAATAATAACGAATAATAGTTTTTTCATAAGATTACGTCCTCGCAGCTAATTTTTGTCGGGTATAAGCTAATAATCCGCCCGCATCCCGAATCGCTAATATTTCCGGCGGTAGTGTCGGAAAATGAAAGGTGCTGTCATCGATTTTAATTTCACCTTTTTCAATGTCTAAATCCACGCTGGCGCCTTCGGTGTAAGCATCCACTGCTTCAGGACACTCGAACAACAGCAAACCCTGATTAATGGCCGCGCGGTAAAATATCCGCGCGAAACTTTTTGCCACGATCGCTTTAATACCGACTGCGTGCAATCCCAATGCCGGCTGTTCCCGTGAACTGCCGCAGCCAAAATTCGTACCCGCTAAAATGATGTCGCCGGGCCGGACATTTTCGGCAAAATTCGGATCGAGGTCCTCCAGCAGATGCGGTTTGATTTCTTCGGCGGTGCTGCATGTGTAAGTGTATTTCCCGGGAAATAACATGTCAGTATTGATGTCGTTGCCGTATTTCCAGATTTTTGCCATAGATACTTTCCTTATAAATTCATAAATGTTTTGGACTAAATTAATTTATTCTTCTCAAGAAAAAACATAGATTCAATAACAAAATCCCTTATAGGCTTCTTTTTAAAAGTGAAAACATGTGAATCTGGATTTTCGAAAGGATGGAGATGATATTCACCACCCACTTTGTCATGACCATAAACTCTATGATCGTGGAAAATCAAAGCACAGTTTAGCTTATCTTTCTTACTGTTAGCATATATTTAAATAAAAATACTCGGATTAATGATAATACGTAAGGTGATAGTATTTTTTGTGCGATCAAGAAGTTGTGTTTTTAAATTAAATTCCTCTGCCGCTTTAAGCGTTTCTTGCAAAATTTCATCTAACTGCAATCTGGAGTTCCTTTAGTTTTGTTAACATCGTCTCAATCCCATCAATAACTGTTTCCCATTCCTGTGCATCGGATTCAACATCCCAACTGAAATTTTTTTTCGCAACAATATTTTTTGATTCAAACTCTTCGAACGTCATTTTGTATTTTTGGCGATATGCCTCATCTATTTTTTTGTATCTTGTCAATCGACGTAAATATTCCCCTTCGAGCATTTCCCTTTTTTCTTGATCGCTCATGTTTTTTAAATAGTTGTCAATCTTAATTGACATCGTATTTTCTCCAATAAATGTTCAAAAATTTATTATGAATAATTTCGCGGATCACTAATTTTCCCCTCAATCGCTGAAACTGCCACCGTCGCCGGACTGGCTAAAAATATCTCTGCTTCTTTGCAACCCATCCTGCCCTTAAAATTCCGGTTAGCTGTGCTCAAGCATTTTTCTCCCGGAGCTAACACGCCCATGTGCGCTCCCAGACAGGGACCGCATCCTGGCGGTAAAATAATCGCACCGGCTTGGCTCAGTGTTTTGAAATAGCCTTTTTCAATAGCTTCGTTATATATTGAGCGTGATGCGGGCAAAATGAGCAGCCGGACATCCGGATGAACTTTTTTGCCATTCAGAATTGTTGCTGCGATTTCGATATCACCGATCCGGCCGTTGGTGCACGTACCAATTAGACACTGGTCGAGGGGAATTCCTTCTACTTCTTCGATTTTTGCCAGATTGTCGACTGTGTGTGGTTTGGCGACTACAGGTTCCAGTTTTGAGAGATCGTATTGCAACTCACACAGGTAATTGGCGTCGGGATCAGCCCATATTTTATCGTAACTGCCCCGTGGCACTCCGACATTCGCCAGGTAATTTTCAGTGCGATCATCAACCGGAAACACGGCAACTTTGGCGCCCATTTCAACACCCATGTTCGCGATAGTGATCCGGTCTTCAATGGATAAATTCTGAATATCTCCGTGAAATTCTACCGCACAATAGTTTGCGCCATCAGCCTTAATATCGCCGATGATTTTCAGCACCAGGTCTTTTGCTGTAACAGGAAATTTGAAATCGCCGGTCAATGTAATTTTAATCGACTGGGGTACTTTCAGCCAGGTCTCGCCGGTGAGCATCAATGCGGCAGCTTCAGTCCGGTCGATGCCACTGGAAAAAACGCCCAGCGCGCCGTAAGAACAGGTATGCGAATCGCTGCCGACAATGATTGTTCCCGGCACTGCCAGTCCTTTTTCAATCGTGACCTGATGACAGATGCCTTCACCCGCATCGTAAAAATGTTTGATTCCGTGCTTTTTGACAAACTCCCTGATTTTTTTGTGGTTCGCTGCGGTCTTCTCGTTTGCCGCAGGAACGACGTGATCCAGTACGATGACCGATAACTCCGAATTAATCACACCATATTGGTTGAGCTCGTCTTCGATTTTGCCGATGATTGCGGCAGTATTGTCGTGCGTCAACAAATGTTCCGGTTTTACAGTGACAATTTGTCCCGGAACTACCTCGTTCAAGCCAGCCTTCTTTGCCAATAATTTTTCTGCGAATGTTTTTCCCATAGTTTGCCTTCTTACTTCACTAATCTAATTTTTTTGATTGTTTGATCACTTTTTCCAACAGTTTTTCAACATTTAACCTTTTTGCCCATAAATTTAAATATTGAATATCTAAATTTTCTTTTTGAATAATAAAAACTCCGAGAGCATCACGAAATTGTCGTTCAGATTCTCCCATTTTAGACCAAACTAACTTGCTCAAAATTGTATCTTCCGGAGAACTTACTGAAATTTCTATACCCAAAAGTTTGTGATGGTTTCTGCGTGAAAATTCTGTCTGGGAAAAATCATCTGATTTTAAAATAATGAAATCACCCTTCCAACTACTTCGAAGATCGATTATATTAAACATGGATTGATTTTCATAAGCCGCTGTTGCCATTTCAAGGTCAGCATAATAATGTTCTTCCGGGAATGATTGAATAAATTTTTTCAATTGCAATAAACTGCAATTAATGATAATGTCAATATCGTACGTTGCTCTGGGTTCACCATATAATGAACTTGCTAATGAACCACAAACCATGTACTGAATTTTGAATTCAGTTAACTTCTTTGTAATAAAAGATAGAAAATCTTTTTGCAGAGTCATGTACTACTTTTGTTTTTTTGGAAAAATTTATAATAAACAGATTGATTTAATATTAGCTTTAAATATTCATTAGCCACCAAATTTTCACTTAACAAAGGATTTTGAAGTTTTATTCCGGTAAATTTAATCTCTCTCAAATTCTCACAGAGCTCCAAAGTCATCGCCAGTTTTTGGGAGAGTGTCAATTTCTTCAGCGTATTAAATTGCACCTTTGCCGCTTGAAGACTTGTATCTTTTGATAAAAAGAAGTCCATTTTTGAATTTATCTTAATTTTAAAACTTCCCGGTATATTTACTCCACAAAAAGTCGCCCAGTTTCCACCAGTCTTCAGTAATCTTTGTCATAAATCCGTTGCTGTATTCTGTCAAAAATTCGCTCGCCTTGAGGGGATTTTTACTGAAGAGCGCTGATGCTTTGTTTTCAATTTCAGACTGTTTGGAAAAAGCTATTTTTTCAGCAACGGTTCTGGCGGAATCAACATCAATCCGCATTTTACCCCATTTTTGAGCCGCCAGATCAGCGACACGATTGAATGCCCACCACGCGCAATCGCGGTTGAAACCGTTTCTGCCGTTAATTTTGTAGGAATCGGGCACGTCTTCCACCCCGATATAAATGGGCGCGTAGGCTGTCATCGCCGGATTATCGTAACCGAACCAAACCAATCCGCCAATTGGATCAGGCAACCAGTCCCGCGCTTGTGCCACAAACACAAAATTGCAATAATAGCGCGCGATGGTGCGTTCACCTTTTTCATTCCAGCCGCCATTGATATTGAACAAGGGCGTCATGTCATAATGCATGAACGGATTAGCGTAAGGACTTTTTACTGCCAGTCCGTCTTTATTTTTCACAATAATATTTTTGGTAATATCAAAGGGAGTTCCCTCATAGGTATCGCGCATTATTTCCATGATTTTTTGAACGGAAACCAACGAATCCGGTTTGACTGAAAATGGATAATTTTCAGAATTGGAATTCAAATTTAACGAAGGCGCCAACAGGTCAAAAACCCGCCATTCACGGCGGCGCGTGGCAAAGCTGGTTCGATTTTTTGGTGCGTAGGCATAACAAAATTCAAAGGGCTGTCCGGAATCCGGCTTCCACCAGCCATAGTCAATCGCCAACTGGAATACATTGTCCGAAGCCATAAAATAATCCGGTTTATCCAAATCAATCTGCCGAATCCGGCTGCCATTCCCGTCCACGCACACATGGTCATCCGGCACTCGTTGTGCTGCCCAAACCGCGCCGATTTGGTCATGTCCGCAGCCCAAAATTTCCAGATGCCAGATTTCGTTTTTGTCTCCAATCGCTAAATGTTCTCCGGTATCGCTGTAGCCATATTCCTTGGTGAGTTCGTCGATGATTTGAATCGCTTCACGCGCCGTTTTTGCCCGTTCCTGAACGATCCGGCACAGCTCCTCGATGGTAAACATCGCGTCCTTGTTTCGCAGTGTATCTCTTCCGCCAAATGTTGACTCCCCAATCATCAACTGGTTTTCGTTCATTAATGGATAGGATGTGTTGATGTATTTATATGTTTCGGAAACCTGGGGGATATTTCCCACGAATTCTGCCGCTGACAAATCAGTCGGGCTTTTGGTCAGTTTTGTGTTTTTATAAACCGGACAGAGTGTCCCTGATTTGTATTTTTGATGCGGGACAATCGTAAACCAAGTACGTGATGTCCTGCTGTCGGAAGCATAGGCAACTATCACAGATCCGTCTTTGCTGGCTTTTTTGCCGACCATGATGGTGGTACAGGCACTGGTATTGTCAGATAATAATAAAGCTAACAAAAAAAATGCTGCCACTAATTTATTAAAAAACATTCAAACCTCCAGTCAATATTAGATTTTATTTCAACAATCCACCTTTTTGATAAATTTCCAACTGCACATTGGAAAAAGGCTCTCTCTGCTCGGTTTCGTTTTTATCAATTCGATAAATTTCACCGGTCTCGAAATTGACTTTGATTTCTTCGCCGTCTTTAATATCGGTTTTAGCGAGTTCAGCTCGCATGATCGGCATTCCCGCGTTGATGGCATTCCGTTCATAAATCGCGCCAAAGGACTCCGCAATAATCAGTGAGATACCCAGACTTTTGAAACAATCCACTGCCTGCTGACGCGAGCTGCCGGCTCCAAAATTTTTTCCGGTAATGACGATATCACCGGGTTTTGCTTTTTGAGAAAAATCTTCCCAGCCCTTCAAATTATCAAAAGTGTATTGTCCCATCTGATTAATATCAGTAATGGCTAAATACTTATTGTGAAAAATCATGTCGGTGTCGATATTATCCTGCCGTATCACCCAGACGCTGCCTTTGACTTCGGTCGGCTTTGATTCAGTTGAAACCGCTTGCCTGATTTTTGCTCGTTCTTTTCGTTTGATGACGCCCTTGCGAAAAAGAACCGGATCGCGGAGAATACGGTTTGCGGTAGTGATAATTCCGGATACTGCCGATGCTGCAACTGTCGCCGGAGAAGCCAGATAGACCTGCCCCTTTCCCTGCTTGCCAGTGAAATTTCTATTTCCGGTACTGATGGTAATTTCCCCCGGACCATTTTGTCCAATTTGTCCGTTGGCACAACCGGCACACCCGGCATTTCCGACCAGCGCACCCGCTTTTTTAAATATTTCAATAATACCCTCATCCAGACAGCGCTGCCATACTGAATTTGTCGCCGGCACAATTTTTAAAACAACACCGGGCGCTACTTTCCTGCCGTTGAGCACACGGGCTGCCGCGACCATATCTTCGTATCGCCCATTTGTGCAGGAGCCAATGAAGGCGGAATCGATTTTCACATCGGAAAGGTCGCAGGCAGCTACCACGTCCTCCGGATGTCCCGGACGGGAAATTTGCGGTTCCAATCCGTCGATGTCCACCATGATTTCATTTTCATAATGCGCATCCGGATCAGCATAAACCGGATTGACCTTTCGTTTGGCAGCATGACTGCAATAGTCAACCACTTCCTGATTCGGTGGAAAAAGTAAGATAATACCACCCATTTCCGTATTCATGGAGGAGATGGTAATCCGGTCGGACAGGCTCAATTTTTCAACAATATCACCATAAACTTCAGTTGCATATCCGAGCAGTCCATTGGCACAAGTCACTTTCAAAATCGCCAGCGCGATGTCCTTTGCCGAAGCCTCTGGTGTCGGTTTCCCCTTTAATATTAATTTCATGGTTGGCGGCACCTTGAACCAGATTTTTCCGTTTGCCCAGGCTGCCGCAATGTCCTGATCGCCCATTCCTTGTCCAAATGCGCCGATGGCACCCATAATATTCGCGTGTGAATCCGTGGAAATAAAGGTATCACCGGGTCCAACCAATCCGTCTTCAATCGCGATGTGCGTCCCAATTCCAGCATTAATATCATAGACTTCGATGCCGTGTTCGCGGGCAAATAAGCGGCAGACATGTTGATTGGTCGCGTATTTCTGATCCGAACCGCCGGGATTGCAATCAAAAGTGAAGAACGTTTTTTTCGGTTCATCGATTTTTAATTGATTGTCCTGGATATTCTTAACAACATTAGCGCCACCAAAATCCCGTGCCACGCGGGCATCAATTTTGACGTCAATAATGTCACTTGGTTTGACTCGTCTATCGCTATGCGCTGAAATAATTTTTTCAATGATGGTCTGTCCCATTTACTTCCTCCGGAAATAACAAGTAAATCATTTTCATAAACTATACTTGACTACAAATATAAAAAAAAATTGTGATTAAAGCAATGGTAAAAATTGAATTTTGGGAAGACTAATTTGAAATGGATAAACGTCTCCATTCAGCTGTTTTAATAGTTATATTACTGAAATCTATTACAAAACCGATTGAGGCTTGATTTTTAAAAATATTTAAATTATCTTTGAACAACCGCTGTTCATAAAGAGGAGTCGAACATGTCTGATCAAACGAATTTTAATCAAGATATTTCCATCAATGAATTTCAACAATATGCTGCTCAATCAATTAACTGGATCGCTGATTACATAGAACAGCTCAGGGAAATGCCCGTGCTTTCAAAGGCTGCTCCCAATGAGATTAAGAACAAATTGCCCGGCGCTCCGCCGAAAGATTCTGAAAGTTTAGCGCAGATTCTGCAGGATTTTGAAACGGTCATTGTCCCCGGCATTACCCACTGGAATCATCCGCGCTTTTTTGCCTATTTCTCAATTACCGGATCACTGCCCGGAATTATCGGTGAGTTGCTTTCAGCCGCTCTAAATGTGAACGCCATGCTCTGGAAAACCTCGCCATCAGCCACCGAGTTGGAGGAAGTGGTATTGGATTGGCTGCGGCAGATGCTCGGATTACCCGAAGAATTCGATGCTGTGATAAACGATACAGCCTCAGTCGGCAGTATGTGTGCCATGGCTGCCGCACGGGAAGCTGCCGGCTTGAATGTTCGGGAAAAAGGAATGGCGGGCAGGGACGATTTGCCAAAGCTCACCATTTATACCTCAGATCAGGCGCATTCGTCTATTGAAAAAGGCGCCATTATTCTGGGAATTGGGCAGCAGAATGTACGTAAAATAACGACCAATGAGCGCTTTGAAATGCAAGCAAATGTTCTCGAACGGCAGATAATAAATGACATTCAAAGTGGTTACCGCCCCATCTGCGTTGTGGCGACAGTCGGTACCACGTCAACCACGAGCATTGATCCGGTCAAAAAAATCGGTCAAATTTGTAAACAATACAATCTCTGGTTTCATGTGGATGGCGCTTACGGAGGTGCAGCTGCAGTCTTGCCGGAATATCGGGACACATTTGCCGGCTGGGAATTAGCTGATTCCATTATTGTGAATCCGCATAAATGGCTGTTCACACCCATCGACTGTAGTGTGTTATTCTGCAAAAGACCGGACGTTTTGAAACAAGCCTTCAGTTTGGTTCCCGAGTATTTACGCACCGCCGAGGGAGATCAGGTAAAAAATTATATGGATTACGGCGTGGCGCTGGGACGAAGATTCCGTGCGCTGAAATTGTGGATGATTATACGCTCATCAGGCACGAAAAAGATTCAAAAAATCATTCGCGAACATATCGGTTTTGCACAGCAGCTTCAGCGGTTGATTGAAAAGCATCCCGATTTTGAATTGTTGGCGCCGGTGCCGTTTAGCACTTTGGTGTTTCGATTTATTCGGAATGACATGAGCGAAGAAGAACTCAACCACTTAAATGAATCACTGCTTGACGCAATAAACGCGACCGGTGAGGTGTTTTTATCACATACCAAGCTCAACGAGAAATACGGAATCAGACTGGCGATCGGAAATATCAAGACCACGTGGCAGGATATTGAGTTGGCTTGGGATATTATCCAGCAAAAATCTTGGGAGATAATGAATGAAGTGTTCTGACTATACCAGCGATAGCGTTATTTTAGATAAAACTGACTTTAGACCGTGATATGTCTAAACCGATAAAAAAATCCGTATCTCTATTTATTTTTACTTCCTTTTTTAAAAATTATTTGTTATATTGTTGACACTTACATGAAATGATTTTGGTTAGTTTTGCACGAATAGTATCTTACTGAATTCGAGGTTGGTAATAAGCCGTTTATGTTGAAATCCCATTACCTTTATTTTTTGAAACACAATATTTCCGCCCGGCTGTTTGGCAAAAAAAAGCCGTTGTTAGCCAGTTTTAAAGTAACGTATCGCTGCACTTTGAAATGCCGTAGTTGCCCGTTTTGGAAAATGGAAAGTCGAGATATTCAGTTTCAAAAAGCACTGGAAGTGATGGATTATTTGTATGAGCAGGGAATCCGTTTGATCATTTTTGAAGGTGGTGAACCGTTTGTCTGGCGTGATCAGGATTGTCAATTGGAAGATTTGGTAAAACAAGCGAAACAGAAATTCTTTAGCGTGGGAATTACGACAAACGGCACGTTGCCACTGAGTTCGTCAGCCGATATTTTATGGGTCAGCTTCGATGGTTTGAAGGAGACTCACGAAAAAAATCGCGGGCCGTGTTTTGATAAAATTATTCGAAATATTGAGCAATCAGCACATCCGAAGATCCTAGCGAACATCACCATTAATAAACTCAATGTTACTGAAATTCATCAGTTAGTCAGATTTTTGAGTGATAAGGTTAAAGGCATCACCATTCAATTTTACTATCCTTTTCCGAACACGGAAGATTTGGCTCTGACAAAAGATCAACGTATTCGGGTTTTGGATGAGTTGATTCAGCTCAAACAGCAAGGGCTGCCAATTTTAGATGCGAATGATACGCTGCAAAATTTAAAGAAAAATGACTGGACATGCCACGACTGGCTCATTGCCAGTGCCGAGCCCGACGGATCGGTGCATATTGGCTGCTATTTGAAAAACCGCGCCGACGTGTCCTGCGAAAAATGCGGCTTTGCCGCTCATGCGGAAGTTTCAAAAGCTTACGACTGGAACTGGCAATCCATTTTAGTGGGCAAGAAGACGTTTGATTTTAGAGTTATTTAATTTTTTTAATGCATTTGATTTAAATAGCTATTCGCCCCGAAGACTTAAAGTTCTTACGACAATGAATTGAAATATTCGGAACAAATTTTTTACATGAAGCTGAGTCAATTAGTTAGCTTTCTATTATTTCTTTTTTTCTTTGTGTCTTCGAGTCTTGTGTGGCGAAAATAAAATATTTAATCAAGAAAAAAAGGACATAAAATGCTAAAGAAAATATCAGCAAATATTCTAATCGCGATATTTCTGGTTTCTGCTTGTTCGAGCGAAAATAACCAAACCAAACTCTGGCCCGAAATCCAGCCATACGATACAGGCTATATTCAGGTGTCCGAACTTCATGATATTTACTATCAGCTTGGCGGTAATCCTGAAGGCAGACCAGTGATGGTGCTGCACGGCGGTCCGGGTGCTGGTTGTCATCCCGGCTATTTCCGTTATTTTAATCCTGAAAAATTTCATATTGTATTGCACGACCAGCGCGGATCAGGACAGAGTAAACCCTATGCTGAATTAAAGGAAAACACGACACAAAATTTAGTCGAGGATATCGAAAAAATCAGAACGCATTTCAAGCTGGATAAGGTCATCTTATTCGGAGGTTCCTGGGGCTCCACATTGGCACTGGCATACGCCGAAACCTATCCCGAAAATGTCGAGGGCATGATTCTGCGCGGCGTGTTCACTGCCCGAAAAAGCGAGATTGACCATTTTTATCACGGCGGCGTGGCAAAATATTTTCCGGCGGCGTTTTACGAGCTGCGAAGCTATATGGATGAGCCGGAAGAGATGAATTACCACCAGCAATTATCTGAAAAGATGAAAAGTGAGGACGAAGCAATCCTTAAAAAATATGCCCGTGCCTGGGTAAAGTACGAAGGCAAAATCGCTTTTCTCAACATGCCCGATCAGAGGTTAAATGCCGTTTTGGATCAATGGCCTTATCTGGCATTTTCCATTATTGAGAATCATTACATGGCAAACGGATGCTTTCTGGAAGACGGTCAACTGATGAACAATGCGGATAAAATAAATCATATCAAAACAATCCTGGTAAACGGACGATACGATGTGATTTGTCCGCCCATTACAGCTTATGAATTGCACGAGAAACTGGATAATTCACATCTGGTCATTGTTGAACAAGCCGGGCATTCAGCGAGTGAGCCGGGGGTTGAGAGGGAATTGATCAAGGCAGCCAGCTCTTTTGAATAAAGTAAATTTTTACCATAGACAATTTATTCTGTGAATATAATTAACACACCAAGGGAGAAAAAAGATGAAAAAATATTTTAACGCCCATAAGATTTTAACCTTAATTCTTCTAATTGCTGTTGCCTTTTTAACCATTCAGTTACCAGTTTACGGTCAAACCCGAGTTCGAACCGAAATCGACATCCCCGATATTCTCGGGTATCAAACGTTGAAATGCGATTTTCACATGCACACGGTTTTCTCCGATGGTGAAGTCTGGCCTACCACGCGCGTTGAGGAAGCCTGGCGCGAAGGTCTGGACGCGATTTCCATTACCGATCATTTGGAGTATTTAACGCACACAAAGGATATTATCACAAATCATAACCGTCCCTATGAAATTGCAAAACCGTTAGCTGATGAGCTGGGAATCATTCTCATCAAAGGCTGTGAGATTACGCGCTCCATGCCGCCGGGACATTTTAATGCTATCTTTATCAAAGATGCCGCGGCAATCAACAAAGAGAATTGGTACGACGCGATTGAGGAAGCAAATAGACAAGGCGCATTCGTTTTCTGGAATCATCCCGGCTGGAAAGCACAGGCACCGGATGGGGCAAAATGGTACGACGAACACACGCAGCTTTATGAGAAAGGTTTTTTCAAAGGCATCGAAATAGTGAATTATTATGATTATTACCCGGAGGTATTTCAATGGGCGCTGGAGAAAAAATTGACTCTGTTTGGTAATTCAGACATTCACGCGCCGATAATTTATGGCTACGATATTCATCAGGGCGCCCACCGACCGATGACTTTGGTTTTTGCGGAACATAAGACTGCTGAAGCTGTGAGGGATGCACTGCTTAATCGCCGGACCGCGGTCTATTTTGAAGATAAGCTGATCGGCGAGGAAAAATATTTAAAGCCGTTATTCGAAAAATCGATCGAGATAAAAAATCCCCGGTTGGTCATTCGAGGGAAGGACAAAGTGTTTCTGCAAATTTATAACAAGTCTGATTTGACATTTGCACTCGTTGCCGATAAGGATTTACAGGAAGTCAGCTATCAAAAAGCAATTACGCTTCATCCTGAAAAGACAACACTGATTGAACTTAAAGGTAAGTCCGAAAGTCAGTCAGGAAGTCAAAACATTGTACTACCGTTTCGGGTGAAAAATTTAGTGGTTTCACCGCAACAGAGTTTGATTTATCCTTTGGAAATTGAAGCTAAATTTGAGCCTGAAAATAATTGAGGTGTTTTAATTCTGCCTCCAAGGCTCGAAGTCGCAAAGTAAAAACATAAAACTTGATTTTCTCTTCGTGTCTTTGTGCCTTCGTGGCAAAGAAAATAAATATATCAAAATGAAAGGAACGCAGTGTCAGATTTATTGAAATGGAGAAAAGAGTTTCCGATTCTTGAAAAAACAGTTTACTTGATCAACAATTCGCTCGGTGCTATGCCCAGAGCGGTTTATGATAATTTGAAAGAGTACGCCGATATTTGGACCACCCGCGGCGTTCGCGCCTGGGAAGAAGGCTGGTGGGAATTCATCGGTGAGATCGGAAATATTTTGGCGGACATCATTAATGCGCCTAAAAATACGGTTTCAATGCACCAGAATGTGACCATTGCCGAAGCAGCGGTGTTGTCCTGTTTTGATTTTAACAGCAAGAGGAATAAAATTGTGTACAGCGATATGAACTTCCCGTCGGTGATGTACCTTTATCAGCAGCGAATAAAAGACGGCGCCCGCATCCAAATCGTAAAGTCTGAAGACGGTATCACAGTTCCCACCGAAAAAATGGTAGAAGCCATCGACGATAGCACGCTGCTGGTGCCGATTTCGCATGTGCTTTTTAAAAGCGCTTATATTCAGGACGTTAAACCGATCATCGAAAAGGCGCATCAGGTGGGTGCCCACGTTATTTTGGATACGTATCAGTCTGTTGGCACTGTTCCGTTGGATGTGCAAGAATTAAATGTGGATTTTGTGGTTGGCGGATCAATCAAATGGCTGTGCGGCGGACCGGGTGCGTCATACCTGTATGTCCGGCCCGATCTGGGCGCCAAATTGCAGCCCCGACTCACTGGCTGGATGGCGCATGCGGAACCGTTCGCTTTTGAGAGTGAGATGCGATACACCGATAACCTCGCCTTCAAATTTTTGAACGGATCGCCCCATTTACCAACACTGTACGCTGTAAAAGCCGGTTACGAAATCATCCGGGAAATCGGCGTGCCAAACATCCGCCAGCGTTCCCTTCAACTCACTGAACGGATTATCCAAAAAGCGCGGGAACACGGTTTCCGAATCAACAGCCCGCTCGACTCCAAAAAACGCGGCGGAACCGTGGTCGTCCAAATGAAAAACAGCGAACAGATCTCAAAGGAATTGTTGAAGCGCGATTTTCTGATTGATTGGCGCCCGGATGCGGGGATTCGTATTTCGCCGCATTTTTATAATACGGAGGATGAGGTGGATGGGATTTTTAAGGAGATAGAAAAAATTATGTCGCTTTAATTTTATCCATTTGGAATTGAAAGGAATGTAATGAATCATGGATCAAATATCGTTACACCAACTTTACTTCTAAATTCCCGAAGAACCAAGCATAACATTAAAAACATGACCAGAAAAGTAGCCAATAATAGAGTCACCTTCCGCCCCCACTTCAAAACCCATCAATCCGCCGAAATCGGAGAATGGTTCCGGGATGCCGGTGTTGATAAAATCACCGTATCCTCAGTAAAGATGGCGGATTATTTTGCCCGGCATGGATGGAAGGATATCACGGTGGCTTTTCCGGTGAATATCCGGGAAATTGAGCAGATCAATCAACTTTCAAACAAGATCAAACTCAATCTGCTGGTGGAGTCGCTGGAGGCAGTTCGATTTTTGGGTGAGAATTTGAGAAATAAGACTGATGTGTGGATTAAGATTGATGTGGGCGCGCAGCGAACCGGAGTGGCTTGGGATAATCACAAGGATATCAAAGCGCTGGCTCAGGAAATTGGTCAATTTGGTAATTTGCAGTTGGCCGGATTGTTGACACATGCGGGGCATACTTACAGCACTTCTTCTGTGGATGAAATTAAGCACATCTACTTTGAAACCGCCAGCCGGATGCAAGCCGGAGCTGACTTGTTGACTCGGTTTGGCCATCGTGATGTGAAAATTTCGGTGTGGGATACGCCAGGATGTAGTGTTATCGATGATTTCAGTGATGTGGATGAAATCCGGCCCGGCAATTTTGTGTTTTATGATGTGATGCAGCTTCGGCTCGGAGTGTGTTCCGAGGAGCAAATTGCGGTTGCCTTAGCCTGTCCGGTGGTTGCCAAACACGCGGATCGTTTGGAAATCGTTGTACATGGCGGTGCGGTGCATTTGTCCAAAGAATTTATTACTGACAAAGTCGGTAGAAAAATGTTCGGCTATGCCACCGAATTGATAGAAGACGGCTGGGGCACAATTAACGAAGAGAACTATGTTTCAAAATTATCACAAGAACACGGTATCATCAGAGCGGAGAAAGATTTTTTTGATCGAATCAACATCGGCGATCTGATTGCTATTTTGCCAGTTCACTCATGTTTGACGGTAAACTTGATGAAAGAATATCTCACGTTGGATGGGGAAAAGACTGGAACGATGCAAGATAATTAAAATTCAAAGTCCCTGATAACCTATCAACTAATAATGGAAAAGGAAGACGTTATTAAATGCTTTTCACACGGAAAATAAAATCGGGATTTGAATCAAAACAGATTGAATATTTAGAGCAGCGGTTGGCCGATCATGTCGCCTTCTTATCTCAAAATATTGGTGCACGTAATTTGGGTCATTATTCAGCATTGGTTAAAGCCTCAGAATATATTTTCGACTCGATAACGGCGTTCAAATTTTGCGTTGAGAAGCAGGAATATTCGGTAACTGGTAAAGCCGTTCATAATCTGATCCTTGAAAAGAAAGGAACTGACGAACCAGATGAAATATTTATTCTTGGCGCTCATTATGACACGGTACTCGATTCTCCGGGAGCAGATGATAATGCGACAGGTATTGCCGCCTTGTTGGAAATAATCAGGTTACTGGAAGATTATCAAAACCAGAAGACGATCCGGTTTGTGGCGTTTACGTTGGAGGAGCCGCCGTTTTTCGGAACGGATAAAATGGGCAGTATGGCTTATGCGAAAAAATGCCGGGAAAATCAGGATAATATTATCGGGATGGTGGCGTTTGAAATGTTAGGCTATTTTTCTGAGGAACCGAATAGTCAGGAGTATCCATTGGCAGAGATGAAAATGGCGTATCCCGAACGGGGAAATTTCATCGGTGTGGTGGGAAACAAGCACTCAGAAAAATTCACCGAAGCGTTTGTAAAAAAATTAAAAGACACTTCACTGGCTAAAGTGGAGTTTTTAATTGCAAATTCGTTTATGCCCGGCGTTGATCTCTCGGACCATGCGTCGTTTTGGAAATATGATTATCCGGCGCTGATGCTCACCGACACCGCATTTTTCCGGAATCCGTATTATCACACTGCCGAAGATAAAATTGATCATTTGAATTTTAAGAAATTTGCCAGGCTGGTATTAGGATTGAATTACACGTTAAGGGAATTGGATCAGACATTATGAAAAAACAAGACCAGCCGTAGCACATCGACTGCCGTTTAACGCAGCGATAGCGGAATTGCCGCCGGTAGAATTCACTTTGTGCATTAAATTCACCGGCACGTCTTTCAAAATCGGTGAAGATGTTTTTTAAGAATCCATTTATGACAGATGCCTGAACCATCATTTTTCGTTTATGCATTGCTCAAATGTGTCGGATCATAAAATAAAATCGAGACCGATGAGTAGTGACCGATTGTTGCCCCACTCATCCGGTGGACCTGTAGGTTCCCCTTGGGCGTTGCCGGGACCTGATACAGGATAGGCACCGATGTTCGCTTCCAGCTTGACCAGAAAATGGCGGCTTAACACATAATCAAGTCCCAAGCCGATTGAAAATAGAACCCGATCATCAGCCTCAATTATTTCCTCATCATAATGTCCGGTAATTGTTATTTGACCACCCTCTGGCGTAATATATGTTTTGTGATATGATTGGTTCGTATCCTCCCGTATTAGCATAATATCGCCACCGATTTTTATGTCTACGAGGATGGCTTTGGGGGCAAATAGGGATTGATTATTGAAATTCTGATAAATCGGAGCCCATAAGCCTAATACTCCTCCAAACATGGTATTTGAGACATCTCTTTTTACGTTTCTTTTTTGATTAGAGGGATTATATCGGTCAGTAAGCTCGACTTCCAATTGACCTTTTCCGTGACAAAAACCGGCTTCAATAAGTATAAAAATGCTTTCATGGAAGAAAAATCTTTTCCCGATACGAGCTCCATACGTAAACATGTTTATTCGGGGCAATTCTGAAATTTCGTCTTCGATAAAAAAATGAGGCAGAACTCGAAGACTCGAAATGCCCGCTATTGCGCCGAAATAAAATTTGTTATCAAAATAGTTCTTCAAGTTATTGTCTGTATCAGTAATGCTCTGTGAGTGGAGGAGGTTGTGAGATAAAAAGATAATAACCAGAAAATGTGAAAAAAGAAGATTTCTTTTCACCATGTATTCCTTAACAAAATTACAGTCTTTTTGAAATTACTTTCATCCTCAAGTCCCATTATTTCAACAATCAATGCGACATCAAATATTCCTGCATCGACCGGGCAGCAATTCTGCCGGCGCCCATGGCTAAAATAACGGTGGCGGCACCGGACACGACATCTCCGCCAGCCCAGACACGGTCTTTGGATGTTTTGCCGGTTTCCTCGTCCGCTTTAATGTTGCCCCATTTTCCGACTTCCAGCCCGGGAGTGGTTTCCGGGATCAGCGGATTGGGGCTGTTGCCAATGGCGCACACTACCGCATCCATGGGAATGATGTAGTTGGAACCTTCAATGGGAACAGGGCGTCGCCGTCCGGAAGCGTCCGGTTCTCCCAGTTCCATTTTCAGGCATTCGATTTCTGTGACCCAGCCATTTTCATTGCCAATATAATTAACGGGCAAGGTTAAATAATTGAACACCACGCCTTCTTCTTCCGCATTTTCGATCTCTTCTTCACGGGCGGGCATTTCCTGGCGTGAACGACGGTAAATGATTTGCACCTCATCCGCGCCCAATCTCAACGCTGTTCGGGCACAATCCATGGCGACATTTCCGCCGCCGATGACTGCCACGCGTTTGTGATTTTTTATCGGTGTGTCATACTGAGGGAACAGATACCCTTTCATCAAATTCATGCGCGTCAGATATTCGTTGGCAGAATAAACACCGTTCAGATTTTCTCCCGGCACTTCCATAAACCAGGGCAGTCCGGCGCCGGAGCCGACAAAAATGACGTCAAATTCTTCCAGCAAGCGATCAAGTGTACGTGTTTTGCCTACAACATAATCCGTGATAATTTTTACGCCCAGTTTTTTCAAATAATCGACTTCACGTTTCACAATCGCTTTGGGCAGCCGGAATTCCGGGATACCGTAAACGAGCACCCCGCCCATATCATGCAGCGCTTCAAAAATTGTTACCGCGTGTCCCAGCTTGATTAAATCGCCGGCGACAGTCAGTCCGGCTGGTCCGCCACCCACGATGCCCACTTTTTTACCGGTCGATTTTGGCAGCGCAGGAATTTCTGCTTCGCCCTGTTTCGCTTCCCAATCCGCTAAAAAACGTTCCAATCGACCGATGGCAACCGGCGCTCCCTTTTTATTTAAAATGCACCCTTTTTCGCATTGTTCTTCCTGGGGACACACTCGCCCACATATAGCAGGTAACAAATTTTGGTCCTTTAACACGCGAACGCCTTCTTCAAAATCGCGTTCAGCAATCCTCTCGATAAAACCGGGGATGTCAATTTCCACAGGACACATTGCAACACAATTCGGTTTTTTGCATTGCAAACAACGGATGGCTTCGTCAATTGCTGTTTGCTCTGGATAGCCGAGTGCTACTTCATCGAAGTTTTGTCTGCGGACTTCCTCGGACTGTTTGGGCATTTCGCGGCGGTTCAAGTCGATTTTTTTCTTTTGCTTCTCGGGCATGTCTCTGTTCCTCATTTATTTTGAGTGTTAATAATTGTTCAGTCGAAAATTGAATGCCGCAAAGGCACAGAGTTCAGAGGTACTCTATAATAATTTTTATATAATTTCTCCGAGTTCTCTGTATCTCGGTGGCAAATCTTTTAGCTTAAATGCTGCGAATGCTCCTCGCATCTACTGGTCTGAAGCGGGACAACTTCCTCAGAGAAATACATTTTTCGTCGTTGCAGCAATTCATCCCAGTTCACCTGATGACCATCAAAGTCGGGGCCGTGAACGCAGGCAAACCGCGTGTTCTCACCAATGGATACACGGCAGACACCGCACATTCCGGTGCCGTCAATCATAATCGGCGCCAGACTGACGATGGTCTTGATTTCCATGGGACGCGTTACTTCTGATCCGCGTTTGACCAAATATGTGCAGCCATTGATAATAACGCGATCCACGGAGCCGCCAGAAATTTTAATAATCTCCGGTAATTTGTTGACATGACCACGGTTCCCTTTGGTCCCGTCGCGGGTAATAAAAAAGAGTTGGTCCGACACCTGCTTCAATTTGTCTTCCCAATAAAAAAGATATGAGCTGCGCGCTTCGATCACCGTAATCACTCGGTTGCCTTCCTCTTTCAGCGCTCTGGCGATTGGGTAAATGCTGCCGATTCCGTAACAGCCTCCCAGACACAAAACCGTGCCGTAATTATCAATCTCGGTTGCCAGTCCCAGCGGACCGACCACAGTTGGAATGTAGCTGCCTTCCTCAAGTGCCGCTAATTTATTGGTCGTCGTTCCGACGTTCATAAATACCACGGTTACAGTTTTTTCTTCCTTATTCCAGTCAGAAATTGAGAATGGAATTCGTTCGCCATCATCCTCTGACCTTAAAATGACAAATTGACCGGGCCGGATGTCCTGCACCACGTCCGGCGCTTCCACCGTCAGCGAATGCATATTGGGAACAATCATTTTATTTTCAACGACTTTAAACATGTTCTCTCTCCAATTTTACGAATTGCGGATTTGGTGTTGATGGTGAAAAATTTAAGTTTGTGATGTGAACAGTTCCCGTTTTTTGTCCGGCGGAAATCCACACCGGAAAGGTGCCGGAAAACTCGTCCGAGCTAATTTTTAGTTTTTCTCCGTTTGTAATATTCATTTTTTCAGCATCAGCGTTGTTCAACACAACGACACTTTCATCAAACAGCTTTTTTAACCCCTCAACTTTGCTGGTCAAAGGAATTCCCCGGTAAACGTGCTCAAGGGGAATTGCCGTTAAAATAAATAGTTTATTTTTACTGCTGGTTTTGATCCCGGTTTTATCAGTTTTATGAGATTTAATCTGTATTGAATCTGGCAAAGGTTGGGCTTTTCTGGCGAACCGGTCTTTATCCTTAAACGCGTCCACGACCTTGCCGATTTCTGTGTGGATGTCTGCTATTGAATTAAAATCAAATCCGGACGCACCCATTTTTTGTGCGATTTTGCAGAGAATTTGCCAATCCGGTAATGCGTCGCCGGGGGCAGAGACAGATTTTTTGATCGGTTGGATTCTGCCTTCGCCGTTAATAAATGTGCCGTCCACTTCTGTGAACGCAGCAGCCGGAAAGGTCAAATTGGCGGTTTGAACGTGATCCAGCGGATAAATATTTTGATAAATCAGATATTCTGAAATCGGTTCCGGGATCGGCGGTGTTTCACCCACGAGATATGCAACTTTCAATTTTTGACCAGATACAATTTTATTTAAATCCCAGCCATTTTTGTAAACCGGCATCTCTTTACCCCAGAGTTTACCGAGATCAGCCACAGTCTTTTTGTCGCTCGAATGACTGCCGCCGGGCAAAAGCTCCGGGTAATTGCCCATGAGCAACGAACCGTACAGATTATTTTGTGCCGGCAGCGTTAAAATTTCGGCATTAATTTTTTCCGCTATTTTGTTGACTAATTCAAGTATTTCAGCGCTGTTTGAGTAATTCAGAAATTCTGTGCCGATCAAGAAAATCGGATTTTCCGCCCCTTTCAACAAGTCAGCGATTTTTGATAGGTCAGCACTGACTTTTTTCTTTTCATTATCCTCCAAAATATTCGATAACGAATTTAAAATATCTGCTTCCTCTCCCGGAGTCGGCTGAATCCAGACATCGCTGCTGAGCACAAGGCTGTGGTCGTGGGGATGAATAGTAATTATTTTGGCGCCTCTATGAATTGCGTTTCTGATAGCAACGCCAACTACCGACCTACCATATCTCAAATCTGCGCCGATTCCAAAAATCAGCGAGGAATTTTTCATATTCTTGAGCGTCGTGCTCTTTTTCATTAATTTTAAATAACTGTTAAAACCGGCACCATAAAACAGCCGGGCAGAGGTGTCGATATGGTGAGAGCTCATGACGTGACGCGTAAATTTCTGAGCGATGTACAAATCTTCTACAGTGCAGTTGGGCGAAATGATCATGCCGAATTCATCCGGCTTGCAATCGGCAAGTTTTTCTGCTGCGATTTTAACGGCTTCGTCAATCGGTATCTGAAGCTGCGAGCCTTCTTTAAGTTTGATTGCTTTTTTCAATCGCTGATAATTATTGACTAATTCATAAATACAAAATCTGCCTTTCACACAAAGATGCCCGTCATTTACCAATTCATCTTCTGCAGGCAGCGTGCCGATCAATTTATCACCTTTGGACAGGACTTTAATCTGGCAGCCAACTCCGCACAATGCGCAGGTGGAGATCTCCTCGGTTTCGTGAATCCCGTCCCACTTATTCGCTTTTTCCGAAAGCGCGCCAGTGGGGCAGACCTCGACACAGGCGCCGCAAAACTCACAACCAGCTTCGATGTGATTCCTGCCAAAAGCGGGACCGATCACAGTATCCCGTCCGCGCTGATTAAATGCCAGCGTGTTGGCGCTGCGCACTTCGTGGCAAACACGGACACATCTGCCGCAAAGAATACACAGATTGTAGTCGCGATCGTAAAACGGATCTTCTTTTTCAACCGGCAAATTCCGGTAATAAGTCGGGTAAATCAGTTCATCAACGCCGACCCATTCCACAACCTTTTGTAATTCACATTTGTTGTCGCCGGGACAGTAGCGACAGCCGGTGGTCACGCCGACTTTGCGAATCGTGCTCATTGAATTCCGGCATTCTTCTTTTTCTTCACAGATCAAACAACTGGACGTGTGTTCGCTCAGCAGTAATTGCAGAATTTTTTTTCGTTCGCCCTGAACTGTATCTGTGTTTGTTCGAACAACCATTCCCTCTTGAACCGGAGTAGCACATGATTTAAGGAAGCCTTTTTTCCCTTCGACTTCGACGATACAAACGCGGCAACCGCCATGCGGATCCAGCGATTCGTAGGCACAAAGCGATGGGATGAAAATATCATTCTGCTCGGCAGCGTCGAGTATGGAAATGCCTTTTTTAACGTTTAAAACGTTGTCGTCAATGGTGATCTTAATCGTTCCGTTTTTCTGGTTCATGAAAACTCCGCTTTGAATTTTCTTGTGTCAACAATTATGAGTTGCTGTAAGTTTTTATTCATTATCTTCATTTGGTATCGGTGGTGTGAGGTTAAATCCCAATTGTTTGAAACGGGTCAAATTATCAAAAATTTGCCAGCTCTCCACAAGTTTTCCGTCTTTAATCGTGCAAAAAAACATACCGTGAATAATGACCTGCTTATCATGCTTCTTGTTATGTCCGCTATATATCCAGCGTAACGCAACCTTATCTCCCTGTGCAATGACATCGTCGATCACCAGTTTAAAATTCGGGGACTCTTCAGCAAGATAAGTTATTGTTTGTTTGACAACTTCAGGTGATTTTGCCGTAATGCCGTTGGTATTTTCAACGTAGTTTGAGTCCACAATCTGATCAACGATTTCAAAATTTCGTTGATTGTAACCAACCTCAATTAATTGCTTAAGCAATCCGATATTCTTTTGCTCAATGGTTTGGGAAAATAGCGAACCCGGGCAAACGATGAGAATTAATAAGAATAATCTATAAAATGGTATTTTGGGATTTTTCATTGTAAACTCCTTCTTTAATTAAGCACTTTCGCCTTTTGAACTGATAATGATTGCGTCTCCGGCGATGGCATCGAACTTACAAATTTCGTAACAAGCACGACACTTGATGCACTTTTTAGGATCGAGAAAATGAGGCTGTGCCCGCGGTCCGCTAATTGCGCCGGTGGGACAGGCGGCAACACATCTTTGGCAACCGGTACATTTTTCCGGAATGACACGGAATTCAACTAAGTTTTTGCATACTTTAGCCGGACAGGCTTTATCTTTGATGTGCGACAGATACTCAGATTTAAAATAGCGTAGTGTCGTTAAAACCGGGTTGGGCGCTGTTTGTCCCAGACCGCAAAGTGAATGATTTTTCATGGTCATGGCGAGATTTTCCAATCGCTCGATGTCAGCTTCTTCGCCCTCGCCAGCGGTGATTCGAGTGAGAATATCGACCATTTGCGCCGTACCAATTCGACAGGGGACACATTTTCCGCAGGATTCCTCCTGAGTGAAATTCAGAAAATACAGCGCCACATCGACCATGCACGTATCTTCATCCATCACGATCAAACCGCCGGATCCCATGATGGAGCCGGCTTTGGCAAGTGTTTTGTAATCTATTGGCAAATCCAGCATATTTTCGGGAATACAGCCTCCCGAGGGACCACCTGTTTGGATTGCCTTAAACCGCTTTTTGTTTTTTACACCGCCGCCAATATCATCAACGATTTCTCTGAGCGTAATGCCCATCGGAACTTCCACCAGTCCGGTGTTGTTGATCTTACCCACCAGTGAAAATATTTTAGTCCCTGTGCTATCTTCGGTGCCGATGTTGGCGTACCAGTCCGCACCCTTGGCAATGATATGCGGGACATTTGCCCACGTCTCCACATTGTTGATATTGGTCGGCTTGCCGTAAATTCCGGACTCTGCCGGATAGGGAGGTCTGGGACTGGGAAAAGCGCGCCTGCCTTCAATAGAAGCCATCAGCGATGTTTCCTCGCCTGAGACAAAGGCACCGGCGCCCTGAAAAACATGAATGTCAAAATCAAAATCAGAGCCTAAAATTGATTTGCCCAGCAGTCCGAGTTCTCGCGCTTTTTCGATGGCAAGTTTAACATTCTTGACTGCCAATGGATATTCAAAGCGGACATAAATATATCCCTCTGTCGCGCCGATGGCATAGCCGCCGATAATCATCCCTTCAATTACGCTGTGCGGATTTCCTTCTAAAACACTGCGGTCCATGAACGCACCGGGATCACCTTCATCGGCATTGCAGATGACATATTTTTGGTCACTGGCTGTATTACGGCACAATTCCCATTTTTTACCGGTGGGGAAACCCGCGCCGCCGCGACCGCGCAGACCGGAATTCTTTATCTCATCAATGATCCCATCCGGCGTAAAATCCCGGAGCGCTTTTGCCAGCGCCTCGTAACCGCCATGATAAATATAATCTTCAATACTGGTTGCGTCCAATATGCCGTTCATGCCAAAGACAACCCGTTTTTGTTTTTTATAAAATGGGATGTCCTGTTCGCGCACAATTCTTTCCCTTGTTTTCGGATCGCGATAAAGCAGTCTTTGAATAATTTTGTTATTGACCACTGTTTCTGATACGATCTCTGGCACGTCTTTCACTTTCACCCTGCCATAAAAAATCCCTTCCGGGTGAATAACAACAATGGGACCTTGTTCGCAAAACCCATGACAGCCGGTGGTTAATAAATCAACCGATTTATCCAGCCCCTGTTTTCGAATTTCTTCTCTGAAAACACTGACTAACAATTTAGCTCCCTGCGCTTGACAGCCGGTTCCACCGCAGACGGAAATACAGATTTTGCTTTTATCTTTAATTTTAGCGGTCTTCTGTTTTATTGTGTCTAAAACCTTATTATCGATTTTATCTTTCATTCACTTTCCTCGCTTTCGATTTCTGTCTGATATTTTTGAATTAATTCTTCGACAGTTTTTATCTTCAATTGACCGTGATAATCGTTGTCAAAAATAGCAATTGGACCCAGCGCACATGCACCTACGCAATTTACCGTTTCCAAAGTAAACATTTTGTCTTCGGTTGTTTCGCCTTCTTCAATGTTCAGCCAGCGTTTGAATTCTTCGAGGATATTTTTTGATCCCCGGACGTGGCAGGCAGTACCCATACATATTTTGATGATACATTTCCCTTGCTCGACAAATCTAAACTGTGAATAAAAAGAAGCCACGCCGTAGATTTGATTTTCGGAAATTTTCAAAAAGCTCGAAATATTTTGAACTGCATCTTGTGAAACATAGCCAAAATTACTTTGCACTTGATGCAGGATGGAAATTAAATCACCTTGGTTTCCTCTGAATTTCTGAAAGATTTCTTGATATTGATTGTTCTCCACGATCAATCTCCTGTTCGCTTAATCTTTAATCGTTATTTTTATTCATAATTTTGTGCGAGAAAGATATACAATCGGTCAATTCGGCTTCACCCCGGACAACGTCTTCGGCAAATGCCAGACAGGTCGGTGCACCACAACAGCCGCAGTCAATCTGCGGCAGTTTCTGATAAATGCGATCCCGCTCTTTAATCCGTTTTACTGACGTCATTAAATCAGTGTCAAAATATTTGGTTGGTCTTGGTAAAATCGGATTCTCGAAATAATAGTAACCTTCCTCGAGCTTTTTCTTAATCAATTTTTCATCGATCTCAATAGGTGTTTCGTATTTCATTGCTTGTTTAACGGTGTTGGCGCGCGCTACATAAGCATTTTCCACATTGAAGGGACCACCGATACAACCTAACATGCACGTCATTACTTCTAAAAAATCCACATTTCGCAGTCTGGAATTTTCAATATCATCCAATACTCTCATCACATGGTCTAATCCGGATACGGCCATCCAATTCTCCATTTTAGCAGATTTGATGATGCTCCCCAATCGCGACCAGCCAGTAGTGAACGTAAAATCTTTTTCTACTTTATCTTCGTGGAAGCTTTCCTTAATAGAAATGACATGTGGATAGAGCCAGGCGTAAACATCCTTCACAGAAAGAACACCGTCGAACCATGATTTGGATTTTTCAGCCGGTTGTTTTGTCGATACAATTTTAGCCGGACAGTTTGCAATATAAATGATGCCAATTTGATTGGGTGGAATGCCAATCTTTGTCGGCAGATTTTTTCGTATTTCTCGGGCAGTCACTTCTCTGGGCACGTCCAACGGAATAATCTGGTCCACTAAATCCGGATATTTAACCTGAATTAAACGGATTAAAGACGGACAATGTGATGAAATTAAGGGTAACTGACCGGTGTAGTTTTCCAGGTATTTGACCAAAACTTTGGCCAAAAGCGATGTTGAATAATTTACATCAACTACTTCATCAAAACCGAGATTTTTTAATGCGAGATGAATAATGTAGGGGTGAATTGAAGCGTCAAATTGAGAATACAAAACCGGTGTCGGAACAATGACCTTATATTTAAACTGATCGAATTCTTCGATCGGATCGGTGACTGGTATAATTGCATTTGAAGGACAAACAGAAATGCAGGTACCGCAGTCAACACAGAGTTCTTCATTTATTTGTGCTTTTCCGTTTCTGATTCGAATTGCTTGAGTGGGACAAGAGCGCACACATTTCATATGACCTTCGCACTTTTCAGGCATGACCTGATGCGCATGATAATAATGTGGCATAGACTCGACCTTATTTTATAACTATTATTTTTTAAATTTTAAATTTTAGTTCCAGCCTCGTTCCTTTTCCGATCTCACTTTCCAGATTCATTTCATCAGTATTTTTATTGATATTAGGCAATCCCATGCCTGAGCCAAATCCCATGGCTCTCATTTCATCGGTTGCGGTGGTGTATCCTTCCTTCAAAGCCATTTCAATATCTGGAATACCCTTTCCCACATCATCGATAAGTACTTGAATATATTCGGGGGTAATGGATAAATTGACTTTACCTTGTTCCGCATGCATCACAACATTCATTTCTGCTTCATAAGTGGAAATAGCAACCCTCCGGATGATTTTGGGATCAAAGCCTATTTTTTTTAATATCGATTTAATTTCCGTTGAAACAGCGCCAGCATTTGCAAAGTCATCTGCCATAATCTTAAAATCCTGGCTTAAAATCACTTCGTCAGTTTTTGTTTCAGTTAACTCAGTAACTGCTTTTGATAATTTTCCGGTTTTAAAGGCGTCGACTTTGACACAGGCATCGTACATGTCGGCTTTTGTTGTAAGCAGGATCAGATCGTTACTTTCAGCAAACTGTATTGATCCGTCGTTGGGATTCTTACCGCGAACAAAGACAACACCCTTAAATTCAGCCATGTGCGCTGAAATGACAGCCTGTTGAGTTGCCAAGCCTGTGAGTAGGATCGAATTGGGTTTACCAAACGCAAGCACATCGCTCATTAAATCAGAGGCATAAACATGTTCGAAGGTCGATTCCAATCCGTTTTCACCCACAAGCACGGTAGCATTTAAAGCATCTTTAATCGTTTTGATTTCCATGACCGGCCATGGATTACTAATTTAGTTTTTTTTGATTTTTTATTGTTTTTTCAATAGAAATGCTGCATGGATACAATTATTCAGAGCCCTTTATTCCAAGCGAATAAAGTTTGCCTACTACTTCAAAAGTCGGCAGATCAGTCTTAAGAATCGCGATATCATGTTTGCTTGCCAGATCAATGGTATCTTGCGGCACTTGTTTTCCGCCTGTGATAACAACTGCAGAAACGTCAACCAGATTAGCCGCCGGTACAATGCTCTTGTGAGTTTGAATGGTCAGCCATAGGTCCCCGGATTTCGCTCCAGCCATAACATCACTTATCATATCCGATACATAGACGCCACTGATATCTTTATGAGAAAATTTGCTCAACTGTTTGAAATTCATCTGATCGCACAATTCTTTTGTAGTCATTCATTCACTCCCTGGTTTACGTGTGTCATATAATTTTTTGTTTAGAATAAGCGCCTTCTTTCTTTTGGTGGCGGCTCTTTTGAGAGCATGTCCACATCGTGTAAAAATTCTCCACGGCAGCGGGAGAGATCGTCAATCAAGTTGAAAGGTAAGACTTTAATTTTCGACCGAGTCGTATCCCGTCGTTGGTTGAAATAATCAGTCAGCACATCTAATTTTTCCTGTGGGACGGGATTTTTTATCGCTTGAGGGAAAAATCCGAAAGCAACGATCACCATTGTTTTTTCGGCTTCATGTTTTTTTTGTAATTTGAATAATTCACATTCTTCTCTGCATTCGGTGCAGTAAAGTAAACCCATGAGATCATCAAATTTGATCGTGTTACCAGTCTCCCTGTTTAACAGATCAAATTGAAACGATTGGGCATTCTCTACTCGCGTCCAGTGTTTTTTTCCTTCACGATAACGATCACCTAAAATTGGGTTGTCTTCAACTGAAAAATAAGTCCTCAATTCTCCTGTTTGATAGCATTTTTCATAGACAATAAATCCGAACCTGATGTTGGTCATTTCCCAATGCTTACTGTTCTCGGTCATGTTTCAGTCTCCGAAGTTTGTGGTTTGGGAGATTATTCGATTTTGGAAATGATTTTATTTTAAATTAGAAATCACGGCTCCGATAAAACCAATTCGAAAGGGTCAGTTCTGGCAGGTGTTACTCATTATCCGATGAGGTCTGTTGGGACATGTTCGCAGTGAATTCTAAAAATTAAAAGAATGATTTTAAATATGTCACGTCGAATCAAGAAAAACGAGCAGTTTTTTCATAATCATTGACCCTCGTTAAAGTTTTATTGATCCCGAATCTTCTTGAATATATGATAAGAAAAAATATGTTTATTGTCAAGTACAAAATGAATTTGACTCATAATGATTTATTACTGGAAGGTCAAATTCAGTATGTTTTTGGTAGAAAAATTAAAATACACAAATTTTGAATATCAAATGAATTTCAAATTTAGATAAACAATTACCAAAGTTGCCTAATGGCGAAAACGCATAGCTAATCAAAAGGTGTTATTTTGCGTTTCCGGTTTATCCGGATTAGGGTGAATGAGAATTTTTAAGGGGATTACAAAAATATGTTTAATCATTATTGAATAAATCGACCTATTTTTTTCAAATTCCAATTGATCATTTTATTTGCCTTTTCCACAACATTTTTTATATTTTTTACCGCTTCCGCACGGACAGGGGTCGTTTCTCCCCACTTTGGGTTGTTCACGACGCACAGTCTCAACTTTTTTAAATCCTAATAAAGATTGTTCCCCATCGGTTGCTTCTGCTGGTGTTTGACCATCAAATGCGGGACGAGGCGTTTGCATGTATTGCTCATTTAATTCATGAATCCTTGTTTGATCAGAAATAGAAGCCATGTCGATATTTTGTTCCTGACACCATTGGGCAAAATCGGTCATTAATTTTCCCTGCGACCCTTGCATGAATTTTTTGATCTGATTCATGTCCATGTCTTTAGGAAGCTTCATCCCGGTCATAGCTTCCAGTTCCGGACCCAATTGAGAAAAATCAAGCTGAGACATATCTAAAGGCTGATCTTCCGCAACAGGCTCGGATTGTTCCTTTTCAGTAATCTGTTCCTCTGGCAACTCGGCGGCTTTTTCTTCCTCAATTTCCTGTTCACTTGGCCCAACAATGTTTCGAATGGAACCAAGTAACTCAGCCGCTTTATTTTGATCAATGCTATCGTCATCCTGCAAAATCTGTTCGATCACCCAGTCAACAGCTTCACCATCTTCCAATAGTTCGATAATATCGTCCGGCTCAAATCGGCTAATATCATGCTTTTCAAATAATGCTTCCAATTGTTGTTTTAGCTGGTCAATATCGGGCTTAAACTCGGGTAAATCTCCAAAATTCATCTTGCATCCTCATTACTTAAGTTTTTTTTCACAACGGTTTCTTCGGGATTTTTGAACAATGTTAAAATTGCCAAAAAAATAGCGCCGCAGGTTATCAGCACATCAGCGATATTGAAAACAGGCCAACTCCATTTATGTTGATAGTGCACATGAATAAAGTCCACAACGTACCCGCGGAACATCCGTTCACCGATATTTCCGAGAGCGCCTGATAAAATTAACATGAGAGATAGTAACCAGCAAAACGGATAATTTCTCGATTTCCAGATCAGGATCGAAAGAAACAGGGTCGCGAACAAGGTTAAGCTGTAGATAATCCATTTGCGAAAACCGGCCTCAACAGAGCGGAGCATGCTAAAGGCGATGGCGGTGTTTTCGGTGTAGTGTAATTCGAAATAGTTATTAATAATTTGTATCGGCGCTGATGATTGCAGATGGCGCTTTGCCATCCATTTGGTGGTCAAATCACAACTGGTACACAAAAGAACAATCAGCGTCAAAATAGTAATTTTCAAATTTCTGTTCAAAAAAACTCCTTAATATTTAGCCTGATGTTTTAATTTATTGGTAAACTTTGAAATGTTCAGTTTAGAAAAATTTTCATATCAATGTAATAAAATAAATCCAAAAAATCAAGATTTTGATTGTGCAATTTTTAAATTCTGTTTTACACTGATACAATAAAGGGTGGAGTTTTACGATTATAAATGAATTCATTCGGCTCAGAAAAACGAATTTTTGATTTATAATCGAGTCAGTGGCAAAATATCATCCACATCACTGACTAATATACGACAATCATTTTATTGAAAAAAAGCGAAAAGTTGACGTGCATCACTGTTTTAATCAATATATTTAGTAAGTTAATAAATGTATAAATTATTAATAATTAATTTAAAAAGAGTTAAGGCAAAATGTTGATGAATAATTCTGTTTCAATTTGAAAGCAGCTATTAACATTCTGTAAAAAGCATCAAGTGATTAATGAGAAAAAAGAAGAGGTAGAATTCAAATCAACATCTAATTAAATGATAAATATATACTTGAGAGATTAAATAGAGTTAGGGTTCTTTAATTTAATCAATTACTTTTATTTTTAGTGTATCAAATTATATGTCTCTAAATATTATAAAACCAGGTACAATTTTTGCACATTTTTAGTGCCTTAAAAGTTAGAGCACCTAAATTGAAACTATCGATTTATTTTATAAGATATGAGGATTTGCTATGAAGGGCAACTTAATGGTCCGTGTGAATGAGAAACAGTATGGACCAATGTCGCAGACAGAATTAAGAACATTGGTCAGAAAAGGCAAGTTTTCGCTCAACGATTATGTATGGAATGAAGAATATGGTGATTGGATTAAAGCGGAAAATTTGGATCAAATAAAAAAGCTGTTTTCAACCAATGCAATTGAAGATACGAAACGAAAGATAATCGCAGTGGCAAGCGGAAAAGGCGGCGTGGGCAAAACCGTTATCAGTGCTTCTCTGGGAGTTGGCTTGGCTGCAATGGACAAAGAAGTTATTTTAGTTGACGCTGACTTCGGCGGCGCGAATTTACATACCTGTATGGGAATTTTGGAGCCGGAATATACCTTTTTTGATTATTATACCATGAATCGGGAAACGCTGGAGGATATTGTTCTCGACTCTCCGATTGAGAATCTGAAATTAATCAGCGGCGCTTGTGGAACACTTGGCATGGCAAATCCTAAATATTCCCAAAAACAACGATTGATACGTGAGTTGGAAGAGTTACCCGCCGATTATGTCATTATGGATTTGGGTGCCGGCACATCATACAATGTGATAGACTTTTTCCTGTCAGTGGATGAATCGATTGTGGTCACAACACCGGAACCGATGGCAATTCAGGAAGCGTTTGAATTTATAAAACTTTGCCTGCTCCGAAAACTTCAGCAGGCTTTTAAAAATGAGCCGGAGATATTATCTTTACTTGAGCTTGATGGCGACAGCAATCTGATTCAGATTAATTCTACTGTCGACAAAATTCTCGAAAGGGCGCGGAAGAAAAGTACAGAAATGGCCAGTCGTATTGAAAATGTGGTCATGAGCTTTCGGCCGCGATTAATTTTAAATATGGTCATGGAACCTGATGAGATAAAAGAAGGCATGGCAATCAAAACAGCACTTGGTGAGTTACTTTCAGTTGATTTAGATTATTTAGGCTATGTGGATTATGATGAAAATATGCGGAAATCGGTAAAAGAGTTGAGACCTTTTATTCTCAATGATCCGAAATCTCCGGCATCGCGCAGCATCGCTAAAATAATTACCCTCAAATTATTCAAAAAACGAAAAGTTGATGCCTTTTTTTCAAAATGGCAAATTCGGCGTAAGATTCAGGCGCAAGCCCAGGGATATCCGCCTAATCAGGGAAAAGAGAGCGAGATAATTTGTTCGGTGAAGTGTTTTTACTGGGATGAGTGCGAGTTTCAGAACGGTGGTTTGCCGTGTCGTATTCGAAATTTAGAGCCAATTTTAAAATAGTCCATTTAAAATATCTGATTGGAAATAAATTTTTTCCAAGCCCTGAATTGCTATATCAATCGTTTTTTTGAGTCAGGAATGAGAGGATCATATCTACGGCAATTTTTACTCCAGTAATCAAGCAACGTTCATCAATATCAAATTTTGAATTGTGATGAGGTTGATTAAGCCCCGTTGCAGTATTTCCGCTTCCCAGAATAATGTAGCAACCCGGAACCTTTTGAAAGAAAAGTGCAACGTCTTCACTGCCGAATTGCTTTTCTATCGCCACGATATTTTCCGGATCGATAAATTTTTGTGCTGACTTCTTTGCATAGTTGACCATTTTTTCATCATTAACCAATGCCGGAACCGTTTCCATATTATCAATGTTTACCTTGACGCCATGACTTTTTTCCAAACCATGTCCAGTATTTTTTATCTCCCGCTCAATTCGAGATCTGGTTGCCGAATCAAAGGTGCGGATAATCCCCTGCAAATCCACTTGTTTTGCAATAATATTTCTGGCAGTGCCACCGGAGATTTTCCCGATGCTAATTACAAATTTATCGTCAATAGAAATTTTTCTATGAACTATCGAATGAAGCTGTTGAATTAATTGGGCTGCTGCTAAAATCGGATCGATGCCTTCGTGTGGTTTTGCTCCGTGTGCTTCTTTGCCCATAATGTTAATGTTGAGATGATTGGATGCCGCCATAATCGGACCCTGTTGAATAGAGATTTTTCCGATCTGTAGATTATTCCACACGTGAAAACCAATCGCGGCATCTACTTTCGGATTTTCCAATGCCCCGGCCTCGATGACCTTTTTCGCGCCATCCACGGTTTCCTCGGCTGGCTGAAATACAAATTTCACATTTCCGTTTAGTTTGTCTTTGAATCTGGATAACATTGAACAGGTTACCAGAGCCATGGCGATGTGCGCATCATGTCCGCAGGCGTGCATTTTGCCGGGATGTTGAGAGCGATAAGTCACATCATTTTCTTCCTCAATCGGTAAACCATCGATGTCAGCGCGATAGAGAATGGTCTTTTGATCACTTCGACCTTTCAATACTCCGATCACACCCGTACCGGCAACAGGCTGAATGTCATCTACGCCTATTCGTTTCAGAAACTGAATGATTTTATCTGAAGTTTTAAATTCCTGAAAACCGGTTTCTGGTATTTGATGAAATTCCCTTCTCAACTTGATTAAATTTTGCTCTTCTTTGTCGATAATTTTAAAAATCTCATCCATTGGGGTTTACCTTTATTATACATTTGGGCTTTTAATTCACTTAATATGAAAATCTGGGAATCAAAAAAATTTTGTGTTGGTTTTTTTGACAATAACTTTTACATGAAATTTGGTTAATCTTTGAAGAAAATATTTGTTTTTATTATATAAATTTGTATATTCAAATTTATTAACTGATAACTGACGAGAGAGGGGCGGCATAACATGTTAAGTGATAATTTAAAAAAAATGCGCAAACAAGCAAATGATATTTTTCTTACTTCGCTGAAGGCTGTAGATCCAACGCTGGCGGTGCAGAATTATTTGCAGTTAAGAGGAGAAACTCTGGAGTTAAACGGTCACAAGTTTTCCATAGACGATTTTGAGAATATCTATTTAGTCGGATTTGGAAAGGCTGCGGCTTCCATGGCAAAAGGAGTTGAAAATGTGCTGGGCGCTAAACTGACAGCCGGAATCGTAAATGTGAAATATGGACATTTGGACGAGGTCAGTCAAAAGATAAAAATCAACGAAGCCGGACACCCGGTTCCTGATGAGGCCGGGATAAAAGGCACTGATGAAATTATTAATTTAGTACAAAACTGCGGAGAAACCGACTTGGTTGTTTGTGTGATTTCTGGTGGAGGGTCTGCGATATTTCCGTCTCCTCAAACAGGTATTTCTCTGGAGGAAAAGCAACACACCACAAAATTGCTTTTGTCGTGTGGCGCCGATATTACCGAAATAAATGCCATTCGAAAACATATATCCAAAGTCAAAGGCGGACAATTTGCCAGAGCTGTTTACCCTGCGACGCTGATAACGTTGATTTTATCCGATGTAATCGGAGATCCGTTGGACAGTATTGCTTCGGGACCAACAGCGCCCGATAATTCGACTTTTGGAGATTGTATTAATATTTTAGAGAAATATGAGCTCCTGGGGAAAATTCCGGCAACAGTGGAAAACCATCTCAAATCCGGAGCGCAGCATCAAATACCGGAAACACCCAAGGAAAATGACACTGCGTTTGAAAAAACATACAACGTCATCGTGGGGAGCAATTTACAGGCAGTGTTGGCTGCAAAGGAAAAAGCAGAGCAACTCGGGTACAATACGTTAATTTTATCCACTTTTGTCGAAGGGGAAACGAAAGATGTGGCTCGCGTCCACGCCGCCATTGCCAAAGAAATTCATAAGACAGGCAATCCGATCTCGATTCCTGCCTGTGTTATTTCCGGAGGTGAAACGACCGTGACGATTAAAGGACAAGGTAAAGGTGGTCGTAATCAAGAATTTGTTTTGGCGGCTGCTATGGATATCTCGAATTTTCCGTCCACTGTGATGTTAAGTGCGGGGACCGATGGCACTGATGGCCCTACAGAAGCTGCCGGCGCAATCGCGGACAATTATACTGTGGAGCGAGCGATGCAGAAAAAGCTAAAGCCGGAAAATTATTTAAAAGAGAACGATTCATATCATTTTTTTGAGCAATTGGATGATTTAATCATAACAGGCCCCACGAATACCAATGTGATGGATTTGAGGTTGATATTAATTAGGTAGTATATTATCGGAATTGAAAATTTATTGTTTACTAAATTTGGATACTGAAGTTGAAAATGGAAAAGCTAAAAATATTACCGAAGAATTGGATAAAAAGACTAAGTGACGCTTTTATCAATTACACTCAATTTAGTCAGACAACTTATGTTCTCATTCTGAGCATTATTGTTGGCGTATTAAGCGGTTTTTTCTCTGTTGGTTTTAGGTTATTAATCACATTCTTTCAATCATATACAATAAAAGAACATACAAGCATCTTGGAAGCGTTATATAATTTACCAGTCTGGTGGAAAATTTTAGTGCCTGTAATTGGTGGCGCCATTGTTGGACCTATCGTATATTTTTTTGCACGCGAAGCAAAGGGACATGGCGTCCCGGAAGTTATGCAGGCTATCGCTTTAAAAAATGGTGTCATTCGACCGCGAGTTGCCGTTATTAAATCCCTCGCATCCGCAATTACTATTAGCACAGGTGGATCTGTCGGACAGGAAGGACCTATCATTCAAGTTGGATCTGCAGTCGGATCGTCAGTCGGACAGTGGCTGAAAGTATCACCGGAAAGACTCAAAATACTGGTTGGATGTGGTGCTGCTGCGGGAATTGCTGCAACATTTAATGCGCCAATTGCTGGAGCATTTTTTGCATTAGAGGTTATTATCGGAAATTTTGGATTGCTGAGCTTCAGTCCCATCATTATTTCTTCTGTGATGGCAACGGTCATTTCCAGAGCATTTTTTGGAAACGAACATGTTTTTACGGTTCCATTATATTCATTGGTTAGTGTTTGGGAAATACCGCTATACATGTTGTTGGGTTTGGTTACTGGATTGGTGGGATTGGCTTTTATCGAGTCAGTTTACGCGAGTGAAAAGTTTTTTGATAAACTTAAGATGCCAGAATACCTCAAGACACCATTCGGTGCCATAGCTTTAGGGGCTCTGATTGTATTCAGCCCCCATGTTTTTGGTGGAGGATACGAGTCAATCAGTATGATGTTGGAGGGAAAATTAATCTGGCACACGCTGCTTTTTTTGATTGTGGCGAAGTTGTTAGCAACAGCGACAACACTGGGGTCAGGTGGATCAGGCGGAATTTTTGCGCCTGCATTATTTTTGGGTGCGGCTGTAGGAGGTGCTTTTGGACATGCGGCAAACTATTTTTTCCCAACTCATACGGCGAGTAGTGGTGCTTATGCTATGGTGGGTATGGGCGCTGTTGTCGCTGCGGCAACTCATGCACCAATTACTTCGATTTTAATTTTATTTGAAATTACGAATGACTATAAAATTATTCTACCCATAATGTTAGCCTGTACGATTGCCACCATTTTAGCACGCCGATTAAAAGAAGATTCCATTTATACACTTAAACTAAGCCTGCGGGGTATTTCTCTTGATCAGGGTAGGGAGGAATTGATTATGAAATCTTTTTCTGTCGGAGATTTAATGCAGCCAAACCCACCCACCATTGATGAAGGTGTTCATTTGAAAAAAATTGCTAAAATTTTCATGAATAGCCAGGAACCGTACTATTATGTGGTAACCGAAGATGGCAGGTTGTTAGGCTCACTTTCTACTCATCTGGTAAAAAGTGTGCTCAGTGAAACCGAAAGCCTTGATCAATTAGTTATCGCACAGGATTTAATGGTGCCAACAGAACAATTTGTCACGCCGGAAATCACACTCGACCAGGCAATGCACAAATTCGAACATGTAGAGTCCGAACATTTACCTGTAATTGAAAACACAGCCACACAACGACTCATTGGAATTATATGCAGAAAAGATATTATCAAGCTATACAACAGAGAAATTTTGAGAAAAGATGTACTCAGTGTAAAATATGTCCGGGATTTTGGGGCTGAAAAAAAGCGCAATCTGGTCCAACTGCCAAAAGATTTTAAGGTCGATTTCGTGACCGTGCCGGATAATTTTATCGGTAAATCAATCAAGAGCCTTGATCTCCGTGCGAAATATAAAGTTACAGTGTTAGCAGTGAAGAAAAAGTTAACAGAAATCGGACCGAGCAATGAAATACCTGATCCTGATCGGATATTCGAGGCAGGAGATATTTTGGTCGTCGCTGGGAAAACCGATAATTTGGAAAAATTCAGAAGAATTCCCAGACAGGGTGCTTTATAAATTGTATTGGCTATCAGAATCTTTTTGAAAAATTAGATTTATTGCCCACGAAACACACGAAATAGTGCTAATGTCATGTCAAGCTAATATTATTGGGTAATAACTATTGACATTTGTTTTATATTTTATTATATTCCCTCGAAGCCATTTTATTAACAAAGCTTTGGGGTTATCAATGAAAAAATATATTGTAAGATTATCTAATGATGAGCGTAAAAACTTAAAAAAAATAATCTCATCTGGTCGTGGTGCAGCACGGATATTTACACGTGCACGCATTCTTCTCAAGGCTGACCAAAGCGATAAAGGGCCAGCGTGGTCAGACGAAGAAATCAGTGAGGCTCTGGATGTAACGGTACAGACTGTTGAACGCGTTCGTAAGCAACTTGTAGAAGAAGGGTTTGATGCTGTTTTAGCGCGTCGAGAATATAAACAGAACGTTTCTCGTAAAAAGATTGATGGAGACGTTGAAGCGCATTTAATTGCTCTTTCTTGTAGCGAGCCGCCAGCAGGGCGTACCAGATGGACTTTACGTCTTTTGGCAAACAAGATAGTAGAGCTCGGGTATGTTGAAAGTATCTCCCATGAAGCCATTCGCCAGGCTTTAAAAAAAACGAATTGAAACCCTGGTTGAAACAAATGTGGTGTATCCCTCCAAAGGCTAATGCTGCGTTTGTTTGTGCCATGGAAGATATACTTGAAGTCTACAAACGTCCATATAATCCAGAGGAGCCACTTGTATGCATGGATGAAACAACCAAACAATTGACAAAACAATTGCGCCATATCATACCGGTAGAGCCTGGAAAGCCTGCGCGCTATGATTACGAATATGAGCGCAATGGCGTCTGTAATCTGTTTATGTTTTATGAGCCGTTTGGCGGGAAACGTTATGTGGTTGTCACTGACCATCGTACAAAAATTGATTGGGCTCATCAGATAAAGGAATTGTTGGACGTTCATTACCCTGATGCCAATAAAGTTATTCTTGTTATGGACAATCTCAATATTCATGCTGGGTCCTCTTTGTACGAAACTTTTCAGCCAGCAGAAGCCAGGCGATTGATAGAGCGATTAGAAATGCACTTTACACCTAAACATGGCAGTTGGCTTAATATAGCTGAAATCGAACTGCGAATTCTAATAAATCAATGTCTGAATCGTAGAATTCCAGATAAACAAACATTAGAGCATGAAGTAAATCAGTGGCAAAAACAAAGAAATTTCCTTGAAGCAAAAGTAGATTGGCGTTTCGCCACTGACGATGCTAGAATTAAATTAAAAAGGCTCTATCCAACTTTATTAAATTGACATTACACTAAATGCAAAGTCAAAAAATAATATTTCGTGCATTTTTGTGTTTTTAGTTGGCTATGATTGAATAATAATTTTTAAAAAAATTTGAATCAACGTTTTTTTATTGAAACTATTTTATGTTACAAATCAAAAAGCGAAATATCTGGGAACCATCGCGAATCCTTATCATAAGTTTCGCTGGTATTATCACTATCGGAACTTTATTGCTAATGCTTCCCCAGGCAGTAAACGGAGACCGATTATCTTTTATTGATGCCGCTTTTACTTCAACATCGGCGACATGCGTAACAGGATTAATTGTCGTTGATACCGGTACGAAATTTTCACTATTTGGGCAGATCGTCATCCTGATGATGATCCAGCTTGGTGGCCTGGGGATTATGACTTTTTCGACGTTTTTTATTTTCCTTCTCCTGGGTAAATTTTCAATTGCGGATCGGGATGTCATCCAATCAACCCTCACTCAGTCGCCAATTAAAAACATCGCTGGTTTACTAAAGACTATTTTTTTGTTTACGCTGTTGATAGAACTTGTTGGCGCACTTTTAATGACGTTCTGTTTTTGGGATAAAATGCCTTTTAAGGCTGCATGTTACAACGGGCTGTTCCATTCGGTGTCAGCGTTTTGCAATGCCGGATTTTCACTATTTGAAACCAGCTTTATGGAATTTCGTGGAGATTGGAGAATTAATATTGTTCTCATGGTTTTAATTATTTTCGGTGGATTGGGCTTTGTTGTTTTTAGCGAAGGAAAAAGGTATTTATTTCATGTCAAATCAAAAAAGCAGGGCTCCTTTTCATTTCATTCCAGAATTGTGTTGACGGCTTCACTCATTTTAATTGTGATGGGGTTTCTATTCCTCTTGTTTTTTGAATATAAAAATGTCCTTGCCGGAGAACCTTTGCAGAATAAGTTTTTAATTCCTCTGTTTCAGTCAGTCACCGCGCGAACTGCCGGTTTCAATACAATCGATATTTCCATTTTGACAAATACATCGCTATTTTTTTTGATCATCTTAATGTTTATTGGCGCTTCCCCGGGATCGTGTGGCGGCGGTATAAAAACCAGCACGGCGGCTGTGATTGCCGCTATGTTAATTGCACGATTTAAAAATCGTGGCGACGTGAATATAGCAAACCGCCAGATTCCTGATAATATAGTTTCGAAAGCGATATCCGTGACCTTTTTCTCTGCGACAGTTATTACGGTGGCTACAATGCTTTTAATGGTTTCAGAACTTGGCGGACTTTCTCACCAGGCAAGCAGAGGTCTTTATCTGGAAATGTTGTTCGAAGTTGTGTCTGCTTTCGGAACTGTCGGCTTATCAGCGGGTACAACGTTTAGTTTGTCAACGATGGGAAAAATTATTATTCTCGTTACAATGTTTATTGGTAGAATCGGACCGCTTACCATAGCAATAGCCATCGGGAAGAAAAAAAGTCCGCGTTATCAATTTGCAAAAGAAAAAATATTGATAGGATAAAAAAATGGACGGAAATAAGAACAACAGAAGTTTTGCGATAATCGGCTTGAGCGCATTTGGAACATATTTGACAAAATATTTATCAGAATCCGGATTTCAGGTGATGGCAATTGATACCAATGAAACCAGAATTGACAAAGTCAAAGACATGGTCTCCAAAGCGATAGTCGCTGACGCCAGAGATAAAGAAACATTGGACGAAATCGGAATCCATGAATTTGATGTTGTTATTGTGAGTCTCGGCGATCAAATTGATGCGAGTATTCTGGTAACACTTTACCTTAAAGAATTGAAGGTCAAGGAAATTATTGCCAAAGCCTCCACCGAAGACCATGGCAAAATATTGGATCGCATTGGCGCGACGACAGTGATCTTTCCCGAACGGGATGTTGCCTACCGACTTGCAAAAAGTTTGGAGAATGTTAATATTTTAGATGCGATACCGCTGATCCCTGGCGTATCGATTCTGGAATTTGGCCCGCCAAATTCATTTTTAGGGAAAAGCTTGAAAGAATTGGACGTTGCCAATCGTTATGGTATTCAGATCGTGGTCATAAAGGAATTAGTTCCGGAAAATCTCGTGATCGTACCTAAAGCTGATCATGTGATAAAAGACAGTGATATTTTGGTTGGAATTGGAAGTGATGATGATTTTAAAGATCTGTTAAATGTAAAATAATCTTACCCCAAAATTCAAATCTTAAAAATATTTAATTTTATTTTCGTTGTAAAAGTATCAAAACTTGGTTATATTTGGAAAGTTGATTCAGGTTTTTTTATGGCACATCAAATAATTCATTCCAAACTTTAAGGTGGGTTTTATGCAAGATGTGACTTTTGCAAAAATAAAAGATTTAGATGAAATTAAGAACATCAAAATTCCCCAACAGCTTCCGGTTTTACCTCTCCGTGATTTTGTCGTTTATCCTAATATGGTCTCTCCGCTGATAATCGCGCGAAAAAAGTCATTAAAACTGGTTGAAGATGTCATGGATGACGCGAAGATTTTGGCGTTGGTAGCTCAGGTTGAACCTGATAATGAAAACCCGGATAAAGAATCGCTATTTGAATACGGCAGTGCCGCTTACATTTTGAAAATGCTTCGCTATCCGGATAATAACATACGTATTTTGGTGCAGGGGATATCACGAATTCAAATTGAAAATATTGTTCAGGACAAACCATATTTTCAGGCGATAATAAAAGAGATTCCGGAAAAGTTTGAAATGACACTGGAAATTGAAGCCTTGATTCGGAATATATCTAACCAGTTTCAAAAGTTGTTGACATTGATGCCGAACCTTTCCGATGAATTGCAAATTGCTGTAATGAACATGAATGACCCGAGCAAACTTTCAGATTTATTAGCTTCAAATCTAAATCTGAGCTTGTACGAAAAACAAGAATTATTGGAAACGCTCGATGTTAAAGAACGCTTGAAAAAATTAACGATTTTTATGAATCGAGAAATTCAAGTACTTGAAGTCGGATCGAGAATTCAGAGTCAAGTGCAGACTGAAATGAGCAAAAATCAGCGCGAATTTTTTCTCAGAGAGCAGTTGAAAGCGATCCAGCGTGAACTGGGTGAAGCAGATGAGCGTACCCATGAATTCAATGAGTTAAAGCAAAAAATCAAAGAAGCTATGATGCCCGCAGGTGTCGAAAGTATTGCGAAAAAAGAATTGGAACGGTTAATGCGAATGCCGCTTGGCGCAGCGGAATATACGGTTTCCCGAACGTATCTCGACTGGCTAATACATTTACCGTGGAACCGATCGACTGAAGACAATCTGGATATCGATGAAGCAGAAAAGATATTGGATGAGGATCATTATGATTTGGAAAAAGTAAAAGAACGGATTTTAGAATATCTCGCAGTACGAAAATTGAAAAAAGACATGAAAGGGCCGATTCTCTGTTTTGTCGGACCGCCGGGAGTTGGCAAGACATCTTTGGGACGCTCCATTGCGCGCGCAATGGACCGGAAGTTTATCCGTATCTCTCTGGGCGGTGTGAAAGATGAAGCTGAAATCCGTGGTCATCGCCGGACGTATATTGGCGCCTTGCCTGGCAGAATAATTCAGGGAATAAAAAATGTAAATTACAACAACCCTGTTTTTATGCTAGATGAAGTTGACAAGCTCGGTCAGGATTTCCGTGGCGATCCTTCATCCGCTTTGCTGGAGGTTTTGGATCCGGAACAGAATTTCTCCTTTGCGGATCATTACCTTGATGTCCCGTTTGACCTGTCCAAGGTGTTTTTTATTACCACAGCAAATTATCTCGACCCGATTCCGCCGGCACTGAAAGATCGCATGGAAATTATTGAATTGCCTGGCTACGCCGAAGAAGAGAAATTGCAGATAGCGAAAAAATATCTGGTACCGAAGCAACTGAGAGAACACGGTTTGCTCAAAAAACACATTTATTTTTATAAAACTGCACAGAAGAAAATCATTAAGGATTACACGCGAGAAGCAGGGCTACGGAATCTGGAAAGAGAAATTGCCAGGATATGCCGGAAAGTGGCCAAACAAATTGCCCGGGGCCATGAGGGAAAATCGACCATCACCGCTAAAAATTTATCTGAGTATCTCGGCCCAGAAAAGTATTATTCTGAAATCGCTAACCGTGTCAATGAGCCTGGTGTCGCAACGGGCTTGGCATGGACTCCGTTTGGTGGTGATATTCTGTTTGTGGAGTCCACTTACATCAAGGGCAAAGAAGGACTGATGTTGACCGGACAGATGGGCGATGTGATGAAAGAATCGGCTCAGGCAGCGCTAACTTATGTGCAGGCAAAATGTAATAAGCTCAACCTGAATCTAAAACAGATCACCTCGGGTCAATTTCATATCCACGTTCCTGCCGGAGCGATTCCAAAGGATGGACCTTCTGCTGGTATTACGATGGTGATATCTTTAATTTCTCTGCTCAAACAACAGCGAATCAACAATAAAATCGCCATGACCGGTGAGATTTCTTTGCGAGGGACAGTACTGCCTGTTGGCGGGATAAAGGAGAAATTACTCGCTGCACGGCGGGCAGGTATTAAGTCGGTTATTATGCCAGCTCAGAACAAAAATGATTTGATCGACATTCCGGTTGAAATTAAACAAGGGATTAGTGTGCATTTAGTGGAAAGCATTGATGAGGTTGTGGGATTGGTTTTTTCATGAGCGAACCAATGATTTTGTACGCGACAATATTTTGATAAATTATCAAAAGCCCTTTAGTTTTGCTAAAGGGCTTTTGATTCAAATTCAGTGAATCATGTTATTATTCTGACCATTCGGCCAGCTTTTCTTTAACTTCTTTTTTGATGATAGCATCCTCTGCTGCACCTTCGGATACTTCGGATGTTGCCAGAATTTCGTTCATCAGTTCCATCGCTCGCTCTTTCTGATCCCGCGAATAAAGCGCTTCAGCTAAAAATTGCTTGGTCGTCAGATTATCCGGAGCGATTTCGTATGCTTTCTCTAAAATTTTCACCGCCTTTTTATCGGAAGGCCAGCCGAGAATAAGGGGGATTTTGGGCGCTTTAAAATAGACACGGCCCAGCACCCGATACCCGCCTGCATCATCATATTCGGGATCCAATTCAATCGTTTTTTCACATAAATCTTTTATTTTTCCGGCAACGCCTTTTCGGGCTGCGGCGAAAATTCCGTACTCTTCACCCCAAACACCCCAAACAATGGCTAAAAATAAATTAACACCGGGAGAATCAGGAAATTCTTTTATCCCCTCTTCTCCTAATTCTTTGCCCAGATCGTAAATTCCTTTTTTCAGTTCACTATCATGAGTTGTGTACCGGCCTTTGAAATAATATGCCCGAATTAATTTCCACATTGCTTCTTCCTTTTCGGAGCCAGTCGCGTTGTTGATGATTTCTTTGTAAATTGAGATTGCCTGATTGATGTTCGTGCTGTCAGCCAAAAGTGTCTCGTGTTCAAAACCTTCGCCTCTCATGTCCCACAGACTGTCTGCCTGCTGCATTAAATTTTGGGCGAATAGAGCTGAAACAGATAACAACAGGGTGAACATAAATAAAAACTTGATGGTCCTCATTTTTCCCTCCAGTTTAGGTAAAAAGGTTGGCACAAGTTGTTTTCTCATTTATTACAAAATGATAAACGAATGCCATAAATATAGTAAATCATAATTCATTTTGCAACATATTTTTGTGATTATTCAAAAACATTGAAATTTTAATCATATCAGTGTAGCCGGAGATTTTTGAGTCGAAAGTTTTAAAAAACTGGCTGTTATCGCTCAAAGTAATGCAAAAACGAAATTCCCAAAATTCAATTTGGAAATTATAATTATGCATTTTGAAAATTGACAGGAGGTTATCTTTAATTTTAAGATAATGACAATCGGCTCAAATTAACAAATTAAGTAATTGATATTAAATATGTTAAGATTGTTATGTAGCTAACTATTTTATATTACTATAATTAATTAATGAAGTAAAACATGAATGTTTTAAAGTTGGCATGGAATTTGTAAATTTGATTGCAAAACGATAAAATTAAATGTGTGTTTAATGCTATATTAATAGAGTTGAAGACATGGGATTTAAAAATGAATGAAGGGGGTAGTGTGATGAAAACGATTAATGTTGATTTGACAGACGACCAGGTTGAGGTGTTGGAGCAAATTAGTAAACTGGCTGGTAGGAATTCCGCTGATTTCATAAAGGATACAATTTTCTCTTTGTTGCCCATAAACGAGTACCTTGCGATTAAAGATTATTTAAAGGAAATTAATAACTTAAAACAGCAAAATAGTGGACACAATCAAATTCTGAATATTTCAAATATTATTCATGATATTGAAATAAGTGCTAATGCTCGATTGAAACGAATTGGTGTATTGTAATTAAAACAGGCTTTACGAGATCCATCCCCTATAATTATTGTTACTGTTACACGAGGCAGGCGTTGTGAATTTACAACGCCTGTTTTTTTATGATTTGATTAAAACAAACGTTACTATTCAGCTACCGAGTCACAGAGGACTCGGAGAAAAAATAAATAAAGTTTAGGGCAGATATTTTTCTCATTTTTGTGAATTGGGTTTCGGATGAAATTTCAAAACTACATCATTAAAATAAAATCTATGAATTTATTATTGAAATGCCTTTGTACGCTCTTTGTCTCTGTGGCATTTTTTGTTGTCTGAATAGTGAGAAACAAACTGTTTCTTCTTTCCGTCCTTGTTATTCAACCGAAATTCCTAATGCAGCAAAGCCGCAACCAAAATAGAACGCGGATAACGCGGATAACGCGGATTTGCACGGATTTAAAAAAATTAGTTCTCACCCACCAATAAGCGGGCTAAGTCGCAAAGCAGTCGCGTGGCATTTTACATAGTTCCCTTTGCGGCATCTTTGCGTCTCTGCGGCTTTGCATGAGCATCTTTTAAAAAATTTTGTTAAAATAACAAAGTTTTTGGGTGTAATAGAATAAATTGACCATTTATATTATTAATATAAATTAATTATATTAATGTAGTTATGTGGAGCGCATTGACTGCGTCAGTGCATACTTCGTCACAGACGATGACCTCTATAATTAATCAAAAACTTAAAAAATAAATAACTTAATTCATTTCAGAATTTTAGGTTCAATTGTATGACATTTAACAGTTCCTTGCTGATAGAATTCAATCAAAGAAAAAATGTTTTTTAAATATGTTGCAAATAATAAATAAATTTTATAAATTTGAAGAAACTTAAAATAATTGTCAAAAAAGTTGTTTGAATTGTAAGTCGAATTAATTTATAACTTTTTATTGCGAGGAGGAAAACCTTATGAAAATTAAATCCTTATTCACTTTAATTTGGGGCCTATCGCTTGTTTTCACGCTTACCGTTGTTGCTCAGGAAGAGAAGCCGGAAGAACCGAAATATGGATGGCAGAAAGAAATGGTTAGTGGATTGAATATTACACAGACCAGTTTCGATAATTGGGCAGCAGGAGGCGAAAATTCGTTTGCGTGGCAGGTCAATTTAAACGCTAAATTCGTGAACGATCAGGAGAAATCAAATTGGGCGAATTCGGCGAAGTTGACCTACGGTTCCACAAAAGCAGGCGAACAGTCTGCACGCAAGTCGATTGATGAAATTAAATTGGAAACAGTGTACACTCATAAATTTGCCAAATATCTTAACCCTTTCGTTGCAGGGACGGCGGAAACGCAAATCGCACCAGGATACAAATATGCAGAAGATGCACCCAAAACAGAAATATCGGCTTTCATGGATCCGGCCTATTTCAGAGAAAGTGTGGGCTTGGGATATATTCATAGCGAGGCATTCAAAACACGTCTTGGCGCCTCGATGAAGCAAACTGTGACCGATCAGTATGCGGAAATCTATGCAGACGGAGATGATTTTAGGAACGAAATCGGTGCGGAATCAGTGACGGATTTGAGCTTAAAAGTTTCTGAAAATTCTCTGATCAAGTCAAAGCTGGAATTGTTTTCCACATTTAAGACGTTCGATAAAACAGACGTTAACTGGGATAACGTTTTCACAACAAAAATATCGGAATACTTCAATGTGAATGTTAATTTCAAACTGCTTTATGACAAGGATATTTCACCAAAACGACAGATTAAACAATCAATTGCCCTTGGCCTGACATATACGTTTATTTAAAGTCAATAATAAAAAGTTGAATTAACTTATTCCTCCGTTCCATCAATTTTAAATGCGGGACGGAGGTTCTTTTTTTTGGTGATGAGTATTTTTGAAGTCTTTCACTTTGAAAAAGAGATTGTTTTTTTGAGATAAATTTGATAAAATAAATCATAACGAACATTTTGATTTTTTAACTTCAAAAAAAGGTAAGCAAAAATGAGTCCGGCAGAATTAGGTTTAATCGGAGGCATTGCAGGCATTGTTATTGGTTTGATAGGGGGGATCGTCGGAACTTACTTCAGCATTCGAAATGCAAAGGGAGAAAAGGAAAGAGCCTTTATAATGAGAACCGCTTCTCTATTGTGGTTGATAATAATCGTAATGGCGGTGACAGCATATCTGATTCCATCTCCCTACAAGGTTTTTGCTTTTTCACCAGTCTGGTTTATTTTGCCGTTCATTATAATCTATTTGAACAAAAAGCAGCGGGAGCTGAGAAAAAGTGAGCGTAACGATTGAGCACTAAAGTTTTAGTGAACCTGAATTGAGGATGTTGGTTAAAAAGTTGGAAGAGGCGGGGGGTGCATTGTTTTATCCAAAAATAAGAAATGAAATCAATATTTTTTAAAATATTAGAGATCAGAAAAACAGTATTGTGCTGGGGTATATTTTTAGTGATCATTCCAGAATATGTGAGCAGCTCCTGGGATTCACAAATACCAAAAAGTAATCAACAGCAGCCGTCTGTCAAAAATCAATTTATCACAGCATTAAGTTTTGATATTGAGAGTGCCGCTCCGACTGATCCCAGACCTGACCTGCCGGATAGCTTTTTGAGTGCGAATCAGCGCTTCATGATCCATTATACCATCCAGGGAAAAGACGCTGTTTCTGCTATTGACGAAAATTCCAATCAGATACCGGATCGGATAGAGAAAATTGCCGCAGCGTTTGAGAAAAGCTATGAAGTTGAAGTTGAAGAAATGCAATATCGCATTCCACCTTCAATGAACGACGGAGCGAATCCTTATCAAGTTTATGTGTTGGATTTAAATAATTCTTTTGGCAGAGCCATCCGAATCAGTCCGGATTCTACTGCATGGGAACAGAAAGATGTTTGTAGCTATATTTTATTTGACAATGATTTTATCGGACAGGGTTTTCACCTAACTGGTGATGAGGCCATCAAAGTTACGGCTGCTCACGAATTTTTTCATGCTATTCAGATGGGTTATGTATTCAGAAAAATTGATGCATTCTTTTTCGAGCTTTCAGCAGTTTGGATGGAGGATCAGGTCTTTGATGAAGTCGACAATTATTTGTACTATCTCGACTATTTTTTTTCAGCGCCGGAAATACCGCTTAACGGTGTGTCTTTCACTATACCCAACGTGATCAGGCACATTTACGGTGATTGTATTTTTGCGTTTTACCTCGTCGAAAATTATGGCGAGGATATCATTAAACAAATCTGGCAGCTTATGCCAGAAATGCCGGCAATAGAAGCAATGGATAAGATTTTGAAAAATCTAAACACCAGTTTTAAACAGGAATTTGTGAAATTTTGCATGTGGAATTATTTCACAGGGACAAGAGCCAATCCGGATTTTTCGTACGATTCAGGAGTTGACTATCCTGAAATCAAAATTAAGGATCGTTCGCAAATAGAGTATTATTATCAAACCGTAAATAGCGGCTATTTTCTTACGGCTGCTTACTATGTTTTACAGCCTGTGGAAAATAGCACTTACAATGTTTATTTCTCAACGGAGTGGCAAGACCATTGGAGGTTGGGTGTGATTATCCGGGATGCCCAGTATATCAGAACAAACATAATTAAACCGGGGCAGGGGGTTACACTTGAAGAAGTGGCTTCTGGACAGGAAATAGTGGCTATCGCCTGTAACACGAATCATCTGAAAGATCCAATGACAATCTATTTCAAGGAAGCGCCTGAACAATATTCTTTTTACTTAACAAAAGAAATTTCAAATCGACCGGTAATAGTCAAGTCATTCGAAATAATAAATATTGCACCTAATCCGTTCTCCGGCAGTTTAAAAATATCATTGAAGAAAATAGGCACTGCTCGGTTGAAGATAAAAATGTATAACTTGAATGGTCAATTGGTTGCTGATATTTTTGATAGCGAATTAAATAATGAAACAAATGATATTTTTTGGGATGTACAATCGGTACAGACAATCCTGACATCAGGCGTATATTTCCTTAAATTTTCAGATGGTCATGCTCATGAAGTCAGAAAAATATTATTCACAAAATGAAAAACTTTAAATATTGATAAGAGGCAGAATATGAAAGTAAAAATAATAATGCTTGTAATTATCATGATATGTGTCACCAGTGTATTTGGTGTCGCTCAAATCGATCGTAAATACGAACCAATCGTTCTCAAAGGCGATACGCTGTCCGCGTTTTTGTTAGAGCAGATAGAACATCTTTATTTATTTCGCTACGATGGAAATCAGGATAGTTGGCAGATGATTCCTTTTCAATTTGATGAAGTCAATCCCGATGTGAATGACTCATTAAAATATTTTGAGCCGGAAGATTCATTGGGAGGACTGTTAGATGCTGATGATGAACTGGTTTTTATGGCAGCGGATTTGGGTGACAAGGCAGATCAAGATACTTGGGTGGCGGACACAGATACGTTTCGGATCGAAATTGCTTTCTTCGATTCGCTAAAAAATGTAAGCGGCTATGTTTATCTTTATTATTCCGAAACAATGACAGAGCCAATTCCGGATACATACAAAATACATTACGACAGTTCGGCTGATGAAATAATGACCGCGCATTATCGCGCGGGTTTCAATAACACAGGTCAGTTGGCCGATGTCGCGATTGACCCGGATATTGGTGGATCGGGTACGGATATTTTTGATCGGACGAAAATTAGGGGAATCGGATCGTTTTTTGTTTTGCCCATTTTTCTCAACGAAGACAATTTCCAACAGCGATTAGCGTATGTTAAACATGGTAAAGTCAGAATTATTCGAAATATGGTGGGCAATTTTGTGTTCGGTCTATTGAATCTGACTGAAAAATTTACCCAGACATCCTTTTTTTACCCATGGCATGGTTCATTTGTTTTAGTGGAAATTCCGATTAAGGATGTGAAGGACGTGGGTGCTGAAATTGATGTGTTTCGAGTATCGTGGGATTTCAATGAAAACGCTACCGGTATGAGATTTTATAGTGAAGGGAATCCGGACGGCCTTGTCATCGATGGCGTTGAAGATTCGTCAGTAGTTACGGATTGTCATTCCGGAGAGTTAAATTGGACGATGGGAACAGGTCAGCAGGGAACGATGCTCAATGTTTTTCATGTTCCGAGTCTGGGTGATAATATTCAATTCTATTATCACGAGGATAAAACTTCCGGTACCACCGGCGACCCAATGATACAGAGAGATACTGGCGATAAAATGTCATTTGGTGACAATGGATTGTTGCTCTATGGAAATATTCAAAATTATATAACTGAAGAAACCACACTCGATGTCCGTTATCATAACTTTTTTCTTCCGCCTGATTTTTCACCGGATTCAGCGTCTGCAATTCTGCAGCAATTAAATTCGCCTTTGGGATTTCAAACAAAATTAGAAAAATATACACGACCATCATTTGTCGAAAGAGAGCCGGCAACGGAACCTGTTAATATTACATTGGTAAAAAATTACCCCAATCCATTTAATGCGTCAACAATGATAGAATTCCATCTGGAAAAAACATCACATGTGACTTTGAAAATTTACGATGCATTGGGTCGATTGGTTAATACAATTGTTGATGCAAATTTCAGTTCAGGGATTCACCAAATTAATTGGGACGGAAAAAATAGTGAAGGTGACGCTCTGGCATCAGGATTATATTTTTATAAGCTGACCACGGATTACGAATGGATAATGCGAAAGAGTTTATTAATAAGATAAAGGGAAAAAACATGCTAAGAAAATCAGACAGACCGATTACCGAAGAGGTTGAAAAGCTTTTCATTGAAGATAGTTGGCGCGTATTTCGAATTATTTCAGAATTTGTTGAAGGCTTTGAGGAGCTTTCCCGGATTCAAGATTGTATTACTATGTTTGGCTCTGCCAGAACCAGAGAAGGCGATGAGGAATATGAAACAGCACGCGAAATCGGCAAACTCGCAGTTGGAGCAGGATATGGTATTATCACCGGTGGCGGACCTGGAATTATGGAGGCAGGGAACAGAGGCGCTACTGAAGCAGGAGGGACATCGGTCGGTTTAAATATTGATCTTCCCTTTGAACAATCTGCCAATAAATATGCAAAAATTCAACTTGACTTTCGTTACTTTTTTATCAGAAAAGTGATGTTTGTCAAATATGCCAAAGCGTTTGTTATTTTACCCGGGGGGTTCGGTACCCTGGACGAACTTTTTGAATCACTCACGCTGATACAAACGAACAAGATAGCCCGTTTCCCGGTGATTTTAGTGGACAGTCAATTTTGGGACGGATTAATCGAATGGTTAAAAAATAGACTGCTCGCTGAAAATAAAATCTCACAAGCAGATTTGGCACTGTTTCAGGTGGTTGACAAACCCGCTGAGGTAATTGAAAAAATTGTTGATTTTTACAAGAATTCTCATTAGGTTGTAATTTATGAAAGCGAAAGATTCGGATTGATGCCGAAAAGTTTATCAATTAATCAAATAGTCAATGCGACTCTCTCTGGAATTGAAATATCTCATAAAAAATATGAGATTTGGTCCGGTGGCTATTGGTTATGGGAAGGCCCAGAATATTTAATCACAATAAACGTCGCAGAAATTATCGCCAACCTTTCAGGATCAAAATATATAACTTTGGAGCATTCATCGGCACAAACTATAGAAGAAGCAGGAGCAAAAAGGAGAGGTCGTCTACCCCGTGATATCAGAAAACATGGAAAAGTTGATATTTTAGTATGGTGGGCAAATGATACTCCACGTGCAATTATAGAAATTAAAAATCAAATCTATTCCAAGGATCAATATTATAAAGATATTAAGAGAATTAGAGAATTTATAAAGCTCAACTCTACATTATCATCGATTCAGTTTGGTCTGTTTGCTTTTTATGATTCTGCATTTGATGGTGAGCGACTGAGTGCTGAAGAAAAAATCGAAGCTAAGATAAAAAGAATAAAAGAGAATATAAGAGCTATCCTCGGTGATAATTTTCAATTGTCAGTAAAAACTTCAAAAATGTACCGAGTAGAAGATAGCGCCTGGGCAGCCGTTTGTATTTTAATACGAGAGATGTAATGTAAACAAAATAAGAATAAAAAGATGTTAGAAGATTTTATTTACCAGATAATTATAAATACAGATTAGAAAATTGAATACAAAATTTAACAAATTCCAAACCGATGTCATTTTAGACAGCATCGCAGACGGTGTTTTTACAGTGGATTGCGCTTTCAGGATCACTTCGTTTAATCGCGCTGCTGAGACCATTACCGGTGTGCCTCAAGAGGACGCATTGGGGCGTACCTGCCGTGATATTTTTCATTCCAACATTTGTGACCGGGAGTGCATTTTAAAAAAGAGTATCGCAGGCAACAAGCCAATTACGGATCAGTCCATTTACATCGTGGATGCAAAGGGCAGAGAGATTCCCATTAGTATCAGCGCTGCACCATTAAAAGATGCGGAAGGAAATATTATCGGCGGAGTAGAAACCTTCCGCGATCAATCGGAAGTTGCAGAGCTGCGCAAGGAACTGGAAAAGAAGTACTCATTTCAGGATATCATCAGCAAAAATAAGCAAATTCAAAAAATATTCTCCATTCTGCCGGACATCGCCGAAAGCGACAGCACAGTGCTCATTTTAGGAGACAGTGGAACTGGTAAAGAGCTGTTCGCCAGAGCAATTCACAATTTAAGTCACCGGACTGCCAATCCGCTGGTTATCGTCAACACGGGCGCCCTTCCGGACACTTTGCTTGAATCCGAACTTTTTGGTTACAAAGCTGGCGCTTTTACAGATGCGAAAAAAGACAAGCCCGGGCGCTTCGCCCTGGCAGAAAAGGGAACGCTGTTTCTGGATGAAATTGGTGACGTTTCACCGGCACTGCAGGTAAAATTGCTGCGCGTGCTGCAAAATAAAATTTACGAACCCCTCGGCAGTACAAAGTCGGAAAAAGCGAATGTCAGAATCGTGGCTGCTACCCACCATGATTTAAAAAGGATGGTTGAAAAGAGAGAATTCCGTGAGGACCTTTATTATCGGTTGAATGTCGTCACCATAAAATTGCCCCCGCTGCGTCAGCGAAAAGAGGACATCCCGCTATTGGTGAGTCATTTTATTAATCGATTTAATAAACTTAAGAATAAAAATATTCTCGGAATTTCCGATGAAGCGTTGTCATTGTTGATGCGCTACCCATTTCCGGGGAATGTTCGGGAGCTGGAAAATATCATTGAATACGCCTTCATCCTCTGCAGAAGAAATCTTATTCAGGCGAAACACCTTCCGGAACAGTTCCAAAACGAAGAAAAAAAAGATGAGGTCGAGGTGACCAGTCTAACCTTGGAAGATATTAAAAAACGCGCTGTCGAGCGAGCCCTTGAACGAAATAACTGGAGAAAAATGGCAACGGCGCGGGATTTGGATATTGATAAGGGAACGTTGAGAAGAATGATTCAACGTTATGATATTAAGGCAGAGGATTAAACAGAAAAACGGTGTGGAAACTCGGTTTTAATAAAATCCAACACTTCATCAGCCAGATCGTCAAAGCTGTCAAACCGGTCTAAATTATACCATTTGATTCGCTTGTCCTTTCGAAACCAGGTGAGTTGACGTTTTGCGTAATTCCGGGTTCGTTTTTTTATCAGATCAACCATTTCATCGTAACTTAAATTACCGTTTAAATATTCGATTACTTCCCTGTAGCCGACAGTTTGCATGCTGTTGAGCTGCGAATCATGCCCTGTTTTCAGTAGCGACTCAACTTCTTCAATTAGACCGCTTGACAGCATTGCTTCGACTCGTTTTTCGATTATTGAATACAACTGGTCCCGATTTTTGTTTAGCCCGACAAAAACCGGAATAAAATTGGCTTTGACGGATTGCTGTTTCTGAAGTTCTGAAATTGGCAGTCCGCTGATCTGATACACCTCCAAAGCACGCACAATTCTATGAGCGTCATTGGGATGAATTTTTGCCGCAGACCGGGGATCAATCTGTGCTAATTTTTCATAAAATGGCTCAACGCCCTTTTCTTTAATTGCCTGTTTCAGCTGTTTTTTTATAATGGGATCGGATAATTGTTTTTCAAAAAAGCCATCGACTAACGCTCTGACATACAATCCGGAGCCTCCGACGACGATCGGAAATTTGCCCTGGTCCCGGAGTTGATTTATCGTCTGTCGCGCTTCTCTACCGAATTTCCCGGCGCTGTAATGCTGATCCGGAAAAATGATGTCAATAAAATGATGTGGTACTTTTTCCAGTTCATCCAGTGTCGGTTTGGCAGTGCCGATGTCCATGAGTTTGTAAACCTGCCGCGAGTCAGCAGAGACAATCTCAACACGTTTCATTTTTTCGGCTAATTTTAATGAAAGTTTTGTTTTGCCAGCGGCTGTCGGACCGACGATCAGAAGGACTTTATTTTGCATTTGAGTTTAGTATTCGTTTGATAATAAATTTGCTGATAAACCTGTTTTAGATAGCTGACGATTAACACAGATAAATACGGGTTTGTAAAATCAGTGTTACACGGTCGCTAATAATAAAATGCCCAGCCTGAAAGAATTAGATCCGCCCGAACCTTTTATCCAATTCCTGCATTGTGACGTTGATGATGACAGGACGTCCATGAGGGCAGAAATAGGGACTTTGGGTGGCAAACAGATGATCTATCAATGTGTTCATCTCTTCTTTTGTGAGCGGTTCCCCTTTTTTGATTGCCATTTTACAGGAATAAGATTTTGCCACATTGTCCCGAATATCGAGACTATTTTCTTTGTTTTGTTTATATTCATCAATAATTTCGTTGAGCAATGTTTCCGGCTTGCTGATTTTCATGCCTGAGGGAACGCCTTCTAAAACCACGGTAGTTCCGCCGAACCCCTTGATGATAAAGCCAATTTTTTCCAGAAAAGGGAGCATTTCCGATAAATAGGAGTATTCCTCGGGTGTTAGTTCAACAACGTGGGGGAACAGCAATTGTTGGGAAGCCGGATTGCTTCTTTCAAATTCTTGTAAGGCTTTTTCGTATAAAATTCGTTCATGAGCAACGTGCTGATCAATGATAATCAGACCGCTCTTGATTTCGGATAAAATGTACTGATTATGAATTTGCCAAACATTGGAGCGCTCGTATTTATCATTGGCATATTTTTTTTGTTCGGCTGGGGCGATGTGACCAGCTTCTGATTCGGGTGGCGATACCCCACCTGCTAACCGAAGCGACTGAACGGTTTGTTTCTCAAATAACGGTATCGCGGTCTGTTGTGAAAAGATATCCTGTTTCTTTGTCTCAAGCGCTTTTGGTTCGAATTTATCGAAACGGGACAATGAAGGAATAACATCTTCGGATGATAGCGATCTTCGGACTGCTGAACGCAGGATGTTATAAATCAGACCTTCATCTGCAAATTTTACTTCCATTTTTGAAGGGTGTACATTGACATCAACACGACGTGGATCAATTTCCAGAAAGAGGACATACATCGGGAATTCCCCTCTCGGAATGATAGAACCGTAGGACGAAAACACCGCATGATTTAAAGCGCGATTGATGATATAGCGTCCGTTTAAAAACAGATATTGGTCTCCTCTGGATTTTTTTGATGTGTCCTGGTTGCCGGCAAAACCCCAGATTTCCAAAATAGTGCCACGATCCTCGACTTTGATCAAGTTGTTCTCATAACGACTGCCGAGGACGTCAATAATACGCAGCTTTGGATCCGAGGGTTTGAGGTCGAAAATTTTTTGATCATTGTGAAACAATTTTAAACGGATATCAAAATAAGAGAGAGTAAACCGGTGTATCACACTCAGAATGTGTCTGTATTCAGTTTCATCGGCTTTCAAAAATTTTTTCCGTGCCGGTGTATTGTAAAAAATATTTTTAACGCTAATTGAAGTGCCACGGGTGCCACCAACTTCTCCCACATCATCAATGACACTACCATTAATTTTCAGCAATGTTCCGACATTGGTTTTATCGGTCATGGTCTTGATTTCCATTCGCGATATTGAGGCAATGCTCGCCAGCGCTTCTCCGCGAAAGCCGAGTGTGCGAATATTGTGTAAATCATCATAGTTTGAAATTTTGCTGGTGGTGTGTCTCTGGATAGCTAAAATGGCGTCTTCCCGATTCATGCCGGTTCCATTATCCACAACCTGGATCAGACTTTTCCCGCCGTTTTTCAAAATAATTTCAATCTGATCACTGCCAGCATCAATGGCATTTTCAATCAGCTCTTTGACGATTGAAGCTGGTCTGTCCACAACCTCACCAGCAGCAATTTTGTTCGTGAGCTCTTCCGGCAGAATTTTAATTCGGTTTAGTTTCGATTTTTTATTCATTATTCTCTATGTTGAAATTTATCGTTTTTGAAAGATAACTTTAAGTAACAAAAGAAACAAGTTTTATTTGATAATATTATATGCTTTTTGGAGGGAAATAGTTCGATGGTTTATTTACTGTATTGGATTTAATTGTGTTCGCCAATTGTTTAACATTCGACAAATGTTCAGAAAAATATCTGTTGAATCGTTTTCCAATCCATGCGCACTGCATATAAGGAAGAAAATAATAAAATCAGCAGACCCACTGATGCACTTACAGTCCAACGCTTTTTATCTTTTATAATTTAATGCGAAAATCTTTAGCTGCTATTCGTATTTAATGTTCTCGAGTGCTTCGTTCTCATTTTGGAAATTAACAAGAATATCTTCCAATCTGGCAATACGGATCAGATTCATGATCTTTTTATTCGCTCTTAATAGCGACAGTTTACCGCCCAAATTTTTCAGTTGCCTGAGACCAAATAGCAGCGCCCCGAGACCTGAACTGTCTGCATAATTGACTTCGGTCAGATCAACGACAACGTTTTTTGCCCCATCGTCCACAATCAGTAATAGTTCGGTTTTTAAGTCAGAGGCAATAGTTGAGTCCAATCGATCATTTTCAATCTTTATAAAAGTGATGCCACTTTTTGTTGTTTTTTTGAAAGACATTTTGTTCTCCCTTTTATGAGTGACGAATAGCGCTTATGCGGTGATTATCAATTGTAGCGAAACTATGTTTCGAGGTTTTCCTCAAAATGAATTTAAGACGCCTACTCTGCAAAATCATGCTGATTAAACCGGATCAATATCGCAGCATGTTATTTGATTCAATTGTTTTGTTCTATTAATTTAGTTAGATCAAATTATAAAAAGATGACTCAATAAAGTAAAAAAAAATTAGAATGTCAAGTATTTTTGATATTTTTCAAAAAAATTTATCGTTGATTCCAGTTTTCCTTTTCTGATTTGATGGCGTCTGTTTTTTTACTTGATTATTAGCTGTGGTTGTGGTATATTTACTATCTATTGCCTGACCGAAAATACCATAATAGACTTCATCTATGGGGCTGTATCAAAGGTGAATTTGTAGTGACGAATTTATTCGTCAAATACCATATATTGTGTGGAGCTAATAAATTCGCTGCTACGAATTGGGCTAAACATTTTGCATCGGGACTTTTGATACAGTTCCAGAATAGGAATCTCCTTTCTACTTCCAGGAGAAGGGGAGATGGGATGAGGTAAGTTTAGGCAAATTTGAAAATATCAATTTCTTAAACAAAAAAGTGTTTTCGTTCAGATAATATCTAAATTTTAAAATGTACTACATTTGTTCATTATCGGAGGTTAAAGATTGTTTGCCAATTATCATCAAATAAATGATCCGTTTGAACTGGAGCTTCATTTGCTCTGCATTGCCTATTTATACGGTGATTACTCAATTCCTTATCATTTTATTAATCCAAATTCACACGCATATTTAGCCGTTAAAAAAAATGACATTGCTGCGTTGCAAATGTTCGCTTCCCGAAACTGGGTTGATTCGGATTTGTTGTCTGAAGAAAAAAGTGCTGAACTGGATAACATTTACAAAGTGTTGAATGAAAAATATGGAAACCAGCTCCGCGCCCAGCAAGTACCGCTACCTGATACGTTCTTATCCGATTTAGGTGTACGGGCAATTGAGTTGGGACACTACAGAGATGCGCATTCAGCATTTAAAGCGTGTAATCAGTTGGATAAGTACGTAAATCAGTTTTTAAATGAAACGATTCAGTTGCTTCAGTCAAAACAGCTTCGCTCTGGTGAGGGGGAGCAGAGCGATTTTGAGGAAAAAGTGGCTGCCGCGGTTGAGATGCTATTTAAAGCTTTGAAGTTGAAGAATCCATTCGGGAATCAATTCCAAAAGTTGGCGCTCACATTGCACTACGAAGATGCGGAGGCGATGCGTAAATATTCCAAATATATTGATCAAAATCTGTTTAAAGAAATTTTGGATTTTGGTATTCAGTACTTAATTGATGATAAAAATCTATTTAATCGAATTGAAGGATTTTTGAGCTCCGGAAAATTGCGAAGAAGTTTTTACAAGCAGTTAGCGGTTCGATTTTCCGGAGGGATAACACGTTTTAATGATTTTGTGCAAAATTATAAAAATGCAGTACAGCAATTGAGCTCGGCAAAGTCTGAACAAGATTTTCTGCAGGTACAGAGGACGCTTTTAGGAAGAGGTACTGGCGATAATAAATATTTTCAATTCCTTCAGGAGCTCGCGCTGGAACATCCGGTCAGCGCATTATTGGTCATCACTGAAAAAACGCCGGAGCAACAGAATTTTATTGCCCCGCTAATGCTGAAACCGGAATTGTCATTGTTGGATTTTTTGGAAATAGCTTGATGATTCATCCCATGCGTTAGTCACAGGGGTACGTCTAAAAAATATCGCTCGATTATTTTTAACATGCACTGAAATTGTGTTATTACAGATTCAAGGATCAGACGAGTTCATCGGATGAATTTTATCGAGGAAATCAGTAGAAACTGTTTTCCTCTTTGTTTAATATGGAGGTCAGGAAAAGGTGTCACCGAATGAAAATGTTTTTTTTATCGGTATCGATGTCGGCGCAATTAGCAGTAAAATCTCCCTGTTAACTCACCTTCAAAACGAAAATACATTGATAAAAATTCAAAAATCTCATCCTGGTTTATTTGAGCCGAAATTTAAAAGAATATTTATCAATGACGCAAAAATGGTTGTTGTGGTTACGCGGTATAAGCGGACCATGGGCGCACCGTTACGAACGACCATCAGATTATTGCAAGAAATTATTGAGCGATTACCGGACAACAAACTGGTCAATCTATCTGTGACAGGATCAAACGGGAAATTGATTGCCGCTGCTTTGAAGTTGCCGTACCAAAATGAATTTCAAGCTATAGCTTTGGCGATGGGATTCTTGCATCCGGATGTAAAGACTGTTCTGGAAATGGGAGGAGACAGTTCAAAGTATATTCTGCTTCAGCGAGCAGATGATACCGGCATGACAGGCATTGTGGATTATGAAGTGAACGGTGAATGTGCGGCTGGAACTGGTTCTTTTATTGATCAGCAAGCATCGAGGTTGCTTTATCGAATCGAAGAAGTGGGCGATATTGTTCGCCAGGCAGGAAAACCTGCCAGTATCGCCGGCCGGTGTTCTGTTTTTGCAAAATCTGATATGATCCACGCCCAGCAAAAAGGGTACCAACCACCTGAAATTTTGCGGGGCTTATGTGAAGCTGTGGTGCGAAATTTCAGAGGGACTATCGTCAAAGGAAAACCGATCGTGCCGAAGATCGCATTTATCGGTGGTGTCGCAGCCAATGAAGGAATCGTTTCCGCTTTAAGACAGACAATTGCCAAAGATGATGATATTTTTTTCGTTCCAAAATTACATAACTGGATGGAAGCAATCGGCACTGCCCTCTTGTCCTTAAAAAAGTCCTCGAACCTGAAAGTGGCAAACTTCAAAGAAAACCTCCAGCAACTGATTCCGCCGGCCCAAAAATTTGAAACATTAAAGCCTTTAAAAAAAGACAACACGATTTTGCTTCGGAATCAGGTTCATCCGATTTCGGTGAAAAGCGAAAAAGAAAAAATAGTATCATTTTTAGGAATCGATATTGGTTCTGTGACAACTAAGTTAGTTGTTATCGACCGAGCGGGTAATGTCCTGAAAGGAATTTATACGAAAACCAAAGCGCGCCCCATCGAAGTTGTAAGCCAGGGATTACATGAAATTGAAAGAGAGATCGGCGATAAGATTGAAATACAAGGGGTTGGGACAACCGGATCGGGCAGAGAATTGATTGGTGAATTGGTCAATGCGGATATTGTAAAAGACGAAATAACCGCTCACAAAACAGGTGCGCTGCACATCAGCAAGAGTTTAAATCAGCAAAAAGTAGATACCATATTCGACATCGGCGGGCAGGACTCAAAATATATTTCGATTGAAGAAGGTGTTGTGGTCGATTTCACCATGAATGAAGCCTGTGCAGCGGGAACAGGTTCGTTCCTTGAGGAACAGGCAGAAAAGCTGGATATCAATATTAAGCAGGAATTTGCTGAACTGGCTTTTCAGGCAGAGCATCCGATCCGTCTGGGTGAACGGTGTACTGTTTTTATGGAAAAGGAAATCATCCCATTTCTCCAGCGGGGAGCGGATAAAAAAGATATTATTGCCGGATTGGCCTATTCTATTGTGACAAATTATCTCAATCGTGTTGTTAGGGGACGGAAAATCGGAGACGTGATATTTTTTCAGGGCGGGACAGCCTATAATGACGCAGTCGCCGCCGCTTTTTCAATGATATTGAAAAAAAAGATCATCGTCCCGCCATTCAACGGCATACTTGGCGCCATTGGCGCGGCTTTGCTGGCACAGGAAAACATGGTGCGGAAAAAGACAGCAACGAAATTCAATGGCTTCAACTTAAACGATATTCATTATACATTGCGATCTTTTACCTGCAAGGGTTGCACGAATTACTGTGACATTCAGGAATTTAATGTCGAAGGTAAAAAGACATACTGGGGTGATAAATGTTCTGAAAAATACCGGAAGGAAGCAAGGGTAGAACGTGATCCGGTCGTTGAGGATCTGATTGCACTGAGAGAACGATTATTGTTACGCACAATTGAGAAGACGCAACATGTCGGTCCAACTGTGGGAATTCCCCGGGCATTATATTATTATGATCAGCTCCCTTTCTGGAGCACCTATTTTAAACACATCGGCTACAGGGTGATTTTATCGGATGAAACTAACCGGAAAATCATCAATGATGGAATCGAGACCCGCGTGGCTGAACCTTGTTTTCCGCTCACGGTGGCTCACGGGCACATAAATGACTTGATCCGCAAGAATGTTGATTTTATCTTTGTTCCGAATATGATCGATGCAGAATCGAAAGAAAGCCAGGTTAACAGCTTCTTTTGTCCCTGGGGACAGACATTGTGTTACGTCATTCAAGCGACGCCCAAGTTTATTCCGTACCGCGAGAAATTACTCTACCCCACCATTCGTTTCCGGCTTGGGAAAAATTCGGTGAAACAATCCTTCCAAAAATTAGCAAAATGTCTTGGCGTGTCCAAACACAAAAGCGACAGCGCGGTTGGGGCTGCCTATGAGGCATTGTATGATTTTCAACGCGAGCTCATTAAAGTTGGTAAAAATGAAATTGAGCAGATTATAACCCAAAAGGAAAAAGCAATTGTATTATTAGGCCGTCCCTACAATCTCTATGACAAAATGATCAATATAAATATACCGACGACACTTCGAAAACAGTATGGTATTAATGTGATCCCAATTGATTTTATTGACACTAACGGGATCGATATTTCAGACATCAACGATAACATGTATTGGAATTATGGCAAAAAAATCATCCGAACTGCACGTTGGACAAGCCAATTCGATAATTTTCATTTGATCTACATTACCAACTTTAAGTGCGGCCCCGATTCATATATTAAACATTATATCAGTGAAGCTGCTACAAAACCATATTTGACGCTACAATTTGATGAACACGGAAATGATGCCGGCATCATTACGCGGTGTGAGGCTTATCTGGATAGTAAAGGGTTTATTAAATGAGAATTTGATCAATTTAGAGACAGTAAATTGAAAATATTGTAAGACCTATTGACGAAGAAGCAGAAAGAAGGCGCTATCATTAGCGCCTCGCTAACCACCTTCGAGAGCCTCAAGTTCTGAAACCATTATCTTTTCCTTGATTTATTTGTTAAGCTGCAGATATGTTGATAAAGGGATTTTCGAAATAGCACTCACCCACTGATTTCTCCTAATCAACAAAACGATATGCTGCCGGATTGCTTTTTCAAGACGATGAATGTAGATTTTTCGTCCGGATTTGCTGCACGATGATATCGTAGGAAAAGATGGTTTGTTGTTTTACCGACAACTTCGATTTTACCTGTATGATGTGACATGACAAACTTGGCTCTCTTGCCTAAATCGGAAGAATTTTTTTGATCAATAAGTTGAATTAAGAAATGGGGAAAGAAATTCAGTCGTTCGTATAACAATTGATTTAATCTCGGTAACTTTTTTTTCAATCTAATATCAAAGTCTGAATGTTACATATTTTTATCAAAGTGTAAAAAGTGCTTGAAAATTAATATAATTTTTGTTACTTTCATTTAAAATTAAATGGTCATTTTTTAGGAGATTAACGTGTCAACCTCAGAAAAAATATATCAAATTCTTATTGTTGATGACGAGAAACATATTGGAAAACTGATTCAGGAGTATTTGAAATCAGAAAAAAATTATAAAATATCGACCTTGACCAGCGGAGAGGCCTGTTTAAAATATCTCCGCGATCAAATCCCGGATCTGATACTGCTGGATATTCAGATGCCAGACGGTATTGATGGGATTGAAACATTAAAACGAATAAAAGAATACGACCCGAGAATCCCTGTGGTGATGATCTCCGGGCTCGGATTGATTGAAAAAGCCGTTGAATCAATGAAACTCGGCGCATTTGATTATCTCGAAAAACCTTTTAAGAATAAAGACCTGCTTAAAATTACTGTGAAAAATACGTTGATGCGAAGTTCTTTGGAACGTGAACTATATGAGCTGCGGCAGGAAATCAAAAAGAAATACGAATATGAAAATATCATCGGACAAAGCGGTAAAATGCAGGAGGTATTCAAAGCCGTCGATAAGGTTGTCAACAGTAATGTTACTGTATTGATTCAGGGAGAGAGTGGTACCGGTAAGGAGCTCATTGCCAGGGCGATTCATTATAACAGCAAAACCAGATCTGATAAACCCTTTGTGGCAGTGAATTGTTCTGCCCTGCCGGAGACGCTTTTGGAGAGTGAATTGTTCGGTCATGAAAAAGGATCGTTTACAGGTGCGCAAGCTCGCAGGGTCGGAAAATTCGAGCAGGCAGACGGCGGCACCATTTTTCTTGACGAAATCGGCTTAATGTCTCCGGCGACACAGTCAAAGGTTCTGCGGGTTATTCAGGAAAGAAAGTTTGAACGAGTCGGCGGGTCTGATTTGATTGAAGTGGATGTACGGATTATTTCAGCGACGAATCAGGATTTGGAAGCGGCAATGAAGAAAAATGAGTTTCGCGAAGATTTGTATTACCGATTGGCTGTGTTTCCCATAAAATTACCTCCGATTAGAGATCGCAGAGAAGATATTCCGTTATTAGCTGCCTATTTTTTAAATAAATATTCAGAACAGGAAGGAAAGAAAATTGACAGTATTTCACCGGACGCCCTGGAGCTGTTGATGTCATACAGTTGGCCTGGTAATGTGCGGGAACTGGAAAACGCTATCGAGCGCGCGGTTGTTTTAGCGAGTACCGACCAGATTCATGTCAAAGATATTCCTGCTGCTGTCCGTTCGATTGGGGAAAAGAAAATTTACGAATCTGACAATACGCTTTCCAGCTGGATTGAAAAGTTAGAAGAAGAGGCTTTGAGGCAGGCATTGCTGGAGAATGAAGGAAATATTTCCAAAACAGCAAAAAAATTAGGGATCGGCAGAGCTACTATATATCGAAAAGCCAAGAAGTACGGACTGCCAATCAATAAATAGGGAACAGAGTGAGTCATTTTTTTACGCTGGCTGATTACCACAAGTTGTGATCAGCCAGTTTTTTTACCCGCCTTTGATAAACTTGTGAGATATCAATGATATCTGTTATATCTGAAATTTTAATCTTACTTGTTTTCCACAATAATCGTTTCGTTAGAAAACTCCTTAACATGGCATTTGTTTTACAATGAGACATTTGTTTCATGTTTTGACAGCGTCATTCGTAAGCCACATAAATCTAATATTATATTATATTGATAATAAATGAATTACGTTATCTAAATACCATAAGTTCATTACAAATAATGGTATAATATTTGCAGATGTCTCGAAAAATGAACCTTGATTAATAATCATTCCAATTATATTAGAAAATTATGGACTCTGCAAAATTAATTCCCATAATCCGTCATATTTGTGATGGTAGTTATACACCGCAAGAGCTAACTGCGTTTGTCGATGTTTCACAAAAAATTGCAATCAGCTATTTAAAATATTTGGAGTTAAACGGTAAACAGATTCGGCCCAGAAGATCGAAGGGCATAAACGAAATCGAAGATGTCGCCATAGATTGTATCGCTGGGCTTTTCATGCGAAATAAACAGGGCGAATTTGTTCAATTGCGTCGATATTTTGAAGATAAAAATAATATTCAGGGAACAATCTCTGAACTTCAAATAAACAGTATGTTAAGGCGGTTGATAGTCAAAAAAACAAAACAGGAATTGTCTCGAATTTTTAAAGAGCGTGATCCCGAAGGAGCAAAAATTATCCGAAATATCAAGGTAGCAATCCGGAATTCAGATAAATATTCATCATTTAAACAAATGGGAAGGGAATTCGTATTTCCGCTAAACAAAGATGCGGAGATTGAAGCAGATGTGACAATCGACAGCATTAGCGAAATCGAAAAAAGAATCATACCTGACAAGATTCTGCTACACCACTTTTTAGACAAATACTTACCTTCAGATCCGATATCTATCATGCTAGATAAAATTATGGATATTGTGATGAGCTTGCCAGATTATCAAAAATATGCACCGCTCGATTTAATCGCTAATGTTATTCGGGAAGTCACATTTCAACATGTGAAGGAAAGGTTGACCGATGACGTGGATATGAAATCACCAATCCATGATTTGCAAACTGAGGAAATAGAAAAAGTAAATCAAGATGTTATCAAGGATATTCAACAAAAAATTCACCATCAATATTTGGGTAGGGGTAAAATAACTCCTGAAAAAGCAAATGTTTATATCCAGGCAATATCAGCGTTTATTATCGAATTCACTCAGGATAAAACAACAGATTCCAACTTCCAATACCTGAATCGATACCTTCCCACATTAACACAAAAAACCTATCGCGAACAGGAGCGATCGATTTTTGAGTATTTGGTAAAAGTAACTAAAAAAACTTTAAGAAATAAATTGAAAGAATTGTTGTAATTTTACGTAAAATTAGGGGATTGATTGTATATTATAAAAAACAATTAAAGCTATTCCTTTCAAGCAGTAAGAAAGGGACTTATGCAATTTAGGGGAATTTAAATCAACGATAGCATTTTCATCTTGAGTTAGCGCTGCTCCGCGTACTGCATCCCGCATAAGTCCTTTTTATTAGTGACAGGAGTAGGGGGTCTGTAAATTTTTATAATTTACTATGAAAACAATCAATCCTAAAAACTGCCCGGAAGACATTCTTTTAGAAGCTTTTATTACGAAAGAACTGTCTCTGTCTGAGCGTAACCAAGTCTTTTCTCACCTTCAATTATGTCATAAATGTTGGGGGAAATACTGTGAGCTTCAGCGGTTCTACTCGATTTTTTGGAATGAGCTTCAAAAGCCGGTATCGAGCCTGACTTTCGAGTTAATCAATAACCTTGAACCTGATAAATATCACATTGCAGGAATAATTCTCATCCCCAAAAATTCTACAAAATCGACTGTATCAAAACAGTACAATAGTCAGTTGATTTCAACAAACAGCAATCGTGAAAAATTACCTATTGAGGATTTGGACTGTATCCCGGTTGATGAGAATGAGCTTTTTATTCGTGCTATCCAATCGAAAGAAACACAATATACCTTCCTTTATTTGTTTGCTCATAAAAAAAATCTCTATCAAAACGTTAATTTATACATTCATTCCATTGGAGAGAAATTTGAAAGTGATGGGATCGGGAGAGTTGATTTTAAAAAATATGGTATTCACGAATTAAACAATACGATTGTTACGATAGATAACGCTGGCAGTGGGGAATAAATTTCTTTTTCTTCAAATAATTTTATCACCCTGTTTAAAAACCACAGTAGAAAAAAACTAAAAAATTATTCACTACTCTTATGATGGATAAACTTCAGGTTCAGAACTGTTTTCTCAATATTTTCATCGGAACTATTTTGCTGGGTTACTTCTTTTTTATTGGGAATGTTCATAGTGAAGATGTGATTAATGTGCTCGGCAATGAGCAGGTGAGTTTTAACACAAAAATTAAATCTGCTATGCAATACGCCCTGAAACATTACAACGGACGAAAAATTTGGATTATCTATTCAATTCCGAGCAGCGTCAGAAATCAGGAAGATTCATACAACAGAAAGTACGATTATCAAAATTGCAGAACATTAGAGCAAATTCTTTTTCAGAGCAGTAAGCAAAAAGCAACAGACATTGTTAACAAATCTACTCTGTTTAAAAATAAAGGACTAAATTTTAAGACAAATGAATCCTCTTGCAGTAGTTCATTTGACGCATCAGATGTCGCGATTATTTTGGATTGTTCGCTTGAGTCTTTTCGTCCCTGTATTTATCAGGCTGATAATCAGCAATTAGGAGATGTGTTCTCAAGAGAAAATCGTCCCATCATCTGGTTGGGACATACGCAATCGAAACAAAGTTATCAATATTTGAAAGCGCTTTTTTATCAAACGAAATATGAAAAATTACGAGGGCAACTAATTGGAATTTTAGCAATCCATTCCAGTCCCCGAGAATTTTACAAATTTTCCGTACGCCTGATCAACGGTTCATATACGGAGTCTCTGAAAAGTAAAGCTATTTACTGGTTAGGCCAATATGAATCTTTGCAAAATGTGAAATTGCTGGCAACAATTGCAGTGAAAGCCCATAATGTAAATATGAAGAAAAAGGCAATCCATGCGCTGGGAGAGATGCAATCTGATCCGGCAAAACATATTCTCCGGTATTTGGCCCAAAAGTTGGGAAATCCGGTCGTTCGAAAAGAAGCAATTTTCTGGTTGGGGCAAATGAGCGATAACAAATCAATTCATACCTTGCTGGAGATTATTTTAGGAGATTCGCATCCGGACATAAAGGAATATGCCATATTTGCATTGAGCCAGATGCCAGATGAAAAAGGCAAACGCTATCTGATGAAAATCGTTCGTTCGGATTTACAGCTCCATCTGCGGGAGAAAGCCGTATTTTGGCTGAGCCACAGTGAAGAAAGTAAGCAGATCGATTTTATGCTCGACATTATGGATAAACTGAATAATTAAAATGTAAATAGAGAAAGAAGTTATTTCTCTTTCTTGCTTTCATCAGGCTTTTGGTCTTCGCCCATCTTTTTCGCTGCCTGCTCAATTTGCTGTCTTGAGTAATTTAATTTATCTTTTCTTTTTAAAATTTTATTTGCAACTCGTCTTTTCATTTTTATTTCTCCGGTTCACTAAAATTCATCATCACTAAATTTAACAGCTTCATAGTCCTTTAATTTGGCTTTAAAAATATTTTTGATCTCTTTCAGACGTGATTCTGTTTTCGCTTCAAATCTCAATACCAATACCGGCTGCGTATTGGATGCACGCACTAATCCCCAACCGTCACCAAACAATACACGCGCTCCGTCGATATCGACGACATCATATTCATCTTTGAACTTTTTGACCAGATCGTTGATCACGGAAAATTTTTCTTCATCGGCACATTCGATTCGAATTTCAGGTGTGGAGATAAAGTCCGGAATTTCATCAGCCAAATCAGACAAATTTCTGTTTGTCGATGATAAAATTTGCAGCAATCTGCCCGACGCATAGATGGCATCGTCAAAACCAAAATAGTCGTCCCCAAAAAAGATGTGACCAGACATTTCTCCGGCAAATGGTGCTTTCTCCTCTTTCATTTTTGCTTTCAGCAGTGAATGGCCAGTTTTCCACATAATTGGTTTACCGCCATATTTCTCAATATATTCGGGTAGCGCCTGAGAACATTTCACATCAAAAACAATGGTGGCGCCAGGAATCCTTTTTAACACGTCTTGGCTGAACAGGGCGATTAAACGATCCGCGTAAATAATCCTCCCTTTATCATCGATCACACCGATGCGGTCCGAATCGCCGTCGTAGCCAATGCCCACATCCGCTTGTTCCTCAAGTACTGTTGCTTTCAAATCGACAACATATTTTGGCACTGTCGGATCAGGCAAATGGTTGGGGAAACGTCCGTCCGGTTCACAATACAGACGAGTCACATCGCATCCCAAATCTTCCCACAACTGGGGCGCAATCTCACCTGCGGTTCCGTTACCGGCATCAATCACCACTTTCAATTTACGGCTGATGTTAATTTTTTCTTTGATCGTTCTAATGTATTCCGGTAAGACATTTTTTGTTTCGGATTTTCCCTGACCGGTCAAAAAAGTGCCTTTCTCAATAATATCTTTCAACTTCTGGATGTCTTTTCCATAAACCGATGCGATCCCTTCACACATTTTTAATCCGTTGAATTCGATGGGATTGTGACTACCTGTCACCATAATTCCACCATCAGCATTAAGATGAACAATGGCAAAATACAACACCGGCGTGGGAACTTGCCCGATGTCAATAACATTGGCGCCAGTTGAATTAATCCCACGGATAAGTGCCTTTTGGATACGCGGCGAAGAGAGCCTTACGTCCCTGCCGACAACAAAATTTTTCAATTCTTTTTTGCCCAAAAAGCTGCTATAAGCTTTGCCAATAAGTTCGATGTTTTCATCTGTTAAATCTTTTTCCGCGATCCCTCGAATATCATATTCTCTGAAAATGCTTGGATTTATCACCATCATCTCCTTCATGTATTTTTAAGATTTAATTTTTTTAGCGATGACGACACGATCCCGTTGATTATAGTCTTTTTCAATGTGTACGCTCTCAAATATTTCTTTTGCCTGAAAAAGATTTTGGACTTTTTTTCCTTGAGCTGCCCCAATTTCCACGGTCATGTATCCCTGATCCGCTAATTTATTTTTTGCCAATTCAACAATTCGATGATAAAATTTAAGACCGTCTTTCCCGCCGAACAAAGCGGTGTGGGATTCATATTTTTTTATCTCTTCAGGTAAGTTATTAAATTCGTCCTCGGCAATATATGGTGGATTAGCGACAATCAAATCGAATTGCGGAAAGGAATTCATATTATCCTCGAAAACATCTTGATGTAAAAATTGAATTCGATCAGCGACCCCATGAACTTCGGCGTTTTTTTGTGCTGTTTTCAAAGCGTCAGAATTAATATCGATTGATGTGACATAAACTGTTGCTAAATTCTTTGTTAAAGTTACAGGAATATTTCCGCAACCGGCGCCAATATCTAAAATATTAGTCTTTTTTTTATGTTGAAAATCGGTTTCATGTATTTTTAAAATCGCATCAATCAGGATCTCTGTCTCCGGACGAGGTATTAGCGTATGTTTATTGACTTTAAATTTTAATGAATAAAACTCAGTCTCGCCTAAAATATATTGGACGGGTTCATGATTTGCTCGTCTTTTCAAAAGTTCGCGAAGCTGATCGGCTTCATCTTTTTCAACCGGCTTTTCGAAATTCAAATAGAGCTGGACGCGGTCTAAATTTAGCACATGTCCGGAAAGCAGTTCGGCGTTTAAGCGCGCATTTTCAATACCTTTGTCCTCAAGATATTTTGACATTAACTGAATGATTTCGATAACCTGCAATGTTTTTGAAGGCATACTTTACTTTGTATCAACTGTTTTTAATTTTTCAGATCGGTCAGCGACTTGAAGCTGCTCGATAATTTCGTCAATTTCCCCTTCTAAAATATTATCTAACTTGTACAATGTCAGATTGATGCGATGATCGGTGACTCGACTCTGCGGAAAATTGTAAGTGCGAATTTTGGCACTACGATCCCCGGTGCTCACCATTGAACGCCGTTCAGCATCCAGTTTTGCCTGTTCTTCTTCCTGAATTTTTTCATATAATCGCGCTCTCAATACTTTAAGTGCTTTCGCGCGATTTTTGTGCTGCGACTTTTCGTCCTGACACGTAACCACTAAACCGGACGGGATGTGCGTCACTCTGACGGCAGAGTCGGTTGTATTGACACTCTGCCCTCCGGGTCCTGATGATCGGTACACATCTATTTTCAAATCGTTAGGATCAATCTCAACTTCGAGCTCTTCAACTTCCGGCAAAACAGCCACGGAAGCCGCTGAAGTGTGGATTCGTCCGCTGGTTTCAGTATCAGGGACACGCTGAACACGATGAACTCCGGCTTCAAATTTTAATTTACCATAAGCGTTTGTTCCGTTCACCAAAAATGAGATTTCTTTGAATCCGCCCCGTTCCTGGTGATGAGAGTTTAACACTTCGACTTTCCAATTTTTCATTTCCGCATATTTAAAATACATGCGTACTAAATCACCGGCGAAAAGACAGGCTTCATCGCCACCGGTCCCGGCACGTACTTCGACAATTGCGTTTTTCTCATCAGCCGGATTTTTGGGGATCAAAAGTAGCTTCAGTTCCTGTTCTAATTCACTTTGTTGTTTTCGTAAATCTTCTATCTCTGCTTCTGCTAATTCAATCAGCTCTGATTCAGCCTCATTTTCAACCATCTCTTTTGCCTGATTCAACTGTCTATCAATTTTATTGAGCCGGTCATATTTTTCGACAATAACCGATAAGTCACTCTGCTCTTTTGATAATTTCGGAAACCGGGTCTGATCTTTGATGACTTTGGAATCGGTCAATAACTGACTCAATTCATCATAACGTTCTTTAATTTTTTCCAATTTGTCGCGCATTACCAATTCTCCAATTCAACGATTTAGCTGATCGGCGGTTATGATATTTTCTCCGTCAACTATTTCCTTACCCAATGACGCTTTTAATGCGACGATTGCCACTTCAAGCATTGATTCGTCCGGCTTGCGGGCAGTAATTTTTTGCAGCCATAATCCCGGTTTAATTGCTATTCTGACTAATGGATTGTTTTTGTTTTTGTCAGAGAGCTTTATCGCCTCATAAGATAGCCCGCCAATAACTGGCACAAAAGCCAGCCGAATTAGCCTTTCGACAATAGTGTCTGGTTTACCTAAGAACATAAAGACAAAAATACTGACCAATAATACTGTGATCAGAAAACTGGTACCGCACCTTGGATGGTGAGGTGTGTATTTACTGGAGTTTTCTACCGTCAAATCTTTTCCGTCTTCATAAGTAAAAATTGTTTGATGTTCAGCGCCATGGTATTCAAAAATACGCTGGATATCTTTCCATTGCGTGATCAGGACTAAGTAAAGTAAAAAGATTAAAATCCGAATCACGCCGTCAATAATATTGAACCAGAACCCTGATTTTGCTCCCAGCAGCTCGGTCAAAATCAAGGGCAGATAGAAAAATAACGCCAGACCAAAAAACAAAGAAAAGATAACCGTGCCGATAAGCCACAAATTAGATAGACCGGTCGGCTTCGACTTTTTCTTTTTTTTGTTATTTTCTTTTTTTTGTTCCTCTTCAATCGCAACGTCACCGGAGAAAGTAAGAGCTTTAACGCCTAACACCATTGATTCGATCAGGATAACAGCACCCCGGATAATCGGGCTTCCCCAAAATTTACCTCGTTTGGTTAAAGAAATATAAGGATCATTTTTGAGAACAATTTTTCCGTCGGGACGACGAACAGCCACTGCCACCCGGTTAGGAGAGCGCATCATCACACCTTCGATGACCGCTTGTCCTCCAACATGAATTTTTTTATCTTCTGACAACGATTTATCCTTTTTATAAAAGTTATGCTCGTGGCTATTTCGACAATTTGAATAGTTCGGGGTATATATACTAAAAAACGGAACACGTGATCAATCTATTCGATCAAAAAATGACGTATTCCGTTTTTTAAAAAATAAGTGCTAAGAATTTTGTTTTTCTTCTTTGGCTTCGTCTTCTTTTTTATTTAAACCATATTTTCTTCTAAATTTCTCAACACGCCCCGCCGAGTCAACAAGCTTTTGACGACCGGTAAAAAATGGATGACAGCTTGAGCAAATTTCCAAATGCATATCACCCTTTGTGGACCTCACTTCAAAAGTGTTGCCACAGGCACAGGTCACTTTTCCAACTGTATATTTTGGATGAATTTTTTCTTTCAATGGAACCAACCTCCTCACATTTAAACCATTTTATTCATCTTTTCTTGAAAATTCAATATTTAACAGAAGTAAATATAATAATATTATTTGATGAATGCAAGTAAAAAAAACTTGTCAGCAATTTACTCCGTTTTGCTGATAGCAGCTTTGCAGGCAGTCTTTTCTTTATCCTGTTCGTTTCAAAAATCTAAATATATGGAATATTAAAGGTATCTATTCAGCTTCCGAGTCACAGAGGACTCGGAGAAAAAATCAATAAAATTTAGGGTACCTATTTTTCTCATTTTTGTGAATCAGAGTTTCGGATTAAATTTCAAAGCCATATCAATATACTAAAATCTACCAATTGATTATTGAAATGCCTCTGTGCTCTCTGTATCTCTGTGGCATTTTTTGTTATCTGAATAGTCACGATTAAAGATGATGATTTTTTAACTATTGGTTTGCCCCGGCGATACAAACATCTGTTTCATTCATGATTGGTTGTTAGAAAATGAACAAAACATATTTAGGTTTGAACAATTATTGTTACGAACTCATTGATTCGAGAAATTTTTTGTTTGATTTCGTTCCGCGCATTCGGTCTAAAATGAAATCAGCCGCTTCAATGGTCGTGGATTCACTTAGATACTTACGCAAAATCCAAACCCGGTTCAGTTCATTTTTACTCAATAGCAGCTCTTCTTTTCGGGTGCTGGACTTGTTAATGTCAATCGACGGGTAAATCCTCTTGTCAGACAGGTTACGGTCTAATACGAGTTCCATATTACCTGTACCTTTGAATTCTTCAAAAATGACTTCATCCATTCGGCTGCCGGTATCGATAAGAGCCGTCGCAATAATAGTCAAGCTTCCGCCTTCTTCAATATTTCGGGCCGCGCCAAAGAAACGTTTGGGTTTATGTAAAGCATTGGCATCGACACCACCGGACAATATTTTACCGCTATGAGGTACAACGGTGTTATAGGCGCGAGCCAGTCTTGTAATACTGTCCAATAAAATCACAACGTCCTGTTTGTACTCAACCATTCGTTTCGATTTTTCAATGACCATTTCTGAAACCTGAACATGTCGTTCAGCCGGTTCATCAAACGTAGAGCTAATAACCTCTGCGTCGACAGAGCGTTCCATATCGGTCACTTCTTCGGGTCTTTCATCGATTAACAAGACGATTAATTTTATTTCGGGGTGGTTTGTCGTGATCGCATTTGCAATAGACTGCAACAGCATTGTTTTTCCGGTTTTGGGCTGTGCCACGATCAATCCGCGTTGCCCTTTGCCAATGGGTGTTAAAAGATTCATGATTCGTGTTGAAAAATTTCCTGATGCGTATTCCAAATTGAGCCGCTCTTCCGGATACAGAGGCGTCAGATTGTCGAAGAGAATCTTGTTTTTCGCTTCTTCCGGGTTTTCATAGTTGACCGCTTCCACTTTTAGCAGGGCGAAAAAGCGTTCATTTTCCTTGGGCGGACGGATTTGCCCTGAAACCGTATCTCCGGTGCGCAACCCAAAACGTTTAATTTGGGAGGGAGAAACATAAATATCATCGGGACCGGGAAGATAATTATAATCCGGTGATCTTAAAAATCCGTAGCCATCAGGTAAAATTTCAAGGACACCATCGGCAAAGATGAGACCTTCCTGTTTTGTTTGCTCCTCAAGAATTTTGAATATCAGTTCCTGCTTTTTCAAGCCAGTCGATCCACTAATATTCAGATCTTGAGCTACTTTGTTTAATTCGCTAATTTTCAAAGCCTTTAATTCAGCAATATCCATAGCTTGTTCCTTTTTTGTTACATTTTGATGCTTATTATTTTATAAAATCTATTATTGAAATTGACTACATAAACTCACCGGTTGTCGGAGTAAGTAAACCCTCACGTACGACAAAACGGGTTGTGTATTTATGATAGATTGGTTTATCCTATTATTGAACATTATAAAATGAAAAGAGGTAACTGGTTTGAGGACTTCAATTATGCAATCATCCGGAGATTTTTGAAATTAAATTAAAGAATCAAATCACTCCACCATATTTTTTCTTTCACTATCGTCGTAAATTCTTTTAAAAGTATTCTCCTAATCGTCAAATCATCAACTAATTCTGTGATCAATAATGTTTCAATATTATAATTGTTTGGGTTTGACAGGTGTTATACTAATCACGAAGTGGTTTTCGGATTGATTAATAAAGTGGAGTGCAATGCCTTTATGCATTGCACAGCGACGCATAAAGGCGTCGCACTCCATTCATTTACTGATGGATTCTAAAAAAAATCCGATAACCACTTTATATTGAGTATATCTCTAATTATAAACTATATCCTTGCTTCTGTTTCAATGTCAAAAAAGTGCGCTTTATCCATGTCAAAAATTAAATTTGCTTGCTTGCCAACTTCCAAATCGCTTCTTGCTTCGACTCTTGCTACGAATGAGTTTATACCGGAGTTTAAGTAAAGGAACGATTCATTCCCCATGGGTTCAATAACCTCCAGCATACACTGGGTTTTTGCGGGATTTTTTAAATCACGATTAAGACGCTCATCATGTATATCCTCGGGTCGAATTCCAAAAACTATTTTTTTATCGACATATTTTGATAATTTATTTTGATCGTGTTTGGAAACCCGGAGCTGTATCTTTCCTTCATCAAAAAACATTCCGCCGTCATTCTTTAACATACCCACCATAAAATTCATGGAAGGACTGCCGATAAAACCGGCGACGAATTTATTTATTGGCTTATTGTACAAATTTAACGGGGTGTCTATTTGATGAATATCACCATCTTTCATAACAACAATTCGATTGCCCATTGTCATCGCTTCCATTTGATCGTGCGTGACATAAATCATTGTTGTTTCGAGTTGATTGTGCAGCTTGGATATCTCTGTTCGCATTTGAACGCGCAATTTGGCATCAAGGTTGGAGAGTGGCTCGTCAAACAGAAAAACTTTGGGTTTTCTGACAATGGCTCGTCCTACTGCGACCCGTTGGCGTTGCCCACCGGATAACGCTTTTGGCTTTCTGTCAAGCAGATTTTTGATTTCTAAAATTTCGGCGGCTTCATGTACCCGGGCTTCAATTTGCTTTTTAGGAAACTTTCTCAGTTTCAATCCAAACGCCATATTCTGATAGACTGTCATGTGTGGATAAAGCGCATAATTTTGAAAAACCATGGCGATGTCACGATCTTTAGGCGGAATATCATTAACTAATTTTTCTCCGATGTAAATTTCTCCTTTTGTGATCTCTTCCAAACCGGCGATCATTCTCAGCGTCGTCGATTTCCCGCAGCCCGAAGGCCCGACCAGTACCATGAACTCTTTGTCTTGGATGTCAATGTCAACTTCATTAACAGCAATTACTTCTTTTTCAAATGTTTTGGTGACTTTTTCCAGTTTCACACTTGCCATCTTTATCCCTCATTGTTACTTCATTTTTTGTTACAAATCTATACAATAAAGAATCGATTTCATTAAATTTTATCCCTATTCTTAGCCAATCGGAATTTAATTGATTTTCACGAACACAGAGAAAATTATCAAAGTTCCAGCACCGAATTATTATTTAGTAATTTTATTATCATAAATAATCCAAGGATAAAATCGCCGAAGGGTATTTTTGAAGTATTACGAAATGCAATTTATTCTTCATAGGGCGAGTTAACGTCCGTAAATTATGAATTTTTTGGATTAATGTCAAGTATTTTTATGTGAATTTTTATTTTTTATCAGGTCTTTCCCAAACGTTGAATGATTTCGCCTACCGTAAAGTGAGAACCTGTACCCAACACCAGATCGTCGTGTTGGGCATTTTTTAACGCAAAACACAATCCCTCTTCAACCGAACGAAAACTTTTCACGTGTGCATGATATTGGCGAGCAGTTTTCGCGAGTATGGTCGGCGACAGACTTCGGCTGTTATCAATTTTAACGGCGATCAACAAGTCCGCCATCGGAGCGATTTGTCGAATCATGCTCTGGTAGTTTTTGTTTTTGACAATTCCCAATAGTAATATTAAATGCTTGTACTTGAAAATTGTTTTGATTGATTTTTTAAGTGAAATCATTCCAGCAGGATTATGAGCAACGTCAACAACGATTTTAGGATTCGTGTTTAATAATTGTAATCTGCCAGGCCACCGGACCTCATTTAACCCCTGATAAATGTGACCTACTTGAATTGGCAGATACCGTGCATTGATAATGTTTGCGGCGGTTACGGCTAATGCCGCATTTTGAATTTGATGTAAGCCGCTTAAGTTCAACTGTAATTGCGGATAGAGCGAGCCGTTTATTGCTAAATCGAATTTTGAAAAATTTTCATTCAGTACGAGATTGTCAATTTTAAGCAGTTGGCTAATTGAAATATGCTCAACCTGACGCTCGAGACAAATTTGTTCAAAAACCCTGTTGGCGCTTTTGGATTGACTGTTTGTGATGCAGATTGAGTTAGGTTTAATAATTCCGGCTTTTTCTTTGGCAATGCTTTTTCGAGTATTTCCGAGGTGCTTTTCGTGATCGAGATTGATATTCGTAATCAGGCTCAAAATCGGATTGACAACATTGGTTGAGTCTAATCGTCCGCCAAGCCCGACTTCGACAACGGCAATATCGATTTTGTGATCGGCAAAATATAAAAATCCTATTGCGGTGAGTGCTTCAAAAAAGGTGCATTTGTATTTTTTAAAAAGCGGTTGTAACCTTTGGATATATTCAGATAATTCCTCACGATTGATCATGTTATTGTTAATTTGAATGCGTTCACCCACAAAAACCAAATGGGGTGATGTGAATAAACCGGTTTTATAACCCGCGGATTTTAAAATCGACACCAACATTGTTGAAGTGGAGCCTTTGCCATTTGTCCCCGCAACATGGATCACTTTATATTTATCTTGTGGGTTATCAAGTTCATTGAGGAGTGAACGTATTTTGTTCAGTCCTAATTTCCAGCCCAGACTTGTCAGGCTGTAAAGATAATCAATTGCTTGATTATAGTTCATCGCGGTTGTTTGTTTCAAAGGTTACTCGCTGCGTTGTCAATTTAATTTAAATAGTGATGTGAGTCAATTAATGGATGCTAAAATAAGATAAATTTCAGAATTTTGCAAGTGTTTTTTTGATGTGATCATTCGTGTCCAACAAAAAATACCCTCCCCTAAATTTCTCATTAAGGGAGGTTTTTTTTGAACGTTTACAATAATATTACAGGTACAAAATCAGCGTAAACAAATGACCTGTTCCCAAAACTTTGAAGTCTGTATAGGCATAATCAAAGCGCACAAAAGCAAAATTCAAATCATAGGCTATACCGCCACCGAAAGTATAACTTGCTGTATCGTATGATTCGTATTCATCCTTTTCAACAGAGATGCCACGGTATCCGGTTCGCAGAGACAAAATTTTATTCCACTGATACTCAATTCCAAAGTTAGATCTTAACAATGCATCATTCGGATCATAGGCATCAACAGCAATAACCATTTGATTCGTTTCATTGTTTAAAAGTTGACCTTCCTTGCCAATCAATTCCATAGATAAGCCGACTCGAAAAGTTAAGGGAAGTGGGTACGATTCAGTTTTTAAATAGGCATCTGTAGGTAAACTGCCTGGATTAGTTTCCCATCTGTCATGTTCAACTTTTAAGCTCGGACCATCAAGTTGCATCGAACTTCCGAAATTACTCAAGCACATACCCAATTTCATACCCATAACTCCGGTGTCTAACATCGAACCAAAATCAAAGGCGACCGTATGTGCTTTAAGATGATAAGCACCTTCACGAACATATTTAACTGTTGCTCCAAGACTCAACCGATCCGTTACGAAACGGCTATATGATACGCCGACACAGTAGGCTTCCCATGAAAAAGTTGTGCCTGTTCCCTCAGGATCAGCTAATGTGGTGATTTCCATATTTCCGGTATCCAGATAGATCACACTTACTCCAAAGGCACTGCTTCCCCCTAATGGCTGAACCAATCCAATGAAATTATAGGACATATCGGCATACAGATCGTTCCTGGAGACTGCAAAAGAGGTTCGATCCACAGAAGCGATACTTGACGGATTCCAATATAGTCCGGTAACTTCGCCGGGTGAAGTAACGGCCGCTTCACCCAGCGCAGCAGCTCGGGCTCCGACACCAAGTTTTAAAAACTGTGCTGCAGATGTGCCGACCCGGCTAATATTTTGTGCCCCGGATGAGAGATATCCACCTAAAGTAATAATTAAAAGAAAAATAATTATTTTTTTCATTGTTGTATTCTCCTTGTTTGAAGATATAAAAATTTCTGATGAAAATAGACTATCCTTTTAATTGTAGGATAAAACGCTAAAAATTTACTATCTCAAAACGACAAATTTACCAATTTTCTTTTTACCGCCTGGTGTTTCAACAACATACAAGTAACAGCCGTATGCGACTTCCTGCTGATTAAATGAGAGTAAATTCCACCATTCCCAGCCTTCGGTTTCATGCTCATGATGTAAAGTGATCACCTTTTCACCACTCAAGGTATAAATATGGATGTCACATACAGTCGGTAAATTGGTAAATGCTAATTGTTTGTAATTTGGATCAAGTTCCCATTCGGCAGAGACTATGTATGGATTCGGAACTACTTTGATCTTGTCAAGATCATCTTCTTCGGTTTGTTTGGATGTGAAGGACGATGTGTTAATTCTGAAGAAATCTCTGTCTCCTTTGAATGGTTTTCCCGTCACTATCTTTAGTATGTCTCCGGTGACAGGAGCAACACTGGTATCAATTGTTGTTTCAGTCGTATCAAAAACCATACTATCGGCAGTGACAAAAGTTGTATCGATATCTATTACAACCTGAAGCGGAGGAGCAGATAAGGTGATTTTTGAACTAAATCTCAAACCTCCGTCAATAGATTCCTGAACTGTCAACACATCACCGCTTGTCCATTTATCCCGCATTTCCTGAGTGGTATCAGCAGGATTTGGGGGTGGGTAATGGGCAAATCTTGCTTTCTGATTTAATGTTGTATTCCAAATTTCAAAAGGTACAGTATATGTTGGCGGGAAGAAAGCTGTATCCGGTTCGTCTGTAAATCTGATTTCATAATCAAAATGATTTTGGACTAAATAAGTCCCTGAAAACTGCCAGTTCGTGTTTGCAGGCGTTTGCAAATCATTGTGATACCACTCAAGGGAATCCTGATCAAATGTCACCTGACTAAATTGCTCGTCGATCGACAGAATCATACCATCAATAATCGGCGACTCCTGGCCACCGATATTCGGGGAATCTTTGATCAGGTATTTGTTGGTTTTTTCGTCCAGCAAACTGTAAGTTGTTTTTGAGCCTGTAGTGTCGTCAAATGAAATTAGATAGTTGTGTCCGGTTATCGCGTACTGATCAATTATTTGGACAATAATTGTATGATTGTCATAAGTACCAGGCAGTGGTTCAACTTCAATATCAGATTCAACAAAATTTGACGGCGTTTTCCCGGGAACAACCATCACTAAATTCGGCGATGCATTGGGATTCGAGCCTTTTGCCGTTTCTAAATAATTCAGCGCCGCCCAGCCATCAGGATTGAGATCCGGATCATCAGGGACACCTCTGTCATAAGCTGTGATCGAATACCAATATGTTTTACCATTGGTCAAATTTTCATCCACGAACTGATGAACAATTCCTGTGTTGTTACCCATATTGAGGTGGGGATAAACCGGGTCTAAACCGGAGATGCTATTGTTTAAATCGAATTGTGCTAAAGGAACAAATCCGACTTCTAAACCATAGCCGTCATAAATCTTTTCTCCCCAGTCGTTATTAACCGGATTAGAAGTTGTCCGATAAATTTTATATCCTTCAAAATCACTATAACCAGTCATTAAATCGACTGCCGACTCTGCAACGTCGTCCCAATATAAGGTGACTTTACCGTCACCGGGCACAGCGCGCGCATTGGGTGTCGGCGGCGGATCAGCACCCTGGTAATTTAATTCGTACATGAACTGAGCCGTGCGGGCATTGAATTTAACGTCCGATGTATCATCTCCCATCACAAGCGCGAATGAAAATGTCGTTGTATCACCCGCTGCAAGATCAAAGGGTCCGGAGCTCATGATAAAAACACAATCGGTCCCGTCAGGATACATTTCTTTGATCCCTTCAGGCGAATCGAAATGAGGATCAGTTGTTCCGTCAGGGGAAGGCCAAAAATAGGCAGCATCTTCTTCAGGCAGAATATCAGTCGTGTCGCCTGCCATTATTTTATAGGTGATCAATTCCAATCGCGTATTATCAACCTGACCCGGTCTTTGCTCCCATTCGAACCAATGCCAGCCAGTGATGCCAAGCTGGTCACCTTCATAAATATCAAAAGTGCCATCACCATCCATATCAATATCTCGTGGAGACGGGGGCGTTTCCAAAATTTTTAAGGCCGGAATGACCTTATATTCCGGACCGGGAAAGTCACCTGTTCCATAACGATAATCATAAATATATGCCATATTATAGGCGTATGTTGTGTCGTGTTCAGCATCATATTCGCTTCTTAAAAATGTCATCCAGTCCATTCTGTCATTCAGCGTTGATACTAAGTTGTATTCCGGCACATCCGTATCGTTATAAAACCCGACATAAACGTCGTGATAATCATACGGACTGTTGTTGATGATTTTCATCGGGAAAAAGATGATATCTTCGGCATAAGATCGACCGTAGGACAATGCAGAAATGTCCAATTGGATGTCGAGTTTGTAACCTTGAGCCGAATCTCCGTCGCTCTCTGCGTAAGTTAATCCCTGATTATTCAGGTCATAGTCTGTCATGCTGAAAAATATCTCTTTATCAGAGAAAAATCTTCCGACTAACACTGTATCATCAGAGGTTGGGCATAGCTTCCAGGGGGTCGTTGGATTATTAAAGTCGAAATCAGATGCTAAAACCGAATCTATTGCAACCTCACCAGTTGAAGGATCCACTGCCCACATTCCGGGCCAATATGGATAACCATCTTCATTTTTGGGCCAGCTAATCGGGTAGTTACTTGTCGCCATCAGAGGGTAATCGCCGAGAGTCGTACCAGCTAAAACATCACCAAATGTCATGTCACCTGAGTGGACGTTCCCTAATGAGCCTGCTTTAGGTCCCCAGTCGCCTCCGGCAAATTCTTCTGATACAGAGGGACCTTTCAATTTTGACTGCCCGGTTTGGACGTCTGTTGTGTAAGGAGTCCAGGCGGGATCTTCCGGAACACCAATCATCATTGTTAAATCCGGAATGTAGGACCACCCCTTATAAAATACAGCCGGAACCTTGGGCCGATAATTCCATGTGGATAGCCAGCCGTTATTAAAAATGGCATGCTGCACTTTACCAGCGTCCAGTAATCCCACCGATAGGTCGATTGTTTTTGTGGGCTTACGTAGTGTTTTATCGTCTTTCTTGTTTATGTCTGCGGCTTGAACTGTTGATAAGCAGCAAAAAAGTATCAACAATACGAAAGTACCGTAGATAATATATTTTTTCATTGATTGCATCCTCCGTGTTTAAAATTTGAGTCGCTCTCACAGCGAGAGAAAAATCAGTATATCATACTTTCAAAGCCTCTACGACTCGTTATTCATGTTATTAAAATTCGACTCTGAATCCCATATCAATGGTTCGGCCTCGGGTCCAATACCATGGCCTGTCCCAATTCGTACTGTAATTGGTTTTGCTGTAACCCGGATTCGGTTCCGACGCGCTGCCGGTTTCAGAATAAACACTTAATACGTTTTTTGTATTTAGTAAATTCCTGACTCTGAGTACTACTCCGGCTCTGAGTTTACCGCCAACGATGAAATCTTTTCTGAATACGCCATCGATATTATAAACCATTGGACGGCGCGCTGTATTTGGTTCCAATGATTGTCCGCCGACAGAAGGTGTATATGGATAGCCGCTGCGAACTCTTATCGTAAATTGCATCAGAAAATCTTCGAGAGGTTTGATTCCGAATAGCGTGGGTCCCATACCTTTTAGCCACTGCATTCCAAACATTCCGGTTAACTGGTGTGGGGAATCATACCGGGACAAGTATTCTGTTTTCGCTCGCGTGTCTTCAGTTTGTCCGTCCCAATAACCAGCCCAAGAATAGTATTGATTTGCTTTGGCAACTGAGTATGTGTATTGTAATTCGCCAAAGTAGTTATCACTAAATCTCTTCTCAACAGTAATGTCGATGCCTTTTGAGCTGCCAAAATCGTTATTGGTTATGATTCCGTAAGAGTAGCCACCAAGGCTGTCAGGATCAAAACCGGTAAGACGAAAACTACCTGCATTTCCGTTATTCTCTTTGGCCCAGGCAGCAAAAGTCACTTTCCAGAACTGGCTAAACTGATAATCCACTCCGAGTTCATAAGAGATCGTTCGCTGAGCATCCATGTGTGCCCAGCCAAAAAACGGTGAAGGTGCATTTAAATCAAGATGCTGGTTGGTATAAAGGTCGCGATAATCTGGCACCTGGAAAAAATGTCCGTAATTGAAGTGAAATGTTGCTCGATCAGTGATAGGATGTCCGACGCCAATTCTTGGACTCACCTGGAAATTTTTCTTGCCTTGCTCCACACCGGATGTCGGATCGTTCCAATCTTTCCATGCCTGTCCTTTTGAATTTGCATAATCCATCCGAACACCAAGGTTCAGGATAAAATTCTGAAAATCCATTTTATCCTGGATATAGAAGGCTGCCTCCTCTGGTTTTAGATGATAATAGGATGGATAGCCCCTTGTCCACGGATATTGGTATTCAAGAAATCGAATTCCGCCAATGTCCCGTCCGAGCAAATCTTTTTCCAACCCAAATCGCTTATATTCAATACCTAATTTTATTTGGTGCTCCTGGCTGGCTTGCCAGGTGACATCGGTTTTGAGCTGCAGGGATTGCTGAAAGTTAAAATTCCAGTATTGTTCAGCCGACCCTTGATAAATATGTCGAATTCTGCCATCAGACATCGTATCATAGCGTACAAAAGTTAACGGAGCATAAAAATCGCTATGTCTAGTGGGAGTCGGATATTCCTGTGGACCAAAATCAACCGATATACTTGGATCATTATAAAAAATTTGATAAGCTTCCGAAAGTTCATCCTCGTGTCCGGGAGTTAACTTGTGGCCTTTTAATCCACGAATTGTGTATGAACGTTGTTTAAAGAAACGCGAGGCGCGAATTTCGTAGAACAGCTTTGGTGAAATTTGATGCGTAAAAATTAATGTCTGTTGATCAGTCCGGTCATCAAGTACATTGCGACCATCCATTGCAAAAGTATAGGCAGAAGCCCATGATTTTTGAACGCGTTGATTGAAGCGAATCGGTATGATGAGTTTGATATTTGGTGAAATCCGCCACGCTAATTTTCCTGTAAAATCCCAATTTTTTGTGTAACCCAATCCTCTCCAACCGGCGACATTATCGTAAGCAATCAACTCACGATGTCCGTCGTTATCCCAATCTGACCGATATCGCCAGGCTTTTCTGTAGGTGCCGGTATGATATTGACGTAACAGATCGCCGGCATAATAGTAATCCTCCAGTTTATCCGGATTGTTCAAATCATTTATATCACTGATTTCCGTTATAATCCCTTGTTCGATTTGGTCAACGATTTGTTGATATACCGGATTGGATGGATCGTGCAGAATATCCTTCATAGGAGTCGGATCATAAACATGGTCATCAAATTCGTATGAAGCGTAGGCTCCGTAACTCTGTTCTCCGGAAATGAAAAAATTCATGTTCTTAATAAATGGAACCGGTCCACTAATGGAACCAATCGCCTGATGGGCGTCCCGGCAATCATCAGCTTCAGTGATAAGTCCGGTAATTTCGCTTGTATTGTATTCGAAGCGCGTTTTAAAATTTGCACCGCCTTCTTTGGTAACGATATTGACAACTGCTGACTGCGCTTCACCATATTCAGCATCGAAGGCACCGATAATCGTGGTAAGCTCCTGGATTGCTTCCCGATTTACACTGGTACCCATACCGGCGTAAATCGCATCTTCGACGTACATTCCGTCAACCATGTAAGCGATCTCCCCGCTTCTGCCACCCCGCACATGTACCTGATCAATGCCACGGGTTTCAAAGCCGGCAATCTGGTTACCCTTGTCCATCATGATCACACCCGCTTGCAATGACATGATGTCCTGAATGTTTCTAACCGGCATGTTCTCGATCATTTCAGCAGTAATGGTGGCTCTCTTGCTGGTCACTTCCGGTTGAATTAACGGACGTTCAGCCGTAACCGTGACCGCTTCACCCAGATCCATTACTGTTGGACTCAGCTTAAAGTCAATTTTTGTCGTTAAATCCACCCGGATTTGAATTCTCGCTTGAGCTGTTTTGTAACCCATCATCGATGCTTTAATCGTATAATTTCCCGGTGGAATGTTCATTATAAAGAAGTAACCATCCAGGTTGGTTGCTGCTCCCATCATCGTTCCCTCCAAAATGATGTTCGCACCCGGAAGCGCATCACCTGTCGAGGCATCTTTTACAAATCCGGATACCTTTCCGGTGATTCCGCTAAAAGCAGGTTGGCTAAAAAGAATAAGAATACCTAAACTGCAAATAGCAGAGACTAATATTAATTTTTTAAACCTCAATTCTAATCCCTCCTCGTTTTGGTTCATAAATTATTTGAAACTTTTTAAGAATGCTGGCGTAATTAAGTGTAAGTAAAAATAAAATCCTCCCGTTTGGTTTTTTAATAAAAAAAACCGAAATGGATTTATTTTTACTGTGGATTAATATAAGTCATAAATGGCAGCCGGCCTTTGCCATTTATGACTTTTTTTTATAAACGTAATTAATGAGAATCTGAAATTTATTAATTTCTGATAAGCGTTTCTAAAATCTTTTCTTTCCTTGAAGAAATCGCCTTGTAATCTAAGTGAAATATAGCTTTAATTTTTAATCACTTACAACAATTTTAATTTCTTTCATAGTTTATATTATATATTAAAAATTTGTAAATGTCAAGTGTTTTTATGGTTTTTTGAAATTTTTTTGGTGAGATCATCTGTTAATTAAAAACTTGATAATTTCATACTACAAAGATTGAAAAGTAAATACGGATTATCGAAACCTGTGTCGGGTGTTTTTAACGAACACGAATCATCATTAGAAAGCATTTTTAGTGTAATGATGAGGAAGTTATTTTATAAAAAATTTGTTTACAACCAGCCTTTTATTTCTGCAATTATCGATCGCAAATACCGACAATTCATGTTCGCCCGAATTGAGGGGCATATCACATTGATATGTGATCGTTCGATGTTCAGGATCGTATTCTGCAATTACCTTTTTTCCGTCCAATTTCATAATGATGGATTGTTCGTTGGCAATACCGGATAATTTGTCATGCACTACTGCAACGAAGCTGGGAGCTGGGTCAGATAAAAACTCAAATTTTTTAGGTTGTTTGATCCATATTTCCGGTGGGATTACATCACGAATGACAGCGTAGGTGTTCAAACTGGATACGGTCGCTGTAATTTCGTGGTTGACACTATCCAGTTGGTTGCCAATAAAACTGTAGCGTCTTCCGCTTCCGGCATAAAGCGCCAGCTTTTCCGCCAAACTGTCTGACGGCGGATAATTCATACGGATGGTTGCTCTGCCTTTGAGCAGTATATCCTGAGGTTGAACATTGTAATGCTGTCCAAGTATCTCGTATGCGTTATCTTTTACTGAATCCAGTTTTTCGATTCTCAAAAAAAGATGATCGTAAACACTGTTGCCGCCAAATTGTATCGTAAAAAGCGAATCATCGGAGCAATGGTATCCGCCGGTGGTCGGATTTACTGTCGCAATGTTAAATTTCTCCTGATACGTTCTGTAAACATTTGAAATATCTTTTGCCGTCACCTCGATTGAAAAAGGCCCGTCTTGATGCGGTATAAGTTGATAAATCCCATAATATTCGTACATACTTTTAGGGTATACAGCAACTTCGCTATGACTCATCCCCGATTGCTTAACATATAATTTGGGAACCCCGTTTAAGGGATTGTTTGAACGAATTTCGAATCGAACGTAATCATCGTAAAAATCTTTTTCAAGGTTGAGATGCTCTGTATCGTTATTCATATCCTCGTAATTTTTTATACTGTAAAAAAGCGGAAACGAAAGAATGTTTAAATCGTTGAATGCGGTTATTTTTATGATGTCGTTAAGGTTTAAATCATAAATGATGAAATCGTTCGAAAGGTAATAATTCCAGGGTGAACCTGATGAATCTGTGTGAACACCCTGTTTGCTCCATGTTATTCCCTGGTCGCTTGAAACATCTACATCGAACCTTTGTATAATTTCATCGGATTCATCCCGCAAATCACTGACAATCAATTCGCCCGAATTAAAATACTCAAAGCTTGCTGTGAGCCTTGATTTTTCACCCACCGTAAACTGACCGTTGACTGTTGTCAGGTTCCCCCAAAAATCATAAAGCTCGATGCGATATTGATGCAAACCGCTGGCAATTATATTTTGGTTATAAGAGTTGAACATGCTGGGACTGCAATTTAATATGCCAATTTCGTCTCCCTGCGGTTGGTAAAACGGCAGTTCATTGAGCTTGATTTTATATAAATTTTGAAAGATTCCTTTGCCGCGTTTTCTCAATCGGTAATCCCGGTCAAAGTCGATCATGTGGGATTGGCTGTACGAAAACTTATCGTAAACCGCCTCGTATTTTAACTGCTCATCAACAAAGAACCGAAGTTTGTAAACGGCAAACTGGTTATTCACCCGGTCTGCTTTGTCGTAACAATTTACTGCAAAACCAATTCGTCCGGATAAAAAAGGCGTTGCTGAAATATTAAGTTGATTTGTTGGGGAAAAATCAGGTTTCAGGATTAATGGTACAACATCCGCATTAACTCTGGAATGAAAATCGAGTGGCGTGATGCTGATTTCCCGAACAGTCGGCGGTACTTTGTCTGCGACGGCATATCCTTTCAGAAAAGGATTGATCGGTCGGTTGTAGGCGTCGCGCATTTCAAAATGCAAATGCGGAGCTCCGATGCCTGTAGATCCGGTATAGCCAATAATATCGCCCTGTTTGACCGGAAACTGGGAGGAGTTGAAATATTTCTGAATCCGGTACGCGTCTTTTCGCTGCTGTTCGTTTTTCACGTATTGGTCAATTTCATCGTTGAACCGGCTCAAATGGGCATAAACCACAACTTCACCGGTGTCCAGTTTCAGATAGACCGCTTTGCCGTAGCCGTACGGCGAAACCCGCAAGCGGGAGACATAGCCATCCTGGATGGCGTACACTTCGTAGCCTTCTCTGCCCCATGTTTTGATGTCGATGCCAGCGTGGAAATGACCGGATCTGTACTCGGCAAAGGAGGATGTCAAATATTGACTGGCGCTGGTGGGCCAGAGATAGTCCTGACTTAATCCGTTACTGCCGGTGAAAAAAAAACTAATCACAATCAGATTCAATACATAACGCAAATTGATTATCCCTCATGTTTGGATTTCAGAAATCACTTGTGCTAATTTTTTGGTCAGTTCTTTCCGGTCGAATTGGGTCACGGAAAGTGGTTTTTCAAATGTTAAACTGCCGTTTTTATATTTTTGATAATAATGCTCGATGGCATTTTTTATTTCTTTAATATCATTATACTCAACAACCTGCCCCCTGTTCATTTTCCGAATCATGCTCGCGACTTCACCCGGAGAGGACAGCAGCAAAACAGGTTTGCCCGAAGCCAGATATTCGAACACTTTGCTGGTCATGATTTCTTCGCTGGTTTTTTTGTGAATCACCAACAGCAGCAGATGCGACGCCATGATTTTTTTCAGTGCGTCCCGGTGCGGCAGATAGGTGATGGGACTGATTATTTCTTCGAGATTTAAATTGTCAACATGGCGCCGCAACCGTCCGAAGATGTCAGTGCCCACAAACTGAACTTTTATTTCACCCCGTAATTCAGGTTGCGCGTTAAATATGTCCCGCACAGCCTTTAAAAATGGCTTTGGATCACTAACCTTACTGATCGAGCCGCAGTGGGTGATGGTAAATTGGGACGAAAGTTTTGCGTTCAGCAATCCCCTGAAATCATCCGGATCGTAACCGTTGGTGATGGTGATAAGTTTATTCGGATTCGTCTGTTGACCGGATTTCTCCGCTAACTGACCTCTCAAATGATCGCACATGGCAACAACTCGGTCGGCTGACCGAAGCACCGCTTTTTCCCAAAACCGATTCACCAAATGATGAAAATAAGTCGGACAGGGCTGACTTTCGCCGCCGGTCCAGTCGTCCCGGAAATCTGCTATCCAGTTTACCTTTTTCATTATTTTGAGAATTAATCCTAACAAATGGGCGGAATGCGGTGGTGACGTGGTATAAACAACGCGGATGTTGTGCTCTCGTATCAAACGAAGGGCGCTGATCAGCGCGAACGGAAGCCAGAGAATCTTCGAATCCGGAATTAGCAGCCAGCCGGTAATGATTCGGTTCAAAAAATTCGCTATTCTTGATGGGGGTGTTTCTTGCTCGGTTATGGCTTTGTCCTGGCTGGAATCTTTTTTGAACCGCGCCATCAGCCGCAGCGGATCCAGCGATTCTGTCCGGACGATTGTGGTGTGTTTTATTTCATCAATTAAAGATGAATCGTGGGCGTAATAGGTGACGTCTTTCACCGTAAGCACGATAGGTTCCCAGTCAAACGCTGGCAGATATTTGACAAACTTGGCAGACCGTTGGGTGCCCCCCATACCCAGCGGTGGAAAATAGTAAGCGATAAACAAAAGTTTCTTCATAACCTGTCCGGATTAGACTAACTCAACTCGACTCTGATCTCCGATAAAAAACCGGTGCGTAGAGGGCTTGTCCTCGGATTTGATGATCTGCACATCCGTGCCCAACAAACTGCTTTCGATCCGAATGTCGATATCGATCACTTCGCAATCGTTGAGAACGATACTGTATTCGATCTCGCTGTTTCGGATGGTGCAGTTATTCTGGATCGCGGTAAAGGGTCCGATGTAGCTGTTTTCAACCACCGAATCGGAACCGATGACCACCGGTCCGCGGATATTGCTGTTGATGACTTTGGCGCCCTTTTCGATGATCACGTTGCCCGCCACAATGGATTTTTCATTGATCGATCCGCTGATTTTGGGTTTGATGTGTTCCAGAACCAGGCGGTTCGCTTCCAGCAGATCGATGGGTTTTCCGGTGTCCTTCCACCAACCGGTGATTTCGGAGTAGCCAATCTGATAGCCGTGGTCGATGAGGTACTGGTGGGCGTCGGAAATCTCCAGCTCGCCGCGATCGCTGGGCTGAATGGCGTTCACCGCTTCGAAAATATGGCGATCGTAAATATAAATGCCGGCAACTGCGAATTTGCTCTTCGGTTTTTTGGGTTTCTCTTCCACGGACACGATCCGGTCGTCCACGATCTCAGGCACGCCAAACCGCTCCGGGTCTTTGACGCCGGCTAACGTGAGGTAGCAATTCACATTGTCCTGTTCGAATTTTTCAATAAACCGCTGCACACCGCCAACCACCATATTATCGCCCAAATAAAAAATGAATGGTTCTTTTTGAATAAAATCCTCCGCGATTTTCACCACGTGCGCCAAACCTAACGGCTCTGCCTGCGGAATGTAGGTAATGCTGACGCCCCATTTGCTGCCGTCGCCGATCGCGGTTTGCACTTCATCGCAGTCCGCGTTCACGATAATGCCGATTTCCGAGATCCCCGCCTCGATAACCGTTTCAATCGCGTAATGCAGGATCGGTTTGTTGGCAATGGGAATTAAGTGTTTGTTTTGCGTGTGAGTCAATGGTCTCAGTCGTGTGCCTTTTCCGCCACTGGTAATCAATGCTTTCATTCGGATTCCCCTCATTCAAAAATGTGTTGTTATATTTAATGGTCACGCCAATTGGACAAGGTGACACTTTTTTATTCGCTTTGCCGCGCCAGAATTTAAGATAATAATGATAACAAAAATTTTGGTAAATTGCAATAGTATTTTGGGTTGCTAAGAAAACGTGAAATGTTCTTGTGGGTTTAATTCCTTGTTTCCTTTCGTGATCTCTTGATCGAATATCATTATCCTAATAGATAATGAAACTGATGAAACGCACTGTGTGAACCTTTCCTCCAGATGGCGGATTGTGAGGAGAGGGGGAGAAAAACTCCTGCTATCCTGATTAGCAGTTTATAAACAATTGATTATTGAATATTTTAAATGTTAAGATATCGTTTAATAAACAACATCATGCTTACTAAAATCAACAAATACTGCTTTATCTTTATTATCATTTACAAAATAAAATATCACTCTGTTATCATAGTCAACATTAAAACTCCACAATTCTTTTAACCTGCCTGAAAGCTTGTGAGTTTTTATTCTGTTATCAAAAGAATCATTCTTAAATATGTCAACTCTGTCCCAAAATCTTTCTTCTAAATATGATTGTCCCTGTATCCTTTTTTTAAATGCTCTTTTGAAAGAAGAACTAAAAGCAATTTCTATCATTTGTCCATCATTCCTTTTAATTTATTAAGATCATTTGAGAAGTTTAATTTATTCTCCTGTAATTCTTTCAGGCTTTCTTTATAGTTTTTATAAATTCCTTCTCTTTGCTCCTCAATTAAATATCTTTCGAGTAGAAACTTAACCCAACTTCACCACAACTCCCAAAAAACAGCCCAAAAAAGGCTAAAAAATA